>CAZKDZ010000053.1:0-7112 GCA_964551635.1 uncultured bacterium | reverse complement strand
TCGCCATCGTACAGATTGACCGGCGTGTAGATATCCATTGCGTAGCGCGGCGCCAGCGGAACGAACCCGGG
Source organism: uncultured bacterium (assembly GCA_964551635.1). Lineage (GTDB taxonomy): Bacteria > Latescibacterota > UBA2968 > UBA2968 > JAAXHE01. The sequence continues at coordinate 7,041 of CAZKDZ010000053.1, read as the reverse complement.
GACGACCGGCAGGGTGCCCGGTGCACCTTCGCTGATGTTGGGATTCTGGTCGATTTCCCGCAGCATCATCGGCAGCTTGATTCCCAGGTCTGCGAGTCTCCTGCCTTCCAGGAACAGGATCTCCTGCCGCGCGAGCCACAGCGAGTGCCACAACTCGGATTCTATTGTCAGGGCGGTGACGCTGTCGGCGTCGAGCGATGTCCCGGAAATGATGGGGATCGCGAGCCCGTCGCCCGGACGGTCGAGCACCAGGCCGGCCCGGTAGGGACTGTCGGAATCGGCCCGCACGAGGATCTCGGAGTCGCGCGGACGCAAACTCAGGTCGGCGTTGCGGCGCTCGTCGATTTCGTCGAAGGAAACGGTGCCGCGGGTTCGGGCAAGGCGTATGGCGTCGGCCAACTGGCTCTTCGCCCCCGCTAGGTCCCCCGATGCCAGCGCAACCTCAGCCAGGATCAGGTGCATTTCCTCGGCCTTGGCGATGGGAATTGCCGACGCGCGATCCGTGTACTTGGGGTCCAGGAAGTCGAGCCTGGGCAACGGCTGCATTTCCTGCAACGCCCTCAGTATCAGAAAGTCCACCGGCGTGTTGGTGATCGAACCCGCGTCGTACGGAGGCGCGAAGAGAAACTCAGAGTCGGCGGAAAGCACCGCGTTGGCCGCCGCTGCCGCCCCTCCCCTGTCGCCCTGCAGACGATATGCCCGCGCAAGCGCCGCGTTGGCCTGCGGTCCGAACCCCAACGCCGCCTGCAGGTCGCTCACGGCCCGGTCAAGCGCAACGTCGGAAGGTTGCGGGGTACCGTCCTCCTCGAGCGGCACGAAGGAGAAGACCTCGCCCATGGTCAGATAGGCCATGCCCCGGTAGTAGCGGGCTTCGGCCACCAGTTCCGGCGTCGCCCCGGCATCGTTCGGGGAGATCTCGTCGATTACGAAATCGGCCAGCGCCCGCAGCTCCTGAACGTTCCAGTACACACCGGTGGCGCTCGTCCCCGTCGAATTCATGATGTCCGGGGTGATTTCGTCGGGGGCGTCCAGGGTCTGGATGAGCCCCGTGCCGTGGATCGAATAGTTGTCGGTCACGACCTCGGCAACGACGTAGGCGTTGACGAGGCGGGCGAACTGCGCCTTGAGCCCCGGCAGGAGCGCTTCGGTGGTGTTGGTGGCCTGCGCCAGGTCCTCTTCGGTGGTCGTCGGATTGTTCACCCTTGTGGGATTGATGGCGTCACAGCCACCGGCCGCAAGGACGCCGAGAAGCGTCCCGGCCATGGCCGCCCGTCCCCGTCTCAGGATCGAGATGTTCCTGTTCATCATGTTGTCTCTTTTCCGTTGAATGCCGGCCATCAGTAGACCACCTCGACGCCGAGCCTGAACTGCCGGTTCGGTGAAAGTGTCGTACTGGTCTCGCCTCCCAGTTGCAGTCCGCCGCCGGAAATTCCGTTGAGTTCGCCGTCGACGATCTTGTTCCTGGACCAGATCCACAGGTTGCGGCCAGTCGCGAACAGCGAAGCACGGCCGGCGCTGATGCTGCCGGCGATTCCCTCCGGCAGCACGTACCGCACAGCGATCTCCCTGAGCTTGAAGTAGTCACCGTCGTAGAGGAATGCGCTCCGCGCCGCGTTCTGGCTGTACTTGCCCAATGCTGAGCCGTGCTCGTCATACCGGGTCGGAAAGGCGTACCCGCATCCGTCGTCGTCGCCCTCTTCCATACCGCAGCGAACGCGTTCTCGACGGTAGATGCCGTTGAAAGTAGCCCAGACCGAACCCCAGTCGAACACCTGATGACCGCCGGCCCAGTCGGCCAGCGCGCTGACCGTCAGGTTGTTGCCGATCGCGATCGTGCTGTTGAAGCTTCCGCTCTTGTCCGGAACCGGAAACCCGCCGGTGAACTGGCGCTCGGAGCCGTCCGGCAAGCCGTCACCGTTGGTGTCCACCGGCATGGTCACCCACCATGCGCCGACAGGCCCTCCGCGGCACTTCCCGTCGACCATCTTCCAGCAGCCGGTCACACGCTTCTGGGAGCCGTCCGCGCCGAAGTCCGCCACGCCGCCCATGTCGGTGACTTCATTGTGAGTGTAGCGAAACGTTCCACCCAGGCTCCAGGCCAACTGCCTGGTGTTCAGAATGTCCACGTTGACGCCGAGTTCGATCCCGCGGTTCAGGATCTCGCCCACGTTCTCCTGCTGGGTGCCCTGTCCGGTAACCGGCTGGCGGGGCACCTGGAAGAGCGCGTCGGTGGTGCGGGCGTCGTATACCGTCAGGTCGATCCCTATCCGGTTGTTCCAGAGAGCGGCGTCGATACCGGCCTCGATTGTGGAAGTCTTCTCCGGGCGAAGTTCCGCGTTGCCCGGGTTAGCGAACCTGGGCGCCGACTCCCCGCGGAAGGAGACGGCCGAGAAGGTCCGGTCTTTCAGAAAGGCGCCCGGGAACCGGCCGGTCTGCCCGTAGGCGGTACGGAGCTTGAGTTCGTCCACCAGAGGAAGGCTGACGTCGTCGGAGAGGATGTACGACCCTGTGGCTTTGGGATAGAGTTCCGTGTCGATATTGTCTCCAAAGCTGGAGCCGGCGTCGATGCGGAACCCGCCTCCGAGGTAGAGCTTGTTCCAGAAGCTGAGCTGTTCGTCCACGTACAAGCCGCCGTTGAAAACCTCGACGTTGGCCTCGAAGGCTGTGATCTCCGCCGCCGCGTCGAAGTCGAAGGAACCCGGGAGGGCGAAGCCCAGCCCATTGCCGTTGATGATGCTCTCATCCTGGCGAAAGCCCTGCACGCCGACGGTGAGCGAGGACCCGATGCTCCCGCCTGAGTTCTCCCACGCGTACGTCGCGCCCGCGTCCAGCGACACCGAGGTAAAGGAGCGGTCACGCCGGTTGAGCTGTCCGGTGGGTTCGCCAGGCGTGAAGCCGATTGGGTGGTAGATCCGCTGCTGGTTGCTTCGGTTGTCGCTGCCCACCGTAAGCCTGGCAGTCAGGTCGTCGCGTATGTTCCAGCGGGCGCCGGCGGAGAAGATGAACCTGTCAACCCATTCGTCGATGTCCGGCATCAGGAAGATGTCGTGCGCCTCCTTGAGGGTGGCGGCTCCCGAAAAGAAGAGGGCGTCGCCGACCTCGAAGGTGGTGATGGGATCCTCAATGGAAAAGCCATTGTAGAGCCGCTGGAAATTGTGGTGGACGTAGCTGCCCGAGAACTCCACGGTGAAATCCGCGCCGAGGGACGCCTGCAGGCCGCCCCGCAGGTTGTAGTTGGTGCTGGCGTCCTTGGGCTGGCTCCCCGTGCGGTCCTCAAGGCGGCCGCTGACGCTGTACGTCACGTCGGCGTCGCCTCCGCTGACGCCCAGGTAATAGCTCTGGGTCTGACCGATCCTGAAATGCTGATCTTCCAGAAAGGTGGCCGTGACCTCGCCGGACTCGACCCGGTCCGGGAAGATCACGCCGGTATCCAGGATATACTTGAGTTCCGGCACCTCGATGCCCTGCTCTACGCGGGCCGTAATGCGCGGCGCCCCTGGGGTGCCCTTCCTGGTGAAGATCTGGATCACCCCGGTTGCGGCGTCGGAACCGTACAGTGTGGAGGCGGCGCCGCCCCTGGTGATCTCGATACGGTCGATGTCGCTGGTGAGGAGGTCAGCGAGCGCGGAGGACTGCTCGCCACCGGTGCCCGCGGCGGTCGACTGGTCGTTGTCGACGCGCACCCCGTCCACGTAGATGACCGGGGTCTGGGCGCCGAACACCGAGGAGATTCCCCGGAAGTTGATCAGCGAGCCCGTGCCCGGCTGCGCCGAGGCGGCGTTGACGGTCGCGCCCGCGACCCGGCCCTGAATCAGCTGGTCGACGGACTGGACCGGCGCCAGCGCGATTTCTTCGGCGGTGAGCACGTCGACCGACGCGCCCAGGGCGCGCCGCGCCGTTTCGGCCCCCACACCGGTCACGACGATCACATCGAGCGCGATCGCAGTTGACGACATCTCGAATTCGATGTTTTGTGTCTCCCCCCCACCGACGGTCACGCTCTGATAGGCTTCACCGTACCCAATATGGGTCGCGCGCACGACATGTTCGCCTGCGGGAACATTGAGAAGCGTGAAACGGCCTGCTGCGTTGGTGAGTTGGCCGATTCCGGTACCCGTTATGAGGACCAGCGCATCGGCAAGGGGACGCCCGGATGAAGCGTCCAGGATCTGTCCCGTGATTACGCCGGTCCGGCTTTCTGCCGTCGCTGTGGCCCAGCCTGCCATCCCCACCAGCGTGGCCAAGGCGGCAATCGCAATACCCCTGAGTAGCGATTGGCTGCGGATGATTCCCGCTTTGCGGCGCGCTCGTCCGTCCACGATTATCCTCCAGGTCTGTAGGATCCAAAGACAGCGCGCAGCCTGTCCGATATCTCGCCCACGGTCGCGCCGACGGAACAGGCCGCCACAACCGCTTCGGTGATCGAGCCCCCGGCCCTCACCCGACGTTCGACGACGTCCAACGCTTCGTTCGTCGCGTCGGAGTCCCGCAGGCTTCGCGCGCGCGCAAGCCTGCTCTTCTGCGTGTCTTCGGTTTCCTGCGGGGGCTGGAATGCCGAAGCCGGCGGGTCCGCGGCGTCCTGATACCGGTTTACCCCGACCACCACGGTCTCGCCCGATTCGATTTTCTTCTGGGCATCGTATGCGGATTCCGCGATACAGGCCGCAGTGAAGCCGCTTGCGGCGGCCTGAGCCGCCCCACCCTCCCGGTCGACCGACTCGAGAACGGCAACGGCTTCCTCCTCCAGGTCATCGGTCATCCGTTCCACGGCATAGGAACCGCCCATGGGATCCACGGTTTCGGGGATGCCGCTTTCGTATGCGAGGACCTGCTGGGTGCGGACGGCAAGTTGAGCTCCTGTATCAGACGGGAGTCCGAGCGCTTCATCGTAGGCGTTGACGTGCAGGGACTGCGCGCCCCCCAGAACGGCCGCCAGCGCCTGCAAGGTCGTACGTGTACAGTTATTCAACGGTTGCTGGGCCGTGAGTGTCGAGCCGGCGGTCTGGGCGTGAAATCTCAGCCGCCTGCAACGGGGGTCCTGTATGCTCAGGCGTTCCAGGACGAGCCGGCTCCAGAGTCGCCTGGCCGCACGGAATTTGGCGATTTCTTCCAGGAAATGGTTGTGAACGCCAAAAAAGAAAGAGAAGTTCGGGAGAATCCGCTCAAGTTCGAGGCCAGCCTCGCCGGCGGCATCGGCGTACGCCAGGGCGTGGGCGAGCGTAAAACCAAGCTCCTGCGCGGCGGTTGCTCCGGCTTCTCTCATGTGGTATCCGCTTACGCTGACGGGATTCCATTTTGGCGCTTCCCGGAGACAATAGCCCATCAGGTCCACGACGAGACGCATCGAATCGGCGATCGGGAAGATATATGTTCCACGTGAAACATATTCCTTGAGAATGTCGTTCTGGACCGTGCCGGCCAGCGCCGATGCCGGCAATCCGCGCTTCTTTCCGAGGGCCGCGTACAGGGCGAACAGGATGCTCGCCGTCGCATTGATGGTCATGGACGTGCTGATGCGGTCCAGCGGGATTTCATCGAACAGGGCTTCCAGGTCCCACAGGCCGTCCACCGCCACGCCCACCCGGCCCACCTCGCCTTCCGCATTCGGATGGTTCGAGTCGTAGCCCATTTGCGTGGGCAGGTCGAACGCCACGCTCAGGCCGGTCTGGCCCGTTTCGAGCAGAGCGCGAAAGCGGGCATTGGTCTCCGTCGGGGTGGAAAATCCCGCGTACTGGCGGATGGTCCAGAGGCGCCCGCGATACATGTCTGGATAGACGCCGCGGGTGAAGGGGGGCTTGCCCGCACTGCCAATCCGGTCCGGGGAACCTTCTTCCTGCTCGATCCCCGCGGGATTGCTGACACCACCATGCTCGCGGCTTTCTGGTTCGGCAATCGATCCAGCCATGTCGTCGAAAAGGCGCCTGGCTTCTTTTGTACCGGCGCGCTGTCTGTAAGCCTGAATCAAGAGAGCCCTTGGATCCAGGCCAAGGACCGTCGCGAGATCGAGACATCGCTCATCGGACGGAATGCGCTTTCCGCTTTCTATCTGTCCGATGTAGGTGCCCCAGACCCCGATCCTTTCGCCCAGCGCGTGCTGGCTGAACCGGCCCCTGCGCGCCTTTTCGATCATTTCTCCCAGGTTCATCTTCGGTGCCTCCGCTGTAAGGCTGGAGAAAGATAGAGGGATAAAGTTTGAATTTGCAGTGGCATCCCTTGTGGTTGCCCACGTGGCGGTGGGGATATCGGTGATTCCTGACAATAGTCCTTTACATGAACCGCTTTTGGCTGACGGCTGATCACTGATGGCTGACAGCTGCTCCAACCCTGGAAACCATACCGTTTACAGACGCGGAGCCTTTTCAGAGCACTCCCAGAGCAGGGCGTGTTGTTCCGTCCCGCACAGAATTGCGTAATCCTCCGCGGTCGGCAGGCCAGCGTATCAGGTGAGTCCTGTAAGGCTATTCGCGCCATGCATGTGGCAGGCCCCGCGCCCAGCGGCGACAATTCTAAAGGCGGTGAGAAGGTAGAGGGAAGACGGTAGAAGAAATCCTTGCCCGGTATGTTTCCCCCCTTGCCTTCGGCACTATATGAATCCGCACAAGGCAGGTAATCTCTACCCTCTCCCGTCTTCCGTCTCCCCGCTTTTAAGGAACACGCCGTAGGCTGGGAATTTGGGGAAAAGGGGCTTTTTGTTATTGATCTTAGCTAGCAGCTGATCGCTGCTCTTCAGTGAAAGAGCGCATACACACACTCGTGTGCGTGGAAAATATGTATAAATATTTGTTAATTAATGTTTTACGAAACACATATTGAGCCTGAAATACAAAAGTGGATGGCGCCCCGGAACAGCGGGAACCGGGAGATCTGACGGGAGCCGAAAGGCACTCGGACCCGCTGGTTTTTCGACGTCCGACCGGTCAGCCCGAGACAACCGGATTCTCGAGTCTTCCGATTCCTTCGATTTCGCAGACAACGGTATCGCCGGCCTTGAGCCAGAGTTGCGGCTGCCTGGCCATTCCGACGCCCGGCGGCGTACCTGTA
>CAZKDZ010000052.1:0-7418 GCA_964551635.1 uncultured bacterium | reverse complement strand
CACTCCAGAGCCTCGCGAACATCATCCAGTTTATCCGCGTCACTCACCGAGAGGTATGGGGCCCATCCCTCGTCGCCGTCGACCAACTCCACCTCGACCTCGGCAGCATATTCTCTGACGCGTACCAGTTTTTTGGTCGTCATATCAGTCATGGTCTCCTCTCAATGAATCTTTCGTCCCAATCCAGCGCATCGGGACGATATGCCGTCACCACGACGGCTGGTGAGGTGCCTCCCTTTGGAATTCCCCACACAATATGTATTGGTTGGCCTTCACGGTCATGCTGCAAGACAAGAACGCAGGGCCCCTTGCCGTATTGCGGATAATCTTCAACGACAATCGCATTTTCCAATCCTTCGATGATTTCACGTACTCTAATCGCGTCCTCCGCGATTTCATCGTATCCATGAGCCGACACTCTTATCTTGCCATCGTGTACAAGCCGTTTGACCGCATCAAGTGTCATGCTCGTCACGTCGTTATCTCCGGGACCTGGAGCGCGGGATTGACTCTGCGGGGTATCCGCACTCTGCACATTTCACTTGCCGAAGATGCCGCTGGATAATTCGGACGTATCTAAACTGCCGTTCTCTTTCGAGGAACGCTGGATGACTCAATATATCTCTTCCGGCTCCGAAACCCACCCCATTTCCAATGCGCTTTTCGAAGTTCCACGTCGATCTTGTGAACGGTTCTATCTCCGACTTTCTTCGACGCTTTGATCAATTCATCGCCCGCGCAGTCATACGCGAGACAGGCGAAGACCTCGGTATGTTCATCTGATGGTCCCGCCGTGGAACTAAAGGCTGCGACCAGCGGCGCCTGTAACCAGAACGAGGAGGATTGACCTGCCTTGTGAAGGACGGACCGATTGTGCGGCGTCCAGGAATACTGGTCCGTCGGGGCCAATATCAGGTCGGGCTCATGCTGTCCTGCCGCCAACACCGTTTCCGGCAGCATCCAGTCCGCGCATGCCAGGATGACCACCTGGTGGCCGCGAAAAGGAATCGGGCGAATCTCCTTCCCGGACGAGAACACGTGCGGGCGCGTCGGGTTACCCGCGAAAACTTTACGCTGAACGCCGCAGAGCGCCCCTTCGGACGAAAGGTAATGTGTGAGGTATCGTCTGTGGTGTTGCCGCTCAATGAATCCCACGCATACGGCTGTGGAAGTGTCCTTCGTCAGCCTGTCTACCATCCGCAATACTTCCGATGTATTTGCGACGCCATCGGGCTGGGCGTTTCCGCCGCCCAACCCTGTCAAGACCGCTTCGCCGAACACGAAGAGGTCTATATCGTCATTCGCGTTTTCATCGAGTACGCGCCCGACCGTTTCGAGATTTCGCGAAAGCGCATTTGCTTCGACCGGGATGGACGCCAGACCGACCCTTAGTACGGACATACGCTCAACTTCCCTTGGTCGCGGTTTCCGTCCCGCTCACGTATCCCGCCGCATCAGGGAATAACTCTGCGCCGTGGGACCGCCGTGGGGCTGGGTTGCCAGAAAGAGCGCCATCGGCACCACGTCTTCAGGCGATTTGAACCACTCGCCTTCGAAGTGGAGTTTCGAGACGATATCCGTTCGTACCGGCCCGGGGATGAGTTCGTTTACGCTGATGTTGTGCTGCCGGAGTTCCTGCGCGAGAACACGCGTCAACATCCAGAGACCGGCTTTCGAACAACTGTAGGCCGAACTCTCAGCTAATCCGTTGTGGCCCATGCCGGATCCGATGGTGATGATCTTCCCGCCGCCCCGCCGCTTCATGGCTGGAATCGCCGCCCTGGCGCAATAGTATGCGCCAAGCAGATTGGTGCGAATCGTCTCCTCCCAGGCAACCGGATCGCCGCCCTCAACGGGTCCCCTGTCGAGGTTCACGCCCGCATTGAGGACGGCAATGTCGATTCCGGATATTTCTCCCTCCGCAAAATCGAAAAGAGCCTGGACCGCCTCCCGTTGCCTCACGTCCACCTGGAACGAGACCGCGGTTCCGCCCTCTCCGCAAATTTCCCGCACGGTTTCCTGGATTTCGGTTTCGGTCCTCGCCGCGCAGCAGACCGATGCGCCCGCCCGCGTAGCCCAGCGAGATCGCACGGCCAATGCCGCGACCGGCACCCGTTATCACCGCACCCTTTCCTGCGAGTATATTGCTTACCTGTTCGCTCATTGAGTGTACTCCCTCCGCGTAACACATTCGGGCGTGCTGTTCGTCGATTGCGTTGCCCGCATTTAATTTATCAAATACAGCCTTCTGACGCGTGGTCATTGAGCATGCCTGCATTGAGCTTGTCGAAATGTCGAAATGCCCGCGTGTGGCTACCCATTACACCAGCCTTCGCCGACCCTTCGACAAGCTCAGGGAGCGGCTCGGGATGCGCAGCGCTTGCGGTCGCTATCCCACGGAAAAGTGCAGTTTTCTCCCTATTGCCTCTGCATACTTGCGCAAAGTTGACAGTCTGATGTCCTGAGCATGGTTTTCCATTCTCGAAATCGCGGATCTCCTGGTTTTCAGCTTTTTTGCCACCTCCTCCTGGGTAAAGCCGGCCTCTTTTCGGGCTTCCCGGAGCTCTACGCCAATTTTGAATCCCAGATAACCGCTTTCGTAATTCCTGGCGAATTCAGGATCTCTTGCTTTCCTCTTTTCGACATAATTCGCCAGATCACTCATTGGTTCCTCCTCGAATCACAGGTGTCCAACACCTTCGTTTCAGGATGATTTCATTTCCGACCGGAATTCTTCTCCTTTCGCGTCGCCGCAGAACCTGGCAAAACCCCGTAGTCGCAACTCCGGACACGAACGGCCTGCGACCGACGGTAACCTGCCATCTCTTTCGCCATGATCCACCAATATCCGGAGCGAGGGCATCCTGCCCTCGCTCCCGGGAACGCCAACCACACTGGTCCCAGGCAGGTTTCTGTCCTGCTCATCCTGTCCATCCGTGTAGGTTCATGGCCTGTGTAATATTCAGTCTACCTGGTTCTGCGGGCCTCCCATTCACATCGCAACAGGCCGCACCAGACGGTGTTCCTGAATTTGCCTCGCAGGTACTGGTCCTGGCGCAGCAGGCCTTCACGGACCATGCCAAGCTTTTCCAGGACCCGGAGGGAACCGGCGTTCCGCTCGTCGGTCGTAGCCTGGATGCGATTCAGATCGGGACAGGCGGTAAACGACGCGTCGATCACGGCGCCGGCCGCTTCCGTGGTCAACCCGTTTCCCCATAAACGCCGGGCGATGCTATAGCCAATTGTGCCGACGCGATTCTTGAGGTCGAATCCGATATTGACGCCACCAACGGCGGATCCCGCGTATTCAATCGCCCAGGACGCGCGATTCGTTCGGTCCTGCGACAGTTGGCCTTTCAGAAATCCCTCAGCGTCGGCTCTCGTGTAGGGTTGCGGAACCGGACCGAGATAACGCGCCCATTCGGGATCGGATGCGTATGAAAGCACGTCTTCAACGTCCTCAAGACTATATGGCCTGAGTCTCAACCGGTCTGTTTCGATGACTTCCGGCAGCATTCACGGATCCTTCCTTTTTTCACACGAGTCTGAATTGTAGGGGCGTCCCTTGTGGGCGCCCGCCTTTTCTGACGATCGCCGGGAACAGCCACAAAACCCAGGGCAACCACAAGGGTTGCCCCTACACGGGAACGGGGAACAATGCATGCATATGACAAACCATCACTCAGCAAACCGGGATTCGATCGCGCTGACGAGACCGGGAACGTACTCATCGAAGCCGTGATTCAGGGCAAAGAAGAGGACGAAGAAGAGCTTTCGCTTCGACTGGTAATCCACCCGCGTCCAGAAATCCTCTCCCAGCGGCAGCCGGTAGGCCTCGGCCATATCTTCGGCGAACGGCTTCCCAAATCTGCGGTAGAACGTCGCAAAATCGGCCGCCGGATCGCCGATACTGATGTCGCCGAAATCGATCACCCCGGTCAGCTTCGATCCGGCCGCGTCGATCAGGACGTTGCTGGTCCCAAAGTCCGAATGGGTGACAACGTTTGGGCACGCCGCTGAGGCAATTTCCGAAATCGCTCGAGTGAAGTATTCTTCGGCATTCTTCAGGGTAGAGGACTGCAATCGCGGCGCTGCGTCAGGCCACAACTCCTCCCAGAAATCGACGCCACCGAACGGCGCGGTCTTGAGATCCCGGTGTTCAAACGAAAGGGCGTGGAGACACGACAGAAAGTCGCCAAGGGCCACCGAGTGTGACGCCCTCTCGCTCCTGCCGAGACTCCGAAACACAGATTCGGAAAACTTGACGCCCTCGATCTTTTCGTATGCGATGAAATTCGCCGCCGAGTACCGTATTTCTGGGATCGGTAACGGTGAATGTCCATTGAACAGGGGCAGAAATGCCTGTTCAACGGCAAGCTGCGTATTCAACGGGTCCCGTACGAAACGAAATATCCATTTCCTGTTTACCTCCAGGACGATGTGCGTCCAACCCTCATCTATCCTGACGAGCGACTCGACCGGCTCATCCAGAACTTCACGGACAATCGATTCGCAAGTTTCCATTCGGCTCGTCACCAGGATTCTCGCCCACTCGTCTCATCCGAGGTGTTCTTCGGCGTAGGGGCGCCCCTTGTGGGCGCCCGCCTTTTCAGCGAGGCGATTGGGTGGTTGGCGATTTCAATCCCTTCCTTCTCGCTTCCAAATCTCGAGCGCATGCCGAAATCCGATTTCGGGGCTGCTGAGAATTGGAGTTGAGAGTTCCGGACACAGTTTTGCGGCTCCAGCCATAGAGGCCTGCGCCAGTACGATGACGTCGCCTTCGGACGCACGCTCCTTCAACTTGCGGGCGATTTCACTGAAATAGCCTTCGTTGTCGCCCGCTTCGAGCCTGCTCCAGGCATGGTCGCAGAGAACCTCGATCAGATCAATGCGCTTTTTGCGCGCACTTGCGACGTCGAGAATCAGGTTTCGAGTTGGCGCGAGTGTACTCTCGAGAGCCGCGGCAACGATAATTCGGGAACCGATTTCAACGGCTTTTTCGGCCATCGGACGATCGACCCGAACAACGACGCCGTCCGCTGTGTCATTTGCACCCTCCGCACTCGCTCCAATTGTGGAACACGTGCAGAGTACCACACGCGCGCCGTCTTCGATCGCGGCGCCGATGCGGCCCTGAATACGTCCGTCCAGGTCCTGGCTGATTCCCTTCTCGCGGGCTTCGTTCAGGAATTCCTCTTCCACAATGTGTCTGACGGGTAATTCCGGATCGGCTTCCCCTACAAGCCGATCGAAGGTATCGATCAGCACCGGTGTCGTGTGAAGAAACGCCAGATGTGACTTCATACGATGTATTCCTTTCGTTGATTGATAACCTCTTGATGTGGAGAAACCCACGGCATCCACCAGGGTTGCCCCTACACCGGATGAGGTATCCGCATTTGGAAAGTGGACGTTCCGGGCTCTTTTTTCACGGCGCCGATGCAGCGACGGTCAACCAGACCGGCAGACCTGCCCGCGGATTTGTCCGCCAGTCCAGCAACGAATCGTCGGCATCGGCCGCCCCGTTGACTCCCCGCCAGAATCCAGAATCGCGAGCCGGGCTTTCGATAACTTTCTTCAAAACCAATCCCGCTTGTGTCAGGGGATTGAGCAGGTCGGCGAGGGTCCAGTGATGCTCATAAGAGTCCTCTCCGGAACCGCGGAAGGGGCCGGTGTTCCAGTAGGTTTTCGTCATTTCTATAGGCGCGACCTGTTCTTTCCAAGGGCGCGTGAAGGGATGAACGTCGTAGAAGACGTACGCGCCTCCTGGCTTCAGGATGCGAGTGACCTCCAGGAAAACGCCATACAGATCGGCGATCCAAACAAAAAAGCCGTTCGTAGAACAGACGAGATCGAAGCACGAATCGGAAAGCGAATCCAGTCTGGCCGCGTCGGAACGCACGAATTCCATCGACAGACCCAGCGAGTCCGCCCGGGTCGACGCCAGTTTCAGTCGCTCACCGGAGATGTCCGTTGAAGTAACCCTGGCGCCCAGACCCGCCAATGCACAGGCGGCCAGGTTGTCTCCGCTGCCGATCACACAGACTCGCTTACCGTCAAGCGTCCCCATCATTTCACGGATGGTCTCAAGTGCCCCACCGTCGAATGCCAACCCGGGTTCCCGGTGACATCTTTGCCAGAGGCCGTCGCGATTCACACGTTCCTCCCAATCCACGGCCATGTCGTCCCATCGCCGTCGGTTGGCCTCGTGTATTTCATTCATCAATTGGACCCCGTGAAATCCCCGTGCGTGGCGTTCCGAATCGTGCGAAGCGTAAGATACCGTGAATCAGCAGGTGGGATGGTCTCGAATCAGGACCCGGGCAGAATCAGCTTCGACAACGCAGGATGCCGTTTTCGGAGATCCAGAAGTCTGGCTGCCGTCCCGACGGGCCTGAACCGAGCGGAACGCGGAACCGCCGCGCGCTCCTTAATGACTCCGCCTTGCGTCTCCAGGCGCTCGACTGTGAAGGATTCCGCGGCGAGTGTATAGAATAGATCGGGTTTCAACGTCGCGATGGCCGAAAGATCGCCCGGTTCCGCCCGACCAATCGCTCGGTCGGCGTACACCGCGACCTTTGCGCCCGGGACAAATCCCGGGTCGTCTCCTTCCCACAGGAACTGAACACCATCCGGAACGCTACCTGGCGGAAGCGGCGATACCGTTCCGTCCGGGGCGATCGAAAATGGCTGCGCGGAACCATCTAACGCGACCCTGCAGCCGATTTCTTCCAACGCCTCCCTGCGCAGTGCGCCCTCCAGGGTCTCGCCCTCCTCAACCGTGCCGCCGATGCAGCTCATGCCGATCTCGACAATCCCATCTGGCCCTCGCACCCATTTCGCCTCTCTCTGGAGTTCGAAGAGAAGGCCGTTCTTCTCTCTCAAGATTATCGCAGCGCCGATGATCAGATAGTCTGACATTTGACCAGGATTCGTATGTATACGAGGACGTTAAATCGAATATATGCAAGTTGACAAAGGCGATTAAACTGCGGATTACCAGGATACGCCAGGTTATTGGACGTGAACTGAAAAAACGTCCTTCTGGACGACTATTGCGCCCCGTTTCAGGGGTTGTCGTCACGTCGCCGCGTTGCGGTTTCTTTCGAATTGTGGTTAACTATCGACAGATGAGGCCCACCGCGTTGGAGGGCGACGGGTGAATGAATTACAACTTACCCTTGTTGAGCAACTCGATCGCGCCCGGACCGCTCTGGACCCTGTAGTGCGTTCCCGTTCTGTCCGAATAGAAGTCCTGGATGCGTTCCACCTGCTTTGGCACGGTGTTCCTGGGGATACGATCCAATGGAAAGTACTCGATCCGGTCCGCCTCGTCCGTGAGCCGGACCGCACCTCCGGTGATCTGGCAGAAGAACGAAAAAACAACCTCGTTGCTCTCCGGTTTGCTGTAAACACCG
>CAZKDZ010000051.1:0-10072 GCA_964551635.1 uncultured bacterium | reverse complement strand
GGTGAACCTCTGGTCGGACCGCGTGGGCGACGTGGTCTATGCCCTGCGCCCGGAGTACGACGGCGCCCACGGCAAGCAGCTGCCCTCGGTGGCGTTCGGGATGGCCGGCCAGCACTCGACATTCATCGCCGCGGGCGCGGGTGTGCGCCAGGCGGGACGCCTCGAGCGTCAGGTGCGCGTCATCGACGTGGCGCCCACGGTCTGCTACCTCACGGGCGCGCCGATGCCGCGCAACGTCGAAGGCGGCGTGGTCTACGAGGCCCTGGAGGACCCGGACCTGCACAGGTCCTGAACCTGGGCGTTGCGGGACGGAAACAGCAGATGGACGTATTGCTCACACAGACCGTCGATCGACTACAGGCAGGCATCAGAGAGGGGCTCCATCCGGGCGCTCAGCTCTACGTGTCTGTGGACGGAAATGTCGTTGTGGACGTGGCCGTCGGGAATGCGACGACAGACAGAGCGATGACGAGTGACACCATAACCGTCTGGATGTCATTGACGAAGGGCGTAACCGCGGTTGCCGTCGCCCAGATGTGGGAGAGGGGTCAGATCGACGTCGACGATTCGGTCTGCGTCCATCTGCCGGAATTCGGCGTCCGTGGAAAAGCGTGTCTGACGTTTCGGCATCTGCTGACGCATACCGCCGGGATCGGCCCGGTCGACGTCCCGTGGTCCGAATCTTCGTGGGAAGAAATCGTCGCCGTAATATGCGATGCGCCCTTGCGCGAAGACTGGGTCCCGGGGAGGCGGGCGCGATACGACGTGGCGAATGCCTGGTTCGTGCTTGCCGAGGTCGTTTCGCGCAAAAGCGGCATGGCCTTTGACCGATACGTCCATCAGGAGATATTCGATTCACTCGACATGCCCAACTGCAGCCTTTCGATGGATTCAACGACGTACCAGGCGAAGAAGGACCGGATCGGATTGATGTACAATACGGCAGCCGGAACGCCTGAACCGTCACACTACAGCGTGGATCTGGAGCGGACGATCGGTCGATGCGTTCCGGGTGGCAGCGGCAGGGGACCGGCGAGGGAACTGGGCCGCTTCTACGAGATGCTGCTCGGAAAAGGGCGATTCAACGGGAAGCGGATCCT
This sequence comes from uncultured bacterium, assembly GCA_964551635.1. GTDB lineage: Bacteria > Latescibacterota > UBA2968 > UBA2968 > JAAXHE01. The sequence goes on along the minus strand of CAZKDZ010000051.1, from coordinate 8,972 downwards.
GCTTCCCCAGACCGTTGAAGCCATTACGGCCCGGCATCGGACCGGTATGAAGGACGAAATTCTGGGTCATGTTGTGGACATGGGTCTGGGATTCTACATCAACTCGAACATCTACGGCAGGGAGTCGGTCCCGTACGGGTTCGGGCGATACGCTTCTCCCCGCACGTTTGGCAATGCCGGCTATCAGTCGTCCATCGCCTTCGTGAATCCGGACGCGGGCCTGGTTGTCGTCTGCATCTTCAACGGCACACCCGGAGAGGAGGCCCATCAGATCCGCAACAGAGAGACGAACAGCGCCATCTATGAGGATCTCGGGCTGGCGTAGCTTGTTCAGCCCATGAGATACCGATGTTGACGGAGGTTCAGCGGCTAATCCACGCTCAGTCTGTGACATCCGGAGTCGCAACTTGGCGACGACCGACATACCGCGCGGATCGTTTTGCCGACCCATTTAAACCCCTTCATCTGAATTCATCGAAAACAAACTGACGTGTAACCAGATTTCTACATCAATCAAGCCCTCCTCGATACCACTTGGTGTCCGATTTCGAACATTACTGTATCAAAAACGGACACTACCCAAACGCTCCGGCGATCTCCTTTTTTCCATAACTGACTGATAAACCGTGACATGAACGTCTGGCACGGTTTTTGATAAATTCATTGATGGAGCTATCCGTCATCCGGCGTGTCAAGTTTACCAGTCGTTGCCCGTGGGTTAACTCGCCTGGTGGCGGATTGCCTGTGGTCCCACTCAGGCAGGGAAATGGTAGTTAGCATCTATTTCATTGTCATTGGGTTATTTACCTGACTACAACACGGTGCGTGGGGTAAGGAATCTACGTATTCGTGAACCATTCAGGTTAGCAGGTGTCCAAATCGATACCGGTGCCTATGTCTGCCATTAAATCGCGTTCGGCACGGCGAAGGCCAATCTCATGCGCCCTCCCGATTCTGTACGGATCGTTCGTTGTTCTGTCCGGATGCGGTCAAGGGCAGTCCGGGCGAACCCCCCTCGTCTACACCCTTTCAAAAAGACCCTTTGACATAAGCGTCGAAGCGGATGGCGTATTGGAGGCCAAAAGGGCGACAACGCTGACTGCACCCCGTCTACGCTATTGGCGGGAACTCGAGATTTCTTATCTGGTGGCGGAAGGATCTGCTGTAAAGAAAGATGAAGTGGTCGTCAGATTTGATACCCAGCCTTTCGAGAACGACTATCGAATCGCATACAACGAACTCGCTATAGCTCGGGCCGATGCCAATAAGAAACAAGCGGAGCGAAAGGCCCAGCAATTCCTGCTGGAAGCTGACCGTGAAAGCGCGCGTGCCGCAGCCGCGATTTCACGGCTTCAACTGGCCAAACTCGAGTACGTTGCGCCTCGGCTAAGGAAAATCAAACGGCTTGAAATGGAACGAGACGAGCTACGAACAAAAAAAATCAGCAAGAAGCTTGAATCGATGGCAGCGATCCAGAAGGAAGAGCGCACCCACACGGACATCCTCATCAGGCAGGCCGAACAAAAGCTCGATGAGGCCGAAGAGTCCATCAAAAAGCTAAGCATCAGAGCGCCAACCGCGGGCATCGTGATTTATGAACGGGGATGGCGAGCCGACAAGCCTCGGGAAGGCGGCGCAAAATACCCCGGAGAAGCCGTCTTGAGACTTCCCGATCTGTCTGTTATGCAGGTGACGTTGCAGGTTGACGAGATTCAGTCACAAGGACTGAAAGAGGGTCAGCATGCGGAAGTTGTGATTTCGTCGTTGAGTACGGACCCGATTTCGGGGAAGGTCGCGCGGGTTGCCCCACGCGCAAGACCGTTGAAGACCGGATCCAGGGTGAAACAGGTCGAGGTCGTCGTGGAACTGGATTCCACAAGGTCCGGTTTTACAACCGGGCTTTCCGCACGTGTGCGAATCTTTTTGGAAGAACGGACTGAGGCCCTCGTTGCGCCGCTGGACTGTGTATTCCAACAGGACAGCTTGCATGTGGTCTACGTGCGAAGTGGAAAGAGATTTGTACCGCGCCGGGTGAATCTGGCCGCCAGGAATTCCGATTTCGCAGTATTAGAAGGTGACCTGTCTGCTGGGGCAGAACTCGCCCTGCGCCGGCCTCCGGAATGATTTCATTGCACGGGAATATGTAATGAGAACGACGAATTCTCTGTTCGGAACTCTTGGTCTGGCAGCGCTGACCGCTTGCGCAGGCGCACCGGCTGTCGAGACCTATACTGTCAAGCCCGGGGTGTTTACCAATAACCTCATTGTTACCGGAGAACTCGAAGCGGTCCGGTCCGTCGTGGTTGTTGCGCCACCAATCGACTGGCGATTTGGCGAACTCAAGATTGTAAAGCTCGTGGACGACGGTAAGCAGGTTGCGAAAGGGGAACTACTCGTTCAATTTGAAGAAGGCGAAGTACAAAAAGCCATTACAGAGGCAGAGTCCAACCTTGAAATCGCCCAGGCCGAACTGCGAAAAGCCCGGGCAAATAGCAGTTCCGAGGTCGAAGGCCTTCAGATTGATCTCGAAATTAGTCGCATTAACCGGGAAATCGCCCAGCTGAAGCTGGAACAGGCGTTATTCAAGGCCGAAATTGATCGCAAACAGGATGAGTTCCGGCTTGAGGAAGCAGGCATCAAGCTGGAACAGGCCGCTCGCGAATTGGAGAACAAAAAGAACATCCACCGTGAAGAAATCAGCAAGTTGAAGTTGAAACTGCAACAGGAACAGGACAACCTGAACGCAGCGAAGAATACACTTGCGATGCTTAGCGTTACGGCGCCAGCGTCCGGCATCGCGATCCTTCGCAAGAATCCTTATACGCGCAACAAATATCAGGTCGATGATCAGGTCTATGCGGGCTGGCCGGTTATTGGCCTGCCGGACCTGAGCCAGATGAAGGCGAAGGTTCAAGCGAGCGAGATCGAAATCGCCAAGGTTGAAGTCGATCAACATGCTGCGGTCACCCTTGACGCGTATCCCGATACCACCTTCAGCGGACGGGTGATCGAAGTCGCCTTGCTTGCACGGAACAAGTCGAAGGAAGTGAAGGTAAAGGTATTCGACGTCGTCGTAAAGCTGGACGGACACGACGAAAGACTGATGCCAGGGATGACAGTCAGTTGCCGGCTCCTTGTAAAGAGGATTCCAAATGCGCTGTCCGTTCCTCTTCCGGCGGTTTTCGAACAAAATGGGAAACCGATCGTATATCGTCGAACCGGAAGGAGGTTTGAGGCGCAACCGGTTTCCCTTGGCGAGGAAAACGATACCCATGTGGTCGTGGACAGCGGCCTGTCGAAGGGTGATGAAATCGCCCTGACAGACCCCAATGCGATTGTCGAATCGCTCTCTCCTGGAGAGGATGAGCCAAGATGAACCGCAAATCCGGTGTGCCAAAAGCCAACGGACGACCTGCTCGACGTCACGCCGAAAGATTACGCGTACCCGTCCGGTGTCTTTTTGTGCCTGCGATTCTATTCGCCCAGTACCGATGTGGCGATGTAGAACATCAATTCGCTCGGGTTGAGCGGGGCCGCTTTCTTTCTACGTTGATGGAAACCGGAGAACTGCAGGCCGTACGGTACACAATCATCCCCATGCCTCATTTCAATTGGCAATACGGCCGTCCGAAAATAACCAACCTGGAGCCCGAAGGCACTCTCGTGAGAAAAGGCGATCTGGTGGGCAATATTGAGGCTTCGGGTGTCGTCCAGGAAATGGGCCGCAAGGAGGCCGACCTTGCAATCGGACGGGCAGACCTCAATAAGATGCGCGTGCAGCACGGGAGCGAAGTCAAGGAATTGGAGGGCAGGATACGCTCGGCCGAATCGTCTCTGCGTATGGCGGCAATCGACGAGCAACGTGTAAGTTTTGAATCCGAGACTCAGAAGAAACTCAAGGCTCTTGATAAACAGATCAAACATCTTGCTCTACGAAAGCTGCGTGGAAAACTGGAAACCGTAAAGCTTGTTCAGGCAGAAGACCTGAAGATTCACCGGGCCAGGATCCGAAAAATCGACTCGGCAGTCGATATGGCCCGCCGGACCCTCGAGAGCTTTGACCTGAAGGCACCGGCCGAAGGTTTGATTGAATACAGACAGAATCGGCAGACCGGTCAAAAGGTCGCCGCAGGCGACCAGTTGTGGCCCGGTACCCCCATTGTCGGTCTGCCGGATCTGAGTCGCATGAAGGCCCGAACGTGGGTCAGTGAGACCGACATTGACAAGGTAACGCTGAAACAAAGGGTCCGACTGAGGCTGGACGCATTTCCCAAGTTTGACTTTTCGGGCCACGTTAACGAAATCAGCCGTATCGGGCGGCGAAAGGAAAAAAAAGACAAGAGCAAAGTCTTCGCCATTGAAGTGTTGTTGAATGAATCGGATCCGCTCTTGCGTCCGGGTATGACCGTAAGCTGTGAATTCCTGGTGGCTGACCAGGATGACGCTCTGTTTGTACGAAGCGATTGTATCCACCGGGACGATGGCGAGTTCGTCGTATACGTCAAACGGATCTGGGGACTTAAGCGCGTTCCCGTCAGCCTGGGACCTCGCAGCAAACGTACTGTCGTCATAGCCGGCGACGTTTCGGTCGGCGACAGGGTTGTCAGGTCTGTCAGGGAGGGCTCGATCTGATGGACCGCCGTGACATGCTTCGAGTTGGCCTGGAAGGCCTTTCTCAACATCGGCTGCGATCCGTTCTGACGACGCTTGGGATCATATTCGGTGTCGCGGCGGTGATTGCAATGCTCGCCATCGGAGAGGGGGCAAAGCGAGAGGCCCTGGAGAAATTCAGGGTATTGGGTGTCAATAACATCATCGTACGAGACAGGAAGTTGACCGAAAAAGAACTGGAGGAAGCGCGCGCCAGATTCTCTTCGGGACTTTCGCTGGCCGACGCCGAAGCCATCCGCCGGATCGTACCCGGCGCGGTACATGTGGCGCCGCAGGCCGAGCTGGACGTTGAAGCCAAACATGGAGACAGGTCGACGAAGATTACCCTGGTGGGGGTGAGCGATGCCTTCAGGGATATTTTCCAGTCGGTCCCCGCCAGTGGGGAGTTTCTGTGGCGCGATCAGCATGATCGAGAAGTCAGGGCATGCGTGTTGGGCGCCGAGGTCGCCCGGTCGCTCTTTCCAATAGAAGACCCCATAGGCAGGCAAGTAAAGCTGGATGACCAGTGGTTTGAAGTGGTCGGCACAATGGCAAACAAAGCGCTGTTTACAGAGACCGTGGGCGAGTTGGCCGCACGCAATCTCAATCAGGATGTCTACATTCCGCTCTCTGCTTTCCTGCGCAGATTCAGCAAAGAGAATCCCCTTGCCAGTCAGATAGATCAGCTGACCGTCCAGGTGGATGACTCCGAGAGCCTGCCGGAAGTGGCTGCGGTAATCAGGCGAGTCTTGCGGCGCAGGCATCACCAGAACGCCGACTTCGACCTTGTCATTCCATTCGAACTGCTCAAACAGGAGGAGCGGGAACGCCGTATTTACAATATGGTGCTGGGATCAATCGCAGCGATTTCGCTCTTGGTAGGCGGCATCGGCATAATGAACATCATGCTGGCTACCGTACTCGAGCGGACCCGTGAAATCGGCATACGGCGGGCTATGGGTGCAAAGCAGCGAGAGATTCTGATTCAGTTCCTCATCGAAGCCGTTGGTCTGAGCCTCGCCGGCGGACTTGCCGGCATTCTTCTTGGAGTGGGCATGGCCGTTATCATCGACGCCATTGCGGAATTCAAGACAGTCATCTCCCCAATAGCCGTGATACTGGCCTTCGGCCTGTCGGGCGCGGTCGGCGTGGTGTCCGGTACGTTTCCTGCCCGGCGCGCCGCCCTTGTGAACCCCATTGATGCGCTTAGATACGAGTAGAATATCGAAAGAGGAGCTGGCGGCACTGTACATCTCGATTTGAGGCTGAACGACAGTCGTGTTGCCAAAATGCATTCCGTTGTTGGCGAGAACACCCCGAAACATTCGGTCCGGATCCAGTCAAAACGAAATTCGAGGAAGCCCATGCGACTCTTGACGATCTGCCTGATCATTATCGCTGGGGTGTCGTTTCCGGCCCAGGCCCGGACGCTGGTCCTAACATTGGATGATGCCATTGTCCTGGCCCTGGACGACGGGTATCGCGCACGTCATCTTTGGCTGGACCTTCAAGACGCCAGGTTCGAAATGGACGCAGCAAAACGCAGTACGCGAGCCCGTGTGAATCTGTCATTGCGAGCTCCCGACTATGTGGAGAGTGTGGAGGCCATTCGTGTCCCCAATCGGTTACCCGTTTACAACAGGATCGGTATGCTCCAGTGGTTTGGGGCGCTTTCCGTCGTCCAGCCATTTCTGGTGACAAACGGCGAATTGAGTTTCGGGTCTGATTTCAGGCAACTTCGGGAATCCGTATTCCAGGAACAGTTCAATCTTGCCGAGCGCAGCAAGCGTTTGTTCAGCACCCTCAGCGTTCGATTCAGGCAGCCGCTTTTTGCGCCCAACCAGCTCAAACTCAATCTGGAACGTGCCCGGTTGCAGCTCGAAAACCGGCAGCGCGCATATACCAGCACCCAACTCGATATCATCTATGAAATTACCCAGGCGTTTTACGATTTCTACAGCGCACAACGCAGCCTGGAGATCGCTCGCGAAGCCCTGGTTCAACAGGAGCAGTCTCGTGAACTGGCACGCAAGAAATACGAGGCCGGCCTCATCCCGGAGGTGGAAGCGCTACAGATGGAAGTCGCCCTGTCCCGGAGCCGCAATCAACTTCTTCAGGCCGTGGGTCGCATGTCGCGCAATTCGGACCAGCTGAAGCTGGCGCTTGGTTTGTCTCTGGACGACAGCGTGACGGTTCGCCCCGATCTGAATCTGAAGACGTTTGAGATCGACGAAAGCCGCGCGATTTCACACGGTATCCGCCACAGTGCGTCGCTGCGGCAGCGCGAGATCTATCAGCGCCTTGCCGAAATCAACCTCCGGGAGACTCGGGCTGCGGGGAGGTTCCGAGGAGAATTCTCCGCCTCGTACGAGAGGACGGGGTTTACGAATGCCTTCCCCGATAACGCATCCACAACCGATCTTCTGGATGCCAGTTGGACTGACCTCCGGCGCCGCCCCCGTAACCTGGGAATGGAATTCATGCTAACTGTCCCACTCTGGGACTCCCGCCTGAGCAGAGCGAGAGTTTCGTCGGCAAGGACAAGGCTGGACCAGAGCGTGCTCGATCTGGAAGACGGACGTCAAAGGGTCGTTCTGCAGATACGCAGTGCGATTGCCAGGATTCGCGAGGCGCGCGACAGGCTGGAGGTTCTCAGGAAGAGCGAAGATGTTGCGTTGCGTGGTTATGAGATCGACCGCGCCAGATTCGAGAACGGAAATATCACAGCGCAGGATCTCACGCGAACGCGTGACGACCTTACGCAGTCCCGCCAGGCCTATCTGGACGCCTACATCCAGTACCAACTGGCGGTGGCTGATTTAAGACGCCAGACGCTCTACGATTTCGAGAACGAGCGCAGTCTTGTCGAGGACGAAGGGTCTCCTTAGGTCCAGGGCAGGATGCAATGGTTATTGACCTGAAACGTATCTTCAAGTCCTATCGGATGGGCGCCAGGGACGTCCCTGTTCTGCACGATGTGAGCCTGCAGATCGAAACCGCGGAATACATCGCGATAATGGGACCGTCCGGCTCGGGGAAATCCACCCTGATGAACATTATCGGGTGCCTGGACACTCCCACGACCGGGGAATACCTCCTGGACGGGGAGAGTGTGGCGGACCTGGACGACGACCGGCTCGCGGAAACACGCAATCTCAAGATCGGGTTTGTCTTTCAGACGTTCAACCTGCTGCCCCGCGCAACCGCCCTCGAAAATGTGGCGCTTCCCTTGATTTACTGCGCTACGTCTCCAAGGTTGCGCAGGAAGCGAGCTGTGGAGGAACTCGAGCGAGTCGGTTTGGCAGACCGCATGCATCACCGGCCCATCGAACTGTCGGGCGGAGAACGCCAGCGAGTCGCGATCGCCCGTGCGCTCGTCAATAACCCGGCCATCATTCTGGCCGACGAGCCGACTGGGAATCTGGATTCCAGAACCGGGGCCGAAATCATGGAAATCTTCGATGGGCTGCAGGTACGCGGCGGCACGATCATCCTTGTCACGCACGAAGCGGATATCGCCCGGAAAGCCGGGCGAATCGTAAATATCTTCGATGGCCGCCTGATCGAATCATACGAAGCGTGATCCGGGTTGTTGGTGTCCGTTTTTGGACATCACTGTATCATTATCAGACACTGTCTGGTGACTCCCGCCTCCTGCCCGCTATATATAACTCCCTGAAAAATATGCATATGCAATTTTGGCACGAATATTGATTCATCTTGTATAATCTGTCGTCAACCGAATATGTGATTCCTCTGCAGGGACGCGCTCTATGTTCCGAAACGTGCTCCTCATTACCATACGCAATATGCGTCGCTACAAGCTCTATTCGGCCATCAATATTGCAGGGCTCTCGGTCGGGATAGCGTGCTGCCTGATGATCGGGTTGCTTATAGAGGATGAACTGCGATACGACCGGTTTCACCATTACGCCGACCGAATTTATAGATTTTCGACCGGGAATCGCCCATCGACCTTTGCGCATCTCGGCCCAAAGCTCGTTGCGGATTTTCCCGATATTAAACAGGCCGTCCGCATTAAGCGCGTATCAGTTGCGGGTACCCCGATGGCATATCGGGATCGGGAATTTTTCGAAGAGGAACTCTTTTATGCGACTTCCAACTTCTTCGACGTATTCTCCTTTTCACTTGTTCAGGGAGACCCTGGTACCGCGCTGACGTCGCCGGACGCGATCGTGATCTCCAGGGGCATGGCAAAACGCTACTTCGGCGACGAGGATCCCCTGGGAAAGACATTGAGAATGCACGCAGGCTACGCATCTGAGAGAACGGTGAAGGTCACAGGCGTTCTTGGCGAACTT
>CAZKDZ010000050.1:0-3549 GCA_964551635.1 uncultured bacterium | reverse complement strand
CGGCCGGTGCGTTCAAGCCGCAGGGCTGTCCTGCCTCCTGCTATTCCTTTTGGGGTCAGTTTGGCAAATTGACCCCTGGCGATCCGTGCCGCATCGTCACGGTTGATGCCCGACTCTACGTAGTATTCCACAACGGCCCGTTCGAGGCCGACGAAGTCAATGTCAGCCAGCCGCCAGACACCTGTCAGGTCGCCGCGCTTTGCGCCGGGGCCATCGCTGGCGCCGGTTACGCTTGCCAGGATCAGGATCGCTGCGAAAAATGCCATCATCGTTCAACGCCCCGGCATAACCTGTGTTTGCGAGCGGCCTCTTTCACTTTACCCTTTCGTAACCCACCTTCACAATGGTCCCGGTTTCCGGCAACGCAGACCGGAAAAACTCGTATGCTTCGACACCCTCGCCGTCTAAGTCCTGAGCATCTCGTATCAGGTTCAGATATTGGGCTTTGTTGAAGAAAAGCGTCAGGATGTCACCCTCGACGGTATACGATGCCTCCTTGCGGGCACCCGCGCCACTTTCGGAGACGATTATCAGCGTGTTATCACCCTCGACAATCCATGTTCCCGCGTCTCCGCTGGAGTCCGTCCAGCGGCCGCTTTTTTCGATAGTGATCGTCGAGCCGCCGTTAATCGCGCCGTACGGAAACTCGGAAAACAATTGATCGGCCAGGGTCGTCGCCGCCGTTTGCGTCGCCCCCCGGTCGACGTAGTAAGCCACGAAAGCCGTCTTCATCCCGCTGAAGTCGATGCTTCTCTCACGCCACGTCCCGACGAGTAACTCTTCTGGCCCCATCGGACCCTTACCACACGCCGCAAGAACGAGCGATGCCACCGCGGCTGTGATGAAGCGCTGCATAGCTCCTCCCTTTGGCATGGGCGATTTCGGCCACGGTTTCCGTGGCACGCTCGCGAATCCATCCGGATTCACCGCACCTGGCATCAACAGAACACTGCATTTCGCATAACGCGGGCCGGATCCGATTTTCCGGACCAGCACCCGCTCCGCGCAGAGAGGCCGTCAGGTACGAATCGGGAATCGCATGGCTCCTTTTCTCCGCGCGCTCAGCGGGCGCCGGCAGGCGCGACGCCGGGGTGAGAGATCGTCATGCGAGAGGGTATCCCCCGGCATGTGGCCGCCCTTGCAGGACCAATCTATGGGTCCCGGTTTGACCGGCGCCCGTTTCGATTGAAACCGCACGAACACCCCGGCATTGTTCAAACCTGATGCCAGACGATTCCGTTTGCAGATACCGGAACGGGATGCGGCAGGACGGCGCCGGCGACCTCGGCATGTAAGGGCCTCGGGCTACGCGGAAACCCGTCTGAAATGACCCGCCTGCCGTCCCGCCGGATTTCCGCGTAACCCGGCGGTATGAGTCGGCCCAAGCGTGTCGCCGCCCTTTAGATGTGTATTCCTTGATTTTTTGATCCCAAACAGGGTCGCCGTAGTACCATTAGACGGCTAAAGTGCGTCGTAGCCCGGATACAGCTTTTTCAGTTTGATGCGTGCGTCACTGACCTCGTTTCTAATTGCCGCCTGGGGCGAACGCAGGGCGGATGACCTTAATAGTACGCGTCTCGGTGATGATGGCTCCCCGGTCCGTGATCGCTCCGACGAAATATCGAATGGTCTCATCGCGGGCAAGTTTCACAAGTTCTTGCTTGAGCTTCGCCGCGCCCCAGGCGGGATTCTCGTAAGCGAGATTGGTGGCGTAGGCGGCCAGAACCGGCGCGGCCTGGGAGGTTGTGCCGTTTGGAGATTCGACGTAAATGGTGTGAGGCGCGTATACGCCGTCGGCGCGAATGGCGCCCGTCGCCCATTCACTGAATCGAACATCGATGGCGCCGACGAATAGCACGTTGGCGAGCCCTGTGCCCGAATGGGCAATATAGTCGCTAAGGTCTCCGCACGGTGGGATCCACGACTCCCCATCCCGATCGAAGTCGTCACAATAGACAGGGACGCCATTGTCGGCCGTTGGGTTTTCCAAGGCCGTAACGAACAGGGTGTTCCGGTCCCGCATCCAGGTTGCGAACGCTCTGGACGAGTGTGTGAACGGCCGATTTCCTTCCAGGAACCATGCACTCATCGTTTCCGATTTGTATGCGGGCGATTGATCGGTGGCGGTCCAGAAAATGCCTTCATCATTCTCCAGCACGTGCCGGATGTATCCGGTCTCATTTTTCCCTCTCAACGTCAGACCATCGAGTCGATAGACGCCCGAACCCCCTCTTTGTACGAGTCGAGCCCGACTGGAATTCAGCAGAAAGATATCGGTAATCCGTTGTCCATGTTCGCCAGGCTCGAATCCTTCACCGTCAACGACCGAAACGTTGACGCCTTCGGGTTGGCCTCGCGTGGTTTCCACGAAGTGATCTTCCACCAGTACGGGGTTAATTGCGGGAGGCGTATGGCAATTTTCTCCGCCATTGGCCACTGGGATCACCGCTTTGCCAAAACTATCGGCAAAGATCAGAAAATCGGCGAAACCGATCTCGCCATTCTGATCCAGATCGTATTTCGGCGCATACCCGTCCTGTCCTTGCCTTGATCCGAATATGCTGACGAATAGCAAAAAGTCCGCAAAATCGACAACCCCATCACCATTAAAATCCGTGTAAGGAGGGCAGCTGTTCCGTGAAAAGAGAGGCGAAGGAGCATCTAATATCAGAAGGCACAGCAGACTGATTATAATGAGTGTGCGTTGGAAAATTCCACCTCTGGTGGGTTCCATGTTCGTGTAGTCCATGCTGTCTCCAATACGCGTTATTCCGCATGGTGAATTCGTTGCCTGAACGGTCTTCCAACGGTGCCGTCAAAGATGTTGATGCGCCTGGCAGAAGGGTTCTCGACAGCCTTGAGCAAGTTCGGGTAAGCCATGTCGCTCGTCATCATTGGGCGGTGGGGCATAGGCGCGCGCGTGGTTCAGGACACGATACCGTGCAGAACGATAAATTCCCGGCGGGATCGGCCGTTGGTATATATTCTTTAACTGTCACGCCGCCGGGAGAGACGGCCGAAATCCGGTGCGCCCACAGGGAATCGAACCCCAAACGTTCTGATTAAGAGTCAGCTGCTCTGTTTGTTGAACTATGGACGCATTAACGTGTCAGGACCATCGCCAGAGGCGGGCGCCCACAAGGGACGCCCTAACAAGGACAGGGGTCGGCGACTGGCACCAGCGCTTCGATCCTGGTGCCGATGGTGATCTTAATTGAGGCCTTTGGGTGGAGCGACACGCAACTTTTCATTGCAGAAATCAAACGGATCGCCCACATGCATGAGGCACACTTCCACCTGCACGCGGTCGCAGTACGGTCGGATCAAGTCAAATATAGGGGCGGTCTTGTGAGTTTTCAGTGGTATATCGGGCTAAATTGGTGGTATTTTGGTGATCGAAACGCCTTCCCGATGATCCGCGCTTATATTTCAGCCAGTTACAGGGGGGTGCACCAATTCATCGGCGCTGCATGCGCCGGGCAACCCATCCTGTATTTCTACCCGGTCAGTTCGAAGCACGGCAAGGACAAAGAGCATGAAATCTTACGC
>CAZKDZ010000049.1:0-19562 GCA_964551635.1 uncultured bacterium | reverse complement strand
GTTGTATGGTTATTCGCCTAACCATAATATAATACAATGACTTGGGTAAGGAAACTACCTTTTTTGTGAATAATTGGGGTTAGGCTTAATGAGATACAGGAACATGTTTATTTCATACGGCCGGCATCCGGGAAACGCTTGCATTAGCTGTTGAATAAAGGACAGATATCTCTCGTATTCTCCGCTTTTATTAATCCCACTCTGTAAATCTGACGGCGCCGGCAAACCTAGGACTTCCGACAATTCATCGGTTAAATTATCCACCGGCTGGAAGTATTCGGGATTAATCAGAAACAATGCCTGGGTCAATTTTACGACCGCGACATTATTGATATTCATGACATTCTTGAAATCCCGAGGATTTATTTCTGGGTTTTCCTTCGCCGCTTGCCTGAACAGACGCCAGAGCACATCTGGTGAGAATCTAACTCCGTTATGGAAGAGCCAATTTTGTGGTGGAGTGGGGAAAATACAGTAATCTTCGATTCCCATTTCCGGAGGCGGGCTTTCGATCTGGAACAAACTGCTGACACTGTCATATACTCTCTCACGGCTATTAGATTTAGCTTTAGAAGCCAGAAAATAAGTAAACGAGAAGGGATCGATTCCTTCGTCCCCGAATCGGCGCAGGGCGGGACTATCGCCCCATGCGACCTGTTTCACTCTGTCGATCAGATATTCTTCTCCACCTTCCGCGATGTTCCGTGCCAATTCCCGAAACCACGGTACCCAATCGTATATTCCCTTCATCCTGGTGTGTCCTTCCTATTGGAGTGTTGGGAGAAATCGACGTTCAGACCTTGTAGTAGAACTTCCATGCGAATTCACACCTGCCCGAAATCATCGTTTCCAAATTATCCTGGACAGCAGTGATATCAGACGATACCTCAAACAAAGATATCGAAAGGGTGGAGCGGACATTCCTGTCTGCTCACGTCTATTGACCCAGGGCACCACAATCGATTATCCGGACACGCTATTACTTACTGCCGTTCCCCCGAGGAAGGCATTATCAAAAGGATCTCCTGATGCGGGCAGACAGGAATGTCCGCCCCACGTTCAGATACGCTACCACACCCGGACAACGAAACCAGGTTGCCATGGGTTCGCGTCTGCTGCAATTCATGCAATTCTGACCGGAGTCGAAGCTTTATTCGCCGCTTCCGTACCGCGCTGGAGGCGGACGTGCTGCCTCTCAGGTATCGAAACGTGCAAACCGAACGGGGATGATCCCATGCTGCAGTAGATCCTTCGTCGGCCTGGGCGCCAACTCTGGATGACAGTCTGGTCTCACAAGTAACGAATGTGTTTCTGGAACGTTGCACCCAGGCCTCCTCTGGATGACAGCGGGAAGCATCGTGTCCGGCTATCGGCCGGCATGTTATTCTGTGCGGAGTCGAAGAATCTCTTGTTTTTCTCTATTGAACGTGTCGCACATGGCTCAGGTGTGATCCGAAATTATCTTGAAAATAACGGTGACACGGCCTCGCGATTCGCGGTCGAGGGCAGGATGCCCTCGCTCCCGGAAACGCGCTGCCAATGCGTGGTCGTTGAGCTTGTCGAAACGCCCGCGCTTCGCTTCCCACTGACTGCCGGTTGCCTATATCAACCCCTTCTCAGTCGCGATTGCGACGGCTTCGGTACGGTTTCCGGCGCCGAGTTTGGCGAGGATTTCGCTCACGTGGAATTTGACGGTGCGTTCGGAAATGTAGAGCCGGTCGGCGATTTCCTTGTTCAACAGACCCGTCGCGATCAGCTTCAGCACTTCCTTCTGCCTCGTTGTCAATGCATCCGGATCGTTGATGCTGTCCAGAAACCTCGAAGCAACCGCCGGCGCCAGCAACGAACCGCCTTCATGGACCACCCTCAAGGCGCGAAACACGTCCTCTCGTGGCGCGCCCTTGAGCAGATACCCCTTTGCTCCGGCGCGCATGGCCGAGACAATGCGTTCGTCCGTATCGAAGACCGTGAAGACAATCGCCCGAGCCTTGACGTCCATTTCCTTCAGGCGGCGGAGGGTCTCGATCCCATCCACTCCGGGCATCTCCAGATCCAGAAGCAGGACGTCCGGGTCGCAATCGGCCACCTTTCGCAGCGCCTCCTCCCCGTCGCCAGCCTCTCCAGTCACCTCGAAATCCGACTGCGTATTCAACATCGCAGCCAGGCCGTCGCGCACAACGGGGTGGTCGTCCACAACCAGAATGCGAATCGGCGCGCTCATGTCGCCACCTGCGCGGGAATCCGAATCTCCAGCCGCGTACCGCGACCGGGCGCACTGTCAAGGACAAGCGATCCCCCCAACAGTTGAGCCCGCTCACTCAGACCCGCGAGTCCATGTCGACCCTGAAAGGTGTCCGCGGGTTCAAATCCGCAGCCGTCGTCTTCGACGATAAGCTCCGCGTAAGCGGGCGTCGACGTCAGTCTGAGGCGCGCACGGCTTGCGCGTGCATGTTCCACGACGTTGTTCAGCGCTTCCTGCGCCATACGATACAAACCGGATTCGACCCTGGCCGCAAGAGGATGCCCTCCAACACATTCCACGCTGACGTCCAGGCCTGCCCCGGATCCGGTTTCCTTCCCGAGCTCTTCCAATGCCCTCTGAAGCGAGCGATTCTCGAGCGGGGCCGCCCGGAGGTCCAGTACCGCCCGGCGCGCATCCTCGAGATTGCCGCGAGCCAGCGTCATAGCGCCGCGTACAACCTCGGACAGCTTTTCGCGATCCGTATCGCTGTCAAGCAGCGCATCCAGAGTTTCCAACCTCATCAGAATCGCCGCCAGATTCTGACCGAGGGTGTCGTGAATTTCCCGTGCCAGCCGGAGGCGTTCGTTCGCGACGCCGGTTTCTACGCTCTGCTCATATAAACGCGCCCGTTCAATTGCGATGCTTGTCAGATCGCCCACCGTATTGAGCAACCGCAGATCCTCGGACGAGAGCTCGCGCCACTCCACGCTCGCCACGTTCAATACACCCACCCGTTTTCGGTTTGCATACAACGGAATGCTCGCGTGATAACGCAGACCCTCCGTTCCCTCAACAAGCCCCTTCAGCCTGCTGCAGGCGACGACGTTCACGTTCGCGGCCCCCTTCAGATCTCCTTTCCGATATGTATCCAGGCAATAGCACCATCCGCCCATCTTGACCGGATCGTCCTGCAACGCGGGAGGGAGATTCTGGGCGGCAGCCAGGTACGGCTCTCCGGTCTCCTCGCTCATGAGCCAGATCCAGCTTGTACTCAGGTCGAGCAGCGCGGCAACCTGACGTAGAGTTGCTTCCAGGGCCTGATCGAGATCTACGGACCGGTTCAGTGCGTGCGCGATCTGGTTCAGAACCGTGAGTTCGCGATTGCGTTGTCCCAGTTGGTCGTTTGGCATCGGCATATTGTCTCTATCGAGCATCCGGTCTCATTGCGCGTGTACGCGTTGCCAAAATATCTCCTGTTCAGGGCAAAATCAAGTGCAGATCGCCAAACTCGTGCCACAGATACCCTTCGTTGAGCGCCGCTTCGTAAGTCACCCGCAGATGATCCAGGCCCGTCAATGCCTGCAGCATCGAAAGATGCGTCGCGCTCGGTTCGTGCATCCCGGTCAACAGGCCGTCCACGATCCGCATGGGCCGTTCGGGAGAGATCAACAGTGACGTCCATCCTTCGCCGGGGTAGACCCGTCCGGTCTCATCCGCAACGGTCTCCAGCGCCCGGACAACCGTGGTGCCCACGGCAATGATCCGCCCGCCATTCTTGTGCGCGTTGTTGATGACCTGTGCAGTCTGTACCGGTACACGGTACGCCTCTTCGTACGGCGGTTCATCGGACTCGAGGCTCGCAACGCCCGTGTGCAGAATCAGCGGAGCTACATGAACGCCCTTTGCCACCAGATCAACGATGACCCGGGGCGTGAACGCGCGGCCGGCCGATGGCATTTCCGCGCTGCCCGTCTCCGTCGCGTAGACGTTCTGGTAATGCTCAATAGGCCAGTTGTCCCGCGCATAGCCGTACCGGATGGGCGCGCCGTAAACGTCCAGGTAAGTGTCAACGTCGTACGGCAATTCCAACGTGGCGATCCACAAACGAACCTCAGCGTCCGGATCGTCCCGGTGTTCAGGCCGGTAGGGCGCGTGCAAGGCGGCGGACCCGCCACCGGGCAACGCGTACGCTTCGCCGGCACGGGCGTCAAGGAAGGGCCGCGCGCCATCGGATGCGCGCATTTCAACAGCCCACATCCCGGCCGGCAATTGCGTTGACAGATGCAGTCTCAGTCCTGAATCATCAGACTGCAAGATCGGCAGGGACGCCTTGCGCGTGCCGCTCGTATTGATCACCACCACGTCGCCTGGATGCAACACCTCGGGCAGTTCGTGAAACGCAACGTGTTCGATTGAGTCATCGCTTCGTCGCGAGACCATCAACCGTACCGCGTCCCGGCTGAGGCCGCGCGCTTCAGGCGGTTCGCCCGCCTCGAGGTGCGACGGAAGGTCAAAAGCCAGGGAGTCCAGTCTTGAATTCATCATGGTAACGGGTAGAACCGCATTTGGCATTAAATCAGTCATGAGGGGCCCCTTTCATTCATTGACTCGTGACTGCGGTGAATGACTCGCGCGCCGCGTAGCGCCCACTCTCGTACGAACCTTCCAGCAGTTGTACAAATCCCGCCACGCTCGACTCCGGCAGGGGGCGATCGCTGATATCCTCTCCGGGAAACGCTTCCTGATGCATCCGGGTCCGCATATCCCCAGGGTCCACCCAATAGACCCGCCAATCCGGACGTTCGGCGGCGAGCACATTCGAAATCTGTTCCAATGCCGACTTGGAAGAACCGTATCCTCCCCAGCCCTCGTACGCCTCGCGTGCAGCGTCGCTCGTCACATTGATCACGCGTGCGCCCGGTTTGATCGCACGCTGAACGGCCTGAATCACACCCAGCGGCGCGATTACATTGGCGCGATACACGTCCTCCAGGATATCGAGTGGATAGTCGAGCAATTCGGGCTGTGGACTCGGACCCAGCATTCCGGCATTGTTGATCACGGCATCCAGCCCGCCGGCTTCATGCGCGGCCAGAGAAAGCGCCAGACGATGTTCGGACTCCGTGACATCGCCTGGAATGGCGATGACTTCCGTCGATCTTGCGAGTTCCTCGCGGGCGGCTTCGAGCGCCGCCGAATGCCTCGCGTCTATGATCAGCCGCCATCCGCACCGTGCGAGTTCTCGCGCGAGCGCGAGTCCCAAACCGCGGGAGGCGCCTGTGATGAGCGCAGTTCGTATTGACATCACCAACCTCCTTTGCAATTGACGCTTCTTTCGTTCGGCCCGTTTTCTCTTGTGCTGGTTGAAATTTAGACAAACGAAAAGCCCTCCGCATCGAACGGAGGGCGTGTTTGCGTCCTGTACTTTAGGACAGGGAGAGCCTGCCTGCAAGACCTGCTATTCTTATGTCAGTGCTACCGATTGCACCATGAATAGAGTTCTGGTGCGTTGGTGAGGGCTTGCGTTGCCGTGGTGTCGTGGTGTGGTGTTCACCCTAAAAACCCGAAAACTTCGCTTCCCCGATCGACGCGAGCGAGCCATCGGCTGTGTGCGCGAAGGCGGAGGTCCGGAGACGGTAACGCACCGTTCCCGTGACCTCCCGATGCGGGAAGAACAGGTGGCGCATGCCATCGCTATCGACGTCGAAACCGGGGTCGTCATCCAGCAGTACGTGCGTCTCCTCTCCTTCGCGCGACACCGCCCGCACCCGGCACCCACGGGTGGATCCGTCGCCGAACGTCACGATCGCGGTCGCCCCGTTCAATGACTCCCCGATCGGCAATTCTCCCGTAACAACCAGCCCGTCGTACGCCGCGCCGGCATCCTTCCTTGTCGTGCCGGTCACTTCACCCTCGTACGCGCCGCTGCCGGCAAGCGCGGTCTGTTTCCACTTCAGCATCGTTCCTCCCCACAGCCCCATCATTTCCGGCCGGCCATCCCGCACTCTCACGAATCCGACTTCGCCGTTCAGCGACACGTCTCCCACCGATATCGCGTTGTCTCCCGACCCTCCCCGATACACGACATGATCGACAACACCGTGATGACTCACCGCGATCCCCACCGCGTCGCCATCCATCTTCTCGACACGCACGTCGTCTACGAATGGCTTCCCGTCGAACGGTTCGTGTACCGCGGCAAACAGACTCGACAGCGGCGCGGGACCCTTCCGGCGCACCAGGATGATGGGCATTCGAAAACGGTCCAGGAGCGCATCGTTCTCCTCCGCCCTGCGAAACGACATCGCATCCCCCGCAAACACCTCCGCGCCCGCCTGTCCGGGAATATGCGTCCGCACCGCCACGGGTGAATCGTCGATGCTGAACGTGATCGACAAATCGTCCGCTGCCGCGCCGCGAGAGACACTCTGGAAATACGCGTACGCGATATTCCGGCCTTCGGCGTCGCCCCGGTCCGACTCACCCGTGGGAAACCGGATGTCCACGCCCGGAAGCATGTTTTCGCCGTGGGGCGCAAGTGGAACGCTGACCGTCGCGTCCCCGTCCGCATCCGCGCTCCCGTGCAGCGCCCAGTCGTGCTGCGAACCCCCGGTTGCGCGAAACAGGTCAATCGCGTACACGTCCGATTCCCCGGCGTTCACCAGGAGCAGCGCGCGCCGGTAGACCTTCGCCAGTCCGGGGTACGCCGCCTCCCCGCTCGCATCCACCCACTTAACCGCATCGAAGCCCGGCTCGAAAGCCAGCAGCCGCCCGTCCGAGGGCCCCTGCCTGCCGCCCGAATACTGCCGCTGCTCATCGATAACCACCGTATTGTGACACAGCGTGCTCGTACTCCAGACCCGGTGGCGCGTATGGGTGTACCCAACGTCCGGCAACAGTTCGCGGCCCTTCGCAAACAGGCCCATGTTCAGATTGTCCGCGTGCTGGTGCCCGTAGCCGCCCGAAAAGTGAAGGTGGAGTTGCACCTGCTCGTCGCCCATCCCGCGCCCAAGCCACGCGTGCCCGACTCCGGCCAGCAATGTCGAGACGGATCGTTCGGGTACCCGCAGGTTTCTGAAGTGCGCCCAGTTGTCGTGCATGGTCATCTGCCGCCCGTCGGGATACCGGCAGATTTCCAGGATTCGCTCCGCACTGGCGATCACAGGGATATCCCGTGCAAGGTCCAGGTTGTCCAGGCGTGTCCCGTCCTCCGGATGGACGTATCCCTGCGGATCGCTATAGCCCCGTACTGCGCGGAATACCCGGTTCATTCCGCCCATCGTCATCTGATGATAACCTACGCTGCCCTCCATCCAGAACCCGTCTTCATAGAACATCCGCCTGAACAGTTCCCGGCTTCGCCTTACGCCTTCGTGCACCAACCCTGGATCTGACAGTACCCGTCCGATCGCAATGTACCCTTCGTATATACGGGGACCCGCATTTCCGTAAACGATCCCGTGAAACCGGTCCTGTCGAATGGCGCCGCGGAGGAAGTCATTTTCGATGCGCGCCTTTACGTCCGCCCCAACCTCGTTCGAGAGTCGCTCCAGTTCGCCGCTGTCGTAGATCGAATCGTACGCGAACACCAGGTTCGTGGGCATCTCGTCGTGGCGCCACCGCCCCCATTTTCCGCCGCCATTGGGATACGGCGGCTCGGTTGCGAACCCTTTCGGCCTGTGCGGCCAGTCGCGACTGACGAGGAATCCCGGATAGTACCGGGCGAACGCATCCAGTATGAGAGCCGCGCGCCGCGCGTACGCACGCTCGCCTGTCGTCTGGTACAGCTCGCCGAACCGCTGCGCGGTATTCGAAAAATACGATCGCGCCTCACGCCATCCCCTGGCCGAAAACAGGTACCTGTACCCGGTTGCGTCCTCCCAGTACGGATACGCCACCTCCACGCCCACCGGATTCACCACCTTCATCACCCGATCCTCGGGAAACTGATCGTTCGGGAAGACCATGTCGCAGAATCGGCATTTCACCCGGTGCGGATCTGAAATCGACCATCGCAGCTGCCCCTCCTGGGTCCCCTCGTCGCAGTTCGGGCATCCCATGAAACGAAAGCCGGTCCTATCCGGAACCAGGGCCACCATCTCGGCTTCCGTCATCGCCATCACCCTGGAAACCGAGCGCTTCAACACGGCCACACGTTTCTCCGACGCCTCAACGCGATACACCGGGCGCGCCGTCTCAGCCGCTGCCGGCCGAACCCGGACCAGGGCAATCAGGCAGAAGACCACCAGCGCCAAAATGCCGATCCCGTCCATTGCACAGCGTCCTTTCTGTTTTGCGTACTGTATAGACCGGCAGTACGGGTAACAGGTGTTCGGGTACATGGGTTACACTCTTTGAAACGGATGCAATCACTACTCTCGCGCATCATCCTTGCGGACCAGTTTCCAGACATCCGGAAACATGTTGTTGCCCGCCACCATCCAGAGCGCGTCGTCATAGACGTAAACACTGGCGGCGTGGCGGGGGGCCCACGGCGTATCCGGCAGTTCGGACCAGTTCACCCCGTCCGCGCTGTACCACACGTCGTTCCGGTTCCAGCTTCCGGTCGCCTCGTCCATCGAACGATGGGCCGCCTCGTGATAGCATCCCTCCATCACCCACAATTTGTCGTCCCACACGCCAACGTCGTGGTACTGTCGAGGGACCCAGGGCGCCGCACGGGTATGCAGTTCCCAGTTGACGCCGTCGGCGGTGCTCCATGCGTCGCCGAACATCTTCCTGCTGTTGATGCGGGGCGTATCGTACGTCCCGCCGCCCAGAATCCAGATGCGGTCCTGAAAAACGGCGCTGCCCCCGATCATTCCCCGTTCCTCCCACGGCGCGTTCTCAGCGACCCGGTTCCACGTCCTGCCGTCGGCCGAATTCCAAACGTCGTTGAAGAAGACCTCCTTCTCATCCGCGAATTGAGGGATGGTCTGCCCGCCCATCACCCAGATTCTGCCGTCGTGAACCGCCGTATAATGCAGTACCCTCGGGCCCCAGGGGACCGGGTCGCACACCAATTCCCAATCCGCCCCGTCCTCGCTGCGCCACACGTCGTTCTGATAGTGCCCCTGGTTGCAGTCTCCTCCCACGATCCACATCCGGCCGTCGTGAACGGCGTATCCGGCCGTGTGCCGGCCTTCCCAGGGCGCCTCCTCGTTCACCTCGATCCAGGTTTCCCCGTCGGTGGAACTCCAAACCTCGCTGTTGCAGATGATTGGAAAATTGACCCTGTCACCGGGATTCCAGCCGCCCAGCAGCCACATCTTGTCCTGAAACACCAGCGCACCCGCGCCGTCCCGGCCCGCAAAAGCGGCATTTTCCGTTACGCAAATCCATTCGTAAGCGGCCATCAAAGTCTCCATAGAAAAGGGGAAAGAAGGAGCATATCAGCAAGAAGACCACGGCTCACACAAAGACACGAAGACACGAAGATATCCTGCTATCAGAGTACAGGGGGTAATGCAAAAGGATAGCGAATAGACCAGACGATGTCAATTCGCTGTTGTGTGGTTCGCGTAGGGGCGACCGGCCGGTCGCCCCTGCAATCTATCGGGCGTGAACGGGTCGCAGTGTTACATCATCGTGTCCACGAAGCGGCATCCGGGATGCCGCGGCTGACGAGTACCTCCAGTTCCGGTTCCGGTATCCCGAGCGTAGTGGCGGCGCGTTTCGCGGCAGGCTCCGCCCAGTCCCGCAGGATGCCTCGGACACCTCCCGTGGTGCGGTCCAGCAGGAGCGCCGCGGCCGGGCCTTCCTCGCCGTCCAGCGTTGAAACGCCTTCAGGGCCGGAAAACGAAACGCGAGCAAGCCTGCCGGGCCAATCCGACTCCGCTGGAAGTATGAATGCGAAAGATCTGCCAGACCCGCCGCACGCGGTCTCGGCCATTTCGAATGCCACGTCAAATACGGTACTTCCGTCTTCTGTCTCACCCGTGAGCCGGTACGCACCCGCCGTCGGCGATTGAGACGGCGGGGCGCTCACAACGAACGCAGGTTCGAGGAAGAGATCTTTGTCACCGTTCACACCGCCCCACAGCAGCAGACCCCTTGCCGAACTTGGGTAGGCGGCCGCCGCCTCGTATGTGCGCCTGCCGTGTAAGCGATGGCTCAATGCCCTGGAAAAGCTGAATTCGCTGATCCATTGGGGGTGGCAGTATGACATCAGGTCCGGTGTTGTCGGAATCACCAGGGTTTCGTTGAGAAAGTCGTAACCCCACGCGCCGATAGAGCCGTCCTCGGTGGGATAGTCCGGGTCGGGACCACCTGCACCACACCCGGGCGCGTGCAGGAGACTCAGGTTGTGGCCGAGTTCGTGCGCGATGACGTTATCGTCGAGGACGGACAGACTTACGTTTCGGGATAACAATGCTATCCCTCTCAAGCCACTGAGACCCTGCTCTCTGAAAATTCCCATATAATAGCCCTTCGCCCCTTCCATTGCATGAATCACCTGGATTTCAGACATCAAAACGCCATCATTGTCCGAAGTGGGATCCACTGAAGTCAACACGGCCTCATGAACGTTGAGTATGAAGTCACGAACCGGAAGGACATCGCGGGTCAACCGAAATAGATCCGACTCGGACGACAGGTCATTAGTTTTCGTCAAAACGGTACTGTCCGGATCCTCAGACCACAGAAACGGTACCAATGTCAGTTCGAGAGGTGGCAAGGACCTCACGTCCAATGCCGTCCGGCCCGTTGCGGGTAAACGAGCGCCTATGCCCATACCCGGGTCCATCGTCCGGTCGGGATCGATCTCGACTACCATCTCCAGTCCGGGCATCACCACCGAGCCCGGCACCAATGCATTGGCCGAATTCAACAGGGAAGCCTCGTTGACCTGCCAGGGAATGCTCGTGGCCTGGCCCGGAATCTCCGCCTTATGCACCTCGGCGTCATCCAGGTAGAAGGTCGCCCGCACGGGAGGCATGGCGGCATCCAGGTCCCGTTCCACCGTGACAAATATGCGCAACAAAGCGGGCTCGCCAGCGACAATAGGCACCGGATATTCCAGCGATTGCGTCGCCTGCGTCAGGTAGGCGGTCGACCTGTCGGTACGGGTGCAGCTGGGCACGCGGCCATCCGGAATCCCGCTGAGCCACGCCCGGAAGCCGGTGTCCTGAGGAGCACAGAGGAGCGTTTCATCCAACCGCAGGGTTTCAAGGTTGAGACCGGCGAATGTGTGGGGGAGGTTTCCGGATAAGGCGCCATTGAAGGCGAGGTTCAGCGACATGAGATTGGCAAGATTGCCCAGTTCCGGGGGTATCGCACCCGACAATCGGTTTACGCTGAGATCCAGCGATTCGAGATTGGTGAGTCGCCCCAGTTCCCGTGGTATCGCACCCGACAATCGGTTTTCCCTGAAGTCCAGGGTCTTGAGACTAGCGAGTTGGCCCAACTCTCGCGGCATCTCACCGGACAACTGGTTTTCGCTGAGGTCCAGCCATCTGAGATTGGTGAGTTGCCCAAGCTCTGATGGAATCTCCTCCTTTAACCGATTAGAGAAGAGATTCACGTGTTCGAGTTTGGTGAGTTGACCCAATTCACGCGGTATCGCACCCGACAACTGGTTTTCGCTGAGGCCCAGCCATCTGAGGTTCGTGAGTTGTCCGAGTTCGGGAGGGATCGGTCCCGTCAACTGATCAGCTGCAAGGAGCAACTCCGTGAGGCTCGTGAGTTGCCCGAGCTCGGACGGAATCGGGCCCGTCAACTGATTATAGCCCAGGTCCAGCCGATCGAGATTGCTGAGTTGTCCAAGTTCGGGAGGGATCGGTCCGGTCAATTCATTGTGGATAAGATACAATGCTGTGAGATTGGTGAGTCGTCCGAGCTCCGGTGGGATCGCCGCCTCTAACTGATTAGAGCCAAGGTGCAGCACTTTGAGATTGGTAAGTTGCCCAAGCTCGGGAGGGATCGGTCCCGTCAGCTTGTTGACGAAAAGGTGCAATTCTGTAAGATTCGTAAGTCGTCCAAGCTCTGGTGGAATCCCCTCCCTTAACTGATTCCCGCCAAGGTGCAGCACTTTGATTTCGGTGAGTTGACCAAGCTCGGGAGGGATCGGTCCCGTCAGCTCATTGGAATCAAGGTATAATTCTGTGAGATTGGTGAGTCGACCAAACCCTGGCGGGATCTCGCCAGCTAACTGATTCCCGCCAAGGTTCAAGGACGCGAGTTGGGTTAACTGTTCCAGGTGACGAGGCATCGTTCCCAGCAGGTTGTTTCTCGCCAGGTCCACTTTGGTCACCCGACCGCGGGCATCTGTGGTCACGCCGTGCCATTCTCCAAGCGGCCTTGCGCTCGTCCAATTCGTCGAATTCGGCCAGTTCGTTCCATGCGTCCCGTTGTACAACTCCATCAGAGCATAGTAGTCCTCGCGCGTGTCAGTACAGCGGACAACTCCGATCCTGTTGGGTATCTCATCTAGCCACGTGTGAAATTCCGCATGGGGTGGGGCGCAGAGTTGCGTTCCGTCCAGAGCCAGAGAATCCAGGGCAAGGCGCGTGAGCCCTGTGGACACCGGACCGGACAGGGCGGTGTTCGAGGCAAGGTTCAGTGTCTTGAGATGAGTCAACCCTCCCAGCTGGCGAGGTATCGTTCCACGCAGATTGTTACCCTGCAGATCCAGCCTGGTCACGCGTCCGTCCGCACCAGTTGTCACGCCGTACCATTCACCCAGCGTCGGGGTGCTCAACCATTCGGCCTTGTTTTTCCAGTTGGGGCCATCCGTGGCGTTATAGAGCGCAATCAGAACATCCCGTTCCGGAAATGCACATTCAGCGGTAACTGTCTTGTTCGGTATCCCCTCGAGCCACTGCTGGAATTCAGCGGCCGCAGGTATGCACACCTGAGTTCCATTCAAACGGAGAACATCCAGAGCGAGGCCGGTGAACGATTTCGGCAGTGGTCCGGTCAGGTCTTTATTATTATTGAGTCTCAACGAGGTAAGGTTGGTGAGTTGGCCCAGTTCAGGCGGTACTAATCCGGTTAACCGATTCACGTGAATGTGCATCTCTGTGAGGTTGGTGAGCTGGCCCAGTTCCGCTGGGAGCGGGCCCGTCAACTGATTCCCACTAAGGTCCAGCATTTTCAGTTTGGTGAGTTGGCCCAGTTCCGGACGGAGCGGCCCCCCCAACCGATTCACCTGAATGTACAATTCTGTGAGGTTGGTGAGCTGGCCCAGTTCCGCTGGGAGCGGGCCGTTCAACTGATTCCAACTTAGGTCCAGCATTTTCAGTTTGGTGAGTTGCCCCAGTTCCGACGGGATCGAGCCCGTCAATTGATTAAAGCTTAAGTCCAGCGTTACGAGATTAGTGAGTTGCCCCAATTCCGATGGGAGGGGGCCCGTCAGCTGATTAAAGCCAAGAATTAACCACCTGAGATTGGTGAGTTGGCCCAGTTCCGCTGGGAGCGGCCCCGTCAACGGATTGGAGTAAAGTTGCAGCCAGGCGAGATTGGTGAGCTGGGCCAATTCCGGCGGGATCCCGCCCGTCAGCTGATTAAAGCCAAGGGATAACTTTTCAAGTTCGGTGAGTTGAGTCAATTCCCGTGGGATCGGGCCCGTCAACTGATTAGCGGAAAGGTGCAACTCTGTGAGATTCGTGAGTTGGCCCAGTTCCGGGGGAACCGCACCCGTCAGCTGATTATCGGCAAGGTTCAACTCTTCGATTTTCGTGAGTTGGTTCAATTCGCCCGGGATCGGGCCCGTCAACTGATTTGAGGAAAGGTGCAAGATTCTGATTTTGGTAAGTTGACCCAGTTCCGGCGGGATCCCGCCCGTCAACTGATTCTCCCAAAGGTTCAAGACTTCTAGATTCGTGAGTTGACCCAATTCCGACGGTATCCTTCCCGTCAACTGATTGGTGCCAAGCTGCAGCCAGGCGAGATTGTTCAGTTGGGTCAATTCCCGCGGGATCGGGCCCGTCAACTGATTTGCCGCAAGGTTCAGGTTACTGAGATTGGTGAGTCGGCCCAGTTCCGCAGGTATCCTTCCCGTCAACCGATTTCCAACAAGCTCCAGCTTCTTCAGTTCGGAAAGATTGCCCACTTCCGGTGGAATCGGACCCGCCAGCTTATTGCTGTGCATGAAGAGGGTCGTAACCCGGCCATTCTGAACGTCGACGCCATGCCAGGTAGAAAGGTCCTCTTCAGTCAACCAGTTGGTTTTTTTCCTCCAGTTGGGCCCATCCGTCGCATTGTACAGCGCCACCAACGCTTCGCGGTCCCCGCCGGAGACAGGTACCTTTTCGCCGAAACGACTCGCGAAGATCACAAAATCGCCGAATCCAATGGCGTCATCCCCATTCAGATCGTACCTCGGATCATATCCGTCGTCTCCCTTCGCCGAACCGAATGTCTCCGCAAGAAGCACAAAATCGCTGAATCCGACCGTCCCGTTGCCATCGAAATCCGGTGACGCTTGCGACTGCGGTGAATTGGCCTGGGAATAGAGCGATCCCAGGCCAATCAACACGGCGGAACACAGCATCGTGAATATCAGGGCCGGTTTCTGTCCAAACCACGTGGACCGTCCGCCGGTCGCATGTGAAAGGCGCCTGAACAATGGGACCTCGCGCGAAAAAACAATGGTGAATCAGCTTTCAGCCGTCAGCGATCAGCTGTCAACTAAACCAGGTTGACGTCTGGGCCTACCGAGACCAATTCACCAATGTCAGCGCCGTACTTTGGGCAGCCACAAGGGTTGCCTCTACGAATACGTCGTCGGCGCGGTGATGTCAATATCACGGTTGCCTGGTTTTTGTAGGGGCGAACGGCCGGTCGCCCCTACAAATGCACCATAGGCGTGGCGAGGGCAGGATACCCTCGGTCCCAAGAAATCGGAAGACGGCCACCCTTCGCCCACCGGACATTGATACGGCCTGACGACATCGATTCTACTATGCCTGGGTAGCAAATATGGGCAACCACAAGGGTTGCCCATACGAATCCAACAACGGCGCGGTGATGTCAGTTTCACGGTTGCCGGGTTTTCGTCGAGCGACCGGCCGGTCGCCCCTACAAATGCATCGTCCGCGTGGTGAGGACGCAAGCTGACGGCTGAAAGCTGATAGCTGACTGCTGCCTTGCTACCAACCCTGCCGCCCCACGTACAGGCCCCGGTTCTTCATCGGCAGACGTACGCGCACGCCACCCAGACGGTGGGACTCGATGAATCCCATCACCATCTCCTGGCTTCGCCGCGCCAACTGGACGGGGCCCAATGTCTCCCGTCCCGTGTCCAGCGCTTCGGCGATATCCCGGAGACCGTTCACCGTCCCGCTCTCGATCGACACCTCGGGAAACGGCTGTTCCTCCAGCATATGGCTCACGCCGCCGGCCTTCCGGAACTGGCAGGTCATCCCGTTGTCGTACGTCCTCAACTTTCCCTCGGAGCCGCACAGCTCGAATTCCGTCCCGCTGCCGCCCACCGTATAACCAAGGACGCCGTTGTGAAACCGGACGAATCCGGCTGCCACGCCCGGGTCCACGTTCAACCGGTTGTCCTCCCAGTCCGCGTCTTCGCAGACAATGGTTCCCTGGACGAAATCAATCTCCGGATCGCCCGCCAGATACAGCATCATATCTGACCCGTGGGTAAGCCCCCACAGCGCGGAGGTCACACCCTGCTGTACGATCACGGCCTGAACCGTTCCCAGGTCACCGCCGTCGGCCAGTTCCCGCATCTTCTGATAGACCGGAATATATCGACGTTGGGTGCCGTAGTTGAACTTTGTCCCATTTGTCTCCACCGCCGCCACCATCGCGTCCGCCTCCTCCATCGAACAGCAGAGCGGCTTTTCGCAGTAGATCCCCCGAACCCCGTTTTCGGCCGCGAAGACGGTCATCTCCGAGTGGGTCGCCGGACGCGTGGCGATACACGCGATATCCGGTTTCTCCCTGAGGATCATCTCCCGGTAGTCGGTGTAGCATACAGGCACGCCGTAACGGTCACGGATCGACTCAGCCTTCTCCGCAACCACGTCCGAGACCGCCACCAGGTCCGTACGCTCGCACGCCACCGCAGCGGCCGCGTGCGAGTACGGGATCCAGAGATGGCTGTTGGGATGGTCGCGCACCTCGTCATCGATCGTCGCCCCCATCCGCCCGCATCCGATCAACACCGTCCGATATCGTTCCGCCATTTTCCTGCCCTCGTGATAATGAGCGTTACTCCACCGCGTTAGACCGCATCTCCGCTCTCAGGGGACCGAACATGCCATGCCCCCATTGGATATCCGCGTCCTTGACCGTCTTCTCCGCCTGCCCGGGTCGGACCGGCGCCGTACCCAGTATCCGGCCGTCCTGAGCGATACTGATCTGCCCGGCCTCAATGGTAAACTCCAGCGTCGTGGGCTTTCCCGTCCAGGCAACGGGCACGGAAACGCTGCCTGGCTTTCTCACACGGTAGACCTTGCGGTACTGGTCCCACACCTCGTCGTCGTGCAGGAACGAATGCCGCATGTCACGCACGGGACAACCCTTTGCGCTCACGGAGAGGTAAAGCGCATCTCCCATGGGCGCCAGGCCGGTCACGCGCTGTCCCCAATCGTTCATTACCAGGTCGGTACCGTGTTCCTCGTTGTAGGCGACCACCCGGTCTTCGTAGGGATGGTTCATTTTGTCCGTAATCTGCGGTTCGCGGAACATCCGTTTCACAAAGTGCCACGCGTCTCCGTGCGCATCGTACCGCCACAATTCCGACCAGGGCCATACCCCCACGTAGAGGTCTCCTCCGTAAATCGCCGTTGTCTGCGCCTCGCGTACGCTGCCGGACACGCCCGGCATTACGGGAGGAGAGCCATTCAGATGGCGCAGCTCCCTGCCGTCATACTTGAACAGGTTACCGGTAGGGTACTGGGCAATCAGCATCTCGTCGTACCAGTTCAGCATCGAATACAGCTGAAAGCTCACGCCTGCCAGCGACGCCCGTACGATCCTCCATTCGGACCCGTCGAATACGTACACGCCCCCCATATTGGAGGAATTCACAATCTCGTCTCCGAGTTGTCCGATCGAGAACGGCGTCTCCTGCGGATACTTCAGATCCAGCGTCACGGCCTTATCCAGGTCCACCGGTCCGCTTCCCGGCGTCCACGGCACCGCATAGAGCGTGGTGAAGGGTGGGTCCGAATCCTGGTCTTTGTGGAAAAACGTAAGGTAGCCAAGTGCGTAATAGAAATGGTGGTAGCGTCCTCTTGCGGGCTTTCGAAGGACCCGCTCGCCGGCGTACGTGGCCTCGCTGTCCTTGAACTGGAAAACCTTCCCTGCAATTCGCATCTTTCCATCGCCGCTCACGGTTTCGCCCACGCCGAAACTCTCGTCCGTCTGCCACGAGCCTGACTCGTCGTCCCACCACCGCGCGGTCCGGTCCTGGTGATAGCTACATGAGTACACCCGGCCGTCCAGATCGAACAGATAGCTCCCCCCGTCCTTAGTGGATGGCGGCAGGGTCTCGAATTGCGGCTCAGCCTCGTCGTCGCGCACGAAGAACTGCAGCGTGAACCGGTCCATCCTGAACGCGGTATTGTAGACGCCCACAAAGCCCGCCCCAAGAACCGCGCGGCCATCCCCGTCCCGGGCCTCGAACAGCGATCCCCAGTTCTGCCCCACGTCCTGCCCGAAATCGATCGTTGTTGTCATTCGCATGATATGTGTCTCCCCGGCATGCCCCGGCATCGGCCAGAGCAGCAGTGCGGTAAGAAGCTGTTTTAACATTTCCTGTAAGTTCCTGAGCCCAACCCGTCACCTGACGTCTCGGACGCCATCAGAATGCCAGGACGACCTTGACCGCGCCTTCCCGTTCGGGATGCTCAAACGCCAGATCGAACGCGTCCTGGATCTTTTCGAAAGGCAACAGGTGCGTAAGCATCGGGCGAACGTCCAGGCGGCCCTGGGTGATCCAATCCAGCGCAGCCGTATAATCCAGCCCCGGATTCGGACCGACGGAGGTGACGATCTTCAATTCCTTCCTGAACATCTCCATGAACGCCAGGGTCATCTTTCCCTCGGCATTCTCCTTGTTCGGCACGCCGAAATACACCAGCGTTCCGTGCTGGCGAAGCAGATCGCCGCAGAGGTTGAACGTCGACTCCCTCCCCACGGCTTCCACCGCCAGATCCACCATTTCCCCGCCGGTGATCTCCGAAACCGCCTCTGAGAGATCGCACGTCTCCGGATTGACGGTATGGGTTGCGCCCATCTCCGGCGACACGGCCAGCCGGTGGGGCAGCGGGTCCACTCCGATGATATATCTTGCGCCCAGGTTGCGCAACGTGGCGTTGAACAGTTGCCCCACCGGTCCCTGCCCCATGACCAGCGCCTTCCGGTTGATCACGTTTCCAAGTTTGTAGAAACAGTGGATCACCGTCCCCAGCAACTGGCTCATCAGAGCGACTTCCGGCTTGAGGTCCATCGGCAGTTTGACGCACCCCGCGGGGTCGGCCAGCACGTATTCCTGGAACAGGCCCCGGTCGAAGCCCCACAGCAGCACCCGGTCACCGGCGTCAAATGCGTCCGACGCGCAGGCCTCTACGATACCCAGTCCCTCGTGTCCCGTCTGTCCCAATCCCATCGGATACGACGCGCCAATCCCATGAAACGCCGGTTTGTCGGTACCGCAGATCCCCGCCCGCTCCAGACGCACCAGCATCATTTCCTTCGTTGGCTCGGGTCTCTCCACCTCGGCAATTTCCCACCGCTTCGGCGCAACCAGTCTTGCCGCCTTCATCTTTCCGCACCTCTCTTCAGTCCCAAACCGGCCAATCCTGACTCTGGAGCCGTTTCCACAACCCGTCGAACCGCTCGCTGCCGTCGTCCTCCCACTCATCCAGCCGAACGCCGGGCGCAAAGGACTCGTCAACGCCCTGCTTCATCAATCGCTCGGCCTGCTGCAGATTCCGATAATAGTGCCTGACGCCGCCCGGAAACGTCACCACCGACAGATGCCGGGACCATTCCGCCACCGGCGTCTCCCGGTATTTCGTTACGGCATCCTCGTCCAGCGCCACGCCCAGGCCGGGCGCTTCCGGGACCTTCATGAAGCCGCGCTGGATCGGGTGCGGGTCCACGATCAGATCGTCCTCGTAGGAATGACTGGCGGTCACGCCAGGCAACGTCGCCGTTGGCATCACCGCTCCCAGTTGAAGCGCAAATGCGGTCGTAATGCCCGTTCCCACGTATTGCAGCAGGATGGGCGTATTCGCCGCGGCGAAGGTCCAGCCCGCGGCCAGAGCGTCCCGGACGCACTCGTGGCTGCACAGCGCGCCTTCGAAGTCCCCGGCCCTGAGCCCGGTCCATGGGCCTGAGGGCTGCCTCGATGCCGCCTCGGACAATACGCGCACGCCGTGCAGATAGAACGGGATGCGGATCTCGCCGTGCAGCCTGCGCCACCCTTCGATGTCGTACGCGAAGATCGGCTCCTCGACGCCCTTCACAACCGGAATCTTCTCCAGCGCCCGCAGCACGGGCAGCGCTTTCTCAACGCAGATCAGTGCGCCGTTGAAGTCGAACTCCACGCGGAAATCCGGTGGCGCCACCTCCTGAATCGCCTGTGCGCATTCCACCACGTCGTAAAACGCGCGCGCCTTGCACTTCA
>CAZKDZ010000048.1:0-16618 GCA_964551635.1 uncultured bacterium | reverse complement strand
GAGGCCATCACGGATCGTCGGCATCAAAGTTACGTGGATCACGCCACGGTGGATCTGGTCAAGCAACGTGTCTTTCAGATGGCCTGTGGCTATGAGGATGCGAACGATTGCAATACGTTACGCTGCGACCCCGGATTCAAGGCGGCCTGTGATCGGTTGCCGCTTTCCGGTGCGGGTCTGGCCAGTCAACCCACGATGAGTCGGTTCGAGAACCGGATCAGCAGAACCGATTTGCTTCGGATCGCCAAGGCCTTTGGTGACGTGTTTATCGCCTCGTATGAGGAACCGCCTGAAGCCATCCTGTTGGATATCGATGATACCGAAGACAAGGTGTATGGGTCTCAGCAGTTGTCGTTGTTCAACGCGTATTTCAAGGGGTATTGCTACCAGCCCCTGCATATCTATGAAGGCCAGACCGGCAAGTTGATCACGACGGTGTTGCGCCCTGGCAGGCGGCCCACGGGAAAAGAGATCGTTACCATCCTCAAACGGGTGATCGCCTACCTGCGTAAAGCCTGGCCCAACGTGCAGATCCTGTTACGTGGCGATGCGCATTTTTCGTGTCCGGAAGTGCACGCGTTGTGCGAGGAAGAAGATGTGTATTTTGTCCTCGGACAGAACAGCAATCCCATCCTCCTGCGGAAGGCACAGTCCTTGATGGATCAGGCCAAAACGTCGTATGCCGCTTCGGGAAAAACCGTGCGCCTTTATCGCTGCTGGAACTATCAGGCGAAAACCTGGGATTGTCCGCAACGCATCGTCTGCAAGGCGGAAGTGACACCGCAAGGAGAAAATATCCGATTCGTGGCCACCAACCTGCAACACCCCCAACCGTCACGCATCTACAAAACCTTCTATTGCTCACGCGGCAGGATGGAAAACTTCATCAAGAATCACAAGACCTTTCTCCATTCCGATCGCACCTCTTGTCACACCTTCCAGGCCAATCACTTCCGTCTTTTTCTTCACAGCGCCGCCTATGTCCTGATGCATTCCCTGGCGCAAATCGGATTGCGCGGCACGAAGTGGACCCACGCACAGTTCAATACCCTGCAAAACCGTCTCTTGAAAGTCGCCGGGCGCGTCTGTGAGTTGAAGACGAAAATCAAGTTCCATCTGCCGACGGCGTTTCCACTCAAACACCTTTATGATAAGATCCTATATAATCTGGCAACAGCGGTTCCATAACCCATCGACGGGGCGACCTCGTCTTCACGTTCGCATCGACACGACCAAGTGCCATGGAGACGTCTGTCCTCTTGACCAACACATCATCGTCAACCTGACCCCACGGCGCTACTGTACTCCCAGCACACGCCACAAATATCGCTTGGACACGACAAATCAGTCACAGCCGCGGCCCTTTCATTTCTCATGTCACACGGAAGCTCCTTCTGCTTCCATAAATTGCATTTCCTCACGATTCATGAATTAATCAGGCTTAATGCAATGCTGAATTTTCGAATGTGAAGGGCGCGTGATGTCCAGCCGACTTGCATTGTTTGGCGGAGAGCCCGAGCTTGCACAGGCGATTTCGGATCCCTGGCCGCAGTTCGACGAGACTGAAGAGACCATGTTGCTGGAGGTGTTGCGCAGCCGCAACTGGAACTACGGCCCCCGGTGTCAGGAATTCGAAGAGAAATTCGCCCGCTTTCAGGATGCCGCATACGGGGTGGTTTGCAGCGGGGGCACCAATGCGCTGGAAGCCGCGTGCCGGGGCGCACAGATCGGCATCGGAGATGAGGTGATCACCAGTCCATATACCTTCCATGGCACGTGCATGGGTATTCTTGCGGCCGGTGCGACGGTGACCTTCGCAGACATCGCTCCGAATTCGGACAATATCGACCCTGATGCGATTGAAGCGGCGATCACCGACCGAACGAAGGCGATCATGGTTGTGCACTTCGGCGGCCTGGCATGCGATATGGAGCGGATTCGGAAGATCGCGGATCGGCACGATCTCTTCGTACTGGAAGACGCGTGCCACGGCTGGGGCGCGGCGTACCGGGAGAAGGGTCTGGGCAGCTGGGGCCTGGCGTCCGGTTTCAGCTTTCAAAGGAGCAAGAATATCACTTCCGGAGAAGGCGGCATCGCGCTGACGAACGACGAAGACGTGGCCGACCGGATGAACTGCGTGATCAATTCGGGGCGGTCCCGCTTCGACCGGGCCCCCGAAGGACTCCGCTGGGGCGGCAATCATCGAATGACGGACTTTTCGTCGGCGATATTGTTGTGTCAGCTGGAGCGGGTAAGGAAGCAAACGGATATCCGGGAACAGAATGCCGCGATGCTGACCCGGACGCTTTCACGGATCGATGGTATCGAGCCGGTCGAAAGACTGCCTGAAGCGACAAGGGCGAGCTGGCACATTTTCAGCGCCAGGTACGAGCAGGACGAATTTGACGGGGTTTCGCGGGAGCGGTTTCTTCAAGCGCTCAGAGCGGAGGGGGTGCCCGCCAGCGGCGGCTATACCGAGCCGGTCTATCGGAATCCGGTATTTCAAAACGACTGGAAGGCCGGTACTTACAGGCCTTACGCCTGGACCGCCAGGGATGACGCGCCCGACTATCGAAGCCTCCATCTGCCGAACGTGGAAGCAGCCTGTGAGGACCGGATCTGGCTGTCTCAGACGGCCCTGCTCGCCGCCGAAGCGAAAATGACCGATCTTTGCATTGCGTTTGAAAAGGTGAGAACACACGCGGCGGACTTGCGTTGAGCGACCTCAGGCAGACACCATCGGCGTGTCCCTTCCCCGTTCAGAGGTGCCGATGGCAACGCGAAGAAATCAGAAAAAACGTGTTCTATCTGGAACGGGACAGGATCGATCCACTAAATCATCACTGCGAGTGGTGCGCGGCAGCCTGATTTTGCCGTGAGGGCGGCGCCCATTGGGTTATCCCAACTTTACCAGGATTAACGTTCCAAGCGTCAGAAGCGTTGTGATCTGAATGCCTACGATCCAGAAAAAGCCCTGGCGTTGGCCGGACTCTAGGTTGCCCATACGCTGCTCGAGGGCGGCCATACGCTGCTCGAGGCTGGCCATGCGCTCGTTCAACTGCTCGACGACACCCTCGAGCCGGCCGATCCTGGCCTCAAAGTCGGCCGGCTGTGTTGCGGTTGCCATAAGCGCGTCTCCATACGGTTGGGGCTTTCGGCGCGGGTTATCGGACTATTTCGTCTATAGACAAATATAGAAAGTTATCCGAACCTTTTCAACGGGAAATCAGAAAGTTTCTTGACGCTTCCCGTGGTATTTTATACGCTATCGACCCGTGAAACCCGACGAAACCGGAGGAACTATGTTCCAAAACGCTGTTGGATTGAAGAAACGGATCCGCGATGGAGAGCAGGTCATCGGTACGATGCTGCCGCTGAATGCGACCCGGGAACGTTTCCTGCAGGTGATGGACAGCGGACCTTACGATTTCGTATCGACGGACAGCCAGCATTCGGCGCTGAATGAAGAGCGGTTGGAGGAATTCTGCGGCATCGCCGAGGAACTGGACGTATTCGTTCAGTTCCGTATCAAGCACACGAGGAACGCGTACCTGATCGGGAATTACCTGGATCTGGGGCCGTGTGGTATCGAAGTGCCGCAGACGGAGACGGACGAAACGGCGATGGAGGCGGTGAACGCGTTCTACTATCCGCAGGCAGGGATCCGGAGCATTGGCGGACGTTCCCGGCGCGGCGCGTCGACGTACTCCGATCCCTTCGAATACGCGGACTGGTGGAACTCATACGGCGTGCTGTGGCTGCAGGTCGAGTCGGTCGAGGCCGCGACCCGGGCGCATTTTCTGGCCAGGCCCGGTGTGGATTGCCTTTCGTTCGGACCCACCGACCTGACGTTCAACCTGAGAGCGCACCCCAATCACGCCCTGAAGTCGGTCGATGACGCCGTGGCCTATGTGGCAACGTCTCTTCAGGGTACCGGCGTGGCCGTGTGTCACCGGATCGCCTCGGCGGAACAACGTTCCAAATACCGGGAAATGGGCGTAACAGTCATTCTGGAGCCGCCGGCGGTCTGAGTACGCGGCACGGTATCGGACGCCGCTTCTCGGACGGGGGAGGACTGTCATGGCGGAGCCTTCGGAACCACGCGGCGAAGTCAATGTCGCGGATTTCTACGATCCGGAATCACCCACGTTCGGGATTGCCGAGGCGATTGCTTCTCTGCCTCCCGGCGGAGGACGGGTTCGCGCGCCCGCGGGCGCCTACCTGTTGCGGCAGTCCGTTTATCTGCCCGCAAGCGTGAGCCTGGTCGGCGATGGGCCCGCAACCGTCCTGGCGATACGGCCGCCGGAGTCGGTCGCCCTGAAGAAAGACGTACGCGAGGGCGAGCGTGCGTTCGATTGCAGCACGCGACCGCCGTTCCAGGAGGGCGACGCCGTCGGGCTGTGCGATGACCGGCAGACCGGCTGGCACGGTACCCACGGCATCGTGCGCGAGCGAAGCGGCGCCCGCGTCCGGATTGACGCGCCGGTGGAACGGGACCTGAAGGTGGCGGACAATGCGCGGGCCGTGCGTCTCTTTCCGGCGATTTACGCGCTGGATGAGGTCGATATCGAGATTCAGGGCCTGACCATACGGGGTCCGGAACAGTACCGGGGACCCTGGTGGGATTTCACGTACGCTGCCGTCCATCTGGTTGGATGCAGACGCGTGAGAGTCGTGAATTGCACGGTGTCGGACTGGCCCAGCGACGGCATTGGGATTCAACGAGGCAGCGACGTCCAGGTGATGCAATGCCAGGCGCACGGGTGCCGCGGTCACGGGTTTCATCCCGGTACGGCCCTGGGCGCGAGCGTATGGTCGCACAACATCGCCGAAGGCAACGGCGGCGACGGCTTTTTCTTCTGCGCCCGCGTGCACCATACCGTGTGCAGCGACAGCGTGTTCTCCCGCAATGGCCAGCACGGCATCGGCGGGGTGGCGAATAGTGGCGATCACCACAACATCGTCAGCGACAATGTCTGCGCGTACAACGGACGCTGCGGTATCGACGCCAGCCGGGGCGAGGAGCAGGTGCTTTCAGGTAACCTGCTGTTGAGCAATTCGCAGGAAGCGCCGGGCCGATGGCCGGGGATCCGGCTGCACGACCTGGACCGGACGATAGTGCGGGGCAACCGATGCGCCGACGATCAGTCGGTTCCAACGCAGACCTGCGGCATCGCGGAGAGCGGGTCCAGCGACTACAACCTGATCGGCGGCAATATGTGCGTGGGGATGCGGGAGCCGGTTGTGGTGATGGGTTCGAACAGTCTCGCGGAGGGGAATCTGGTCTGATCGATCGTGCTTCCGTTGGGGCGCGGTCTATCGGAAGCTGACGAACTGTTGTGGATAATGACTCGCCGGTCCGGTTTTTCGGGCCGGCGATTCTTTGGTGTCCTCGGACAGGACACTAAATAGCGGCGAGGAGCGCGCCGATGGCCATTTTGGAAAGGACCTCGCCCAGCAGGATGGCCGCCGTGAAGAGGCCGATGGCTTTGCCACCACCCACGTTGCAGGCGACGGCGAAAGCGCGGTACATCAGCAAAACCGTCCAGACGAGCAGTAGCAGCGCCAGAATGACCACCAGGACGAAGACCGCGAGATCCAGGGGGCTGACATGCGCGAAGGACATGAGTACGCCTCCGGAAGCGCCGGACCGGAACCGTGCCGGACCCTGCATCAGCTGCCCGGCGAGGTGATCGGTTACGCGCCGGAAACCGGGAAGGAGCACGCAGAACAGGGTGATTGCCATTGGCGCACGCGCCAGTGCCTGCGTACCGAACACATCCAGCAGGCGGATCCGGCTCCGGGATATCAGCCGCCCCGCGAGATATGCCAGGATACCCATCACAAGCCAGTTGATCAGGTTTTCAGCGACAAAAACCCATGCCGGCGCCGGTGGTCCCGAATGGAGGTCGATCACGCCGTCGAAGTGGTGATTCGATGCCGCGCCCACGAGGCTGGCGATAACCATCACGATCAGCCCGATGCCGAGGGCGGTCCCGCCGGCGATGTAGTGGAAGGGGTTGAAGATCCACGTCTTCAGCTTGTTTGAAGATGCACACTCCGGCAATTCCATTACTTTCCTCCTCTGGAGGAAACGTGTCACGCCCCGGCGCCATGGATGACGTTATGTTTCGTCCTGCGCGTTGCCCGCTTCGATCTCACCGATTTTTTCGATGAGTGCGTCGAGTCGGTTGCGAACGGTGGGATAGGAGACGCCGTAGAGCCGGGCGAGGTCCTTGAGGTTCCCGCTGGATTTGACCAGGCTCAAGATCAGCAGACGTTCTCCCGGATCCAGGCGCGTCATTACGGGGAGCGCAAAACTCCCCTGTACGACCGTATCGCAATGGTCGCAACCGAGGCGAATAACGTGCAACTGACGGGCGCAGCTGGGACACTTGACGGGAAGGGTGTTGTTTGACATTATGTATCCAATCTTAAGAATAATATATTTATATATATAGAATATATAAATATATATGTATATTGTCAATATACTCTTTAATATTCTTCTCTTCAGTTATGCACAAAAAACAGGCGGCTCTTCCTGCGCCGCCTGTTCTGCTTGTATTGAGCCTGTCAAGCAAGGGCACTTTTTTTGTGTTGGCCGTAGGAATCTCGCAATCGCAAGGCGATATTGCTCGCCCTCGGTCAGACATTGGTTTGCTTGACGCGATGCCACTCCAGAGCACTCCCAGAGCAGGGCGCGTCATTCCGTCCCGCACCAATTTACGTTATCCTCCGGGGTTGGCAGGCCAGAGGATCGAGTGTATCCTGTTGGGTAATTTGCGCCATGCATAAGGCAGGCCCCGCGCCCAGCGGCGACTTTTGGTTCCTTTTGGTCGCTTCAAAAGGAACACGCCGTAGGCAGGGAATCTGGGGAGATGTGGATGTTGTATTTGGTTTTTCTGTTTGCTGACGGCCGATAGCTGACAGCTTCTTCTGACGGGCCGGGGAGAGAGGTCGCCCCATGCCCCGTCAGACTCTTACTTCGGTCAGCGCGTTCTGTACGGCTGTTTCGAGGGCACGCAGATCGCTGGCGACGTCCATAAACGTGAATCCCTCGCGTATGCGTTTCCGTACGATCTCCAGGTCGCGTTCCGGCATTCCGTATGGCTTGCCGGCTTTTTTGCATCCCGATACGAACGTCTGTATGGCGTTTTCGTGGTCCGGATTGCCCCGGTTCACGCCCATCGAAAGGGCCAGGTCGCCGGGCCCCAGGAAACCGACGTCGATTCCCTCGACGGACATGATGGCTTCGGTGTTATTGATTCCCTCCATGTCTTCAATCTGGGGTACGATCATCACCGCGTCGTTGGCGCTCTCGCGATACGCGTCGCCGTACACGGCGACGCGACCCGTACCGGCGGACCTGGCCCCCTCGGGGGGATAGCGCATGGCCTGCACCAGGGCTTCGGCCTGCAGGGGGGTGCTTACGTGCGGCGCGATGATGCCGTAAGCGCCCGCGTCCAGGATGCGCGCCAGCGAAACCGGATCGTGATCCCACGCGCGCACGAAGGGTACGGCGCCCCGGGCCTCGATCGCGCGGAACGTGTCCGCGATCAGGGGGATGTCGAACGGCGAGTGCTCCGCGTCTATCGCCAGCCACTCGTATCCGGCGGCCGCCATGACTTCAGCGGCGAGTGGGGAACCCAGGTTCAGCCAGCCGCCCAGGGACAGTTCGCCCCTGAGGAGTTTCGCTTTGACGGGATTTTCCACAGGATCTCCTTGTTTGAGTGGGGTTTTTCTTGATGCCTGTTCATTCAATGCTCGACGAGGCCATTTCGTATTCTCCCTGGACGCCTTTTACGGTATTCGATGTTCGGCGCTTGAACACCTTTCCGAACGCGCCAGCCAGGCGCAGGGCCTCGTCCGGGTGATCGTCGATCAGGTTGTTTTCTTCCTTCGGGTCGTCCAAAAGATGGTACAGTTCGTCAGGTTCGACCGCGGGCCGCTGGATATAGCTCCAGGTGTTGTCGCGGATGCAGCGATCGATTCCTCCGTGGTAACCGGTGATCATCGTCTGCCGGTGTTTGTCCGCATCGCCATTGAGAACGGACATGAAACTCCGACCCGCCATAGCGCTGGCGCTGCCGTCCAGACCGAGCGTGTCGAGGAGGGTGGGCAGCACGTCCTGGTACTGTACGATCGCCGATGTCCGACGCCCCCCGTGTTTGCCTCCCGGAAGTCTGACCATGAACGGTACCTTGAGCAATTCGTTGTACATCCGGTCCGCGCCCTTCAGGAACTTCCCGTGGTCATTCAGGGGATGCCCGTGGTCGGCCAGCAGAAAAATGACGCTGTCGTCGTAATATCCAAGGTTCCTGAGTGCTTCGAACAGCCGCCCAAGGCAGTGGTCCACAAAGGCGCATTCGCCCGCGTAGAGACCCTGGATATGAGAGACCTCGTCCGATGAGGCCCAGTCTTCCGACGGTCCGCCCATTGGCATGATGAGGCGTGGCCCCCGGTACCCGGGATCGGTGTAGCTGTCGAATTCCTGGACGGGATTCCAGGGTTCGTGAGGGTCGAACGAATCCACCCAGAGCATCACGTTTTCGTGCGCCCGGTTCGATTCCAGCCAGTTGATGGCGCTGTCGACCACCTTCCAGGCGAATTCGTCCTCCTTCGAGTGGAAGCCGTCGGTATTGGCCAGGAATTGCGAGATGCGCCGGCGCCAGGTCTCGGGGAAATTTCCGTTGACGTAGTCATCCACGTTGCGCCGGGTTGGCGCACTGATCCAGGGATCGTATTCCTGGCCGCGGATCCAGTCATAAGAAGCGAAATCCCGGTGGTAGTTCATTCCGGGAGCGCGATAGTGGTAGGTATCGGTGACGAGTCCGCAGACGTATCCCTCTTCGGAGAGGATCCGGGCGATGTGCACGTCTTCGGCGGTCAGGGGTTGCCACCCGCGGTTGTGCAGCGTACGCTGTCCGGTCATCAGCTGGCAGCGGATCGGGATCGTCGGCAAGGCTTCCGGATAGGCGTTGTCGAAGACCACCGCCTCTTCTGCGAATGCGTCTATATTGGGTGTCCTGCACGGGTCGATTCCGGGAAAGGCGGATACACCCCGGTGGTACAGGCTCACGTGATCCTGTCTGAAGCTGTCGAGTACAATGAAGACGACGTTCATGACGTCATTTCCTCCTGGGAAACGCGTCGTTCCCAACCGTCCCTGAACAGCGGCAGGTGGTTGTTCACGGAATAGGGGTGTTTGCGTATCTCGTCCACGTTGAGGTCGATGCCCAGTCCCGGCGCGGCGGGCAGACTGAAGTACCCGTCGACGACTTCATACCTTTCGCCGGTTACCAGGTCCCGTTCCCACTCCACGTTGAATTCGTCGAAGGTTTCCTGAATGAAGTGGTTGGGCGTACATGCCGCGAGCTGAAGGCAAAGGGCGGTGCAGACGGGGCCTTGCGCGTCGTGCGGGGCGACCACGCCGTAGTGCGCGTCGACCATATCGCAGATCATCCGGGTTGACCAGAGTCCGCCGCATGCCAGCGGCTCCGGCTGAAGGATGTGTACGACGTCGTGCTTCAGCAGTTCGGCGAACTGGTATTTCGTGTGGAGGCTCTCCCCCGTGGCGATGGGAACCGGCGACTCTCTCGCGACCCGGACGAGGGCATCGATTTTGTGGTGAGGCGTCGGTTCTTCGAACCACGTGGGGTTGCTGGGTTCCATCTTGCGGGCGAATTTGAGGGCGGTGGACGTGCTGAACCGGCAGTGGCCCTCCACGAGAACGTCCACGCCGGGCCCCACGGCGTCGCGAACCGCCGCGATGATTTCGATGGCCAGCGCCTCGTCATCCAGGTCCGTGATCTGGTAGGCCGAACCGAAAGGATCGAATTTAAGGGCGGTATACCCGCGGCGAACCACATCGAGCGCCTTCTCGTGAAAGTTCTCCGGCGTCCGCGGACCACGATACCAGCCGTTTGCATAGGCCCGGATCCTGTCGCGCATCTGCCCGCCCAGAAGCTGGTAGACGGGTTTGTTCAGGCACTTGCCCATGATGTCCCAGCACGCGACTTCGATTGCCGCTACCGCGTGTTTGTGAATCTGACCGCCGTCCGTATACACGTCGCGGTACATCCGCTGTACGATGCGTTCGGGCTGGAACGGATCCTGGCCTTCCCACAGCGGCCTGAGCTCGTGGATAGCCGACTCTACGGTCCTCGCCATGAAATTGACGGTGCCTTCGCCAACGCCGTATACTCCCTCGTCGGTATGCACGCGTGTGAACAGCCAGTTCTTCCACGGGTTGCCCGCAATAAACGTCTCAACGTCCGTAATTCTCATAAGGTGCCTCGTTTCGCGTATCTGGGGCAGGGATTTCTTGAAACGGACTTCCAATATTGTTCCGGAGTCAGGGCCCGTCAAGTCGAATCTCCGTGCCTGAAACGGACTGGCGCCTCACGTCCGTCATTCACTTTTTTCTTCACTTTGTGGCAACGGTCGCGTATGTTCGATCGAGCGGGTTTCATTTCGGGACAATTGCAATGGAGGGCGGACCATTGGACGGAACACTGAGGATCTCGGATGCCGAAATCGCCGGATTGCTGTCCGCCGGGGAGGTTGTCGAAAGCTGCGATCGGGCGTTTCGCCTCTATGGGGCGGGAGAGGTGCGGAATCCGCCTCGACGCGAAGAGGTGCGAAGGACGGGAGGCGCGGACCTGTTTCGCCTGGAGATGCCGGCCGAATGGCCCGGTCGTTACCGTGCGAGGAAGGTAATCGTGGAGCGGTCGGATGTCTCATCCGGACGGCTTGCGAAGCGAACCGCTGTGATCGAACTGGAAGATATCGCCACGGGCCGGACCGCCGAACTGGATGCGGAATATCTGACCAACATGCGGACGGGCGCGGCGGGCGTCCTCGGTGTCCGTTATCTTGCCGGCGGTAGCGAGGTGCTGGCGATTGTGGGTACTGGTCGCATTTCACGCGCGCTTGCCCTGTGCGCCGACGCGGCCCTGGGGCCGCGGGAGATCAGGGCGACCAGCCGCAACGCGTCCAACGTCGAGGCGTTCGCCGGGTACGTGCAACCGAAGGTAAATGCGCGTATACGGAGTACGAACGCCATTGGCGACTGTCTGGAGGGGGCCGATGCCGTGCTTACGGCGGTTCCCACGCCTCGCCCGATCCTGGGAAGGCGGGGCATTGGCGACGCGGTGCATCTGTCCGTAATTGCAGGCGACCCGAGGACGGCTCAACTCGGCCCCGGACTGTTGAACAGCCGGGAGGTGGTTGCAGACCATCCCGAACAGGTTCTGAAATCGGGGGATTTCCTGTTGGCCGGACCGGGCGAGGACCGGTTCGCGAAAGACCGTGAGGGGCGCGTCCTGACCATCGGAGACGCGGCGCTGGGCCGCCTGGAAGACCGGCGTGGCCGGGGTGCGATTGCCTACTTCACTGGAATGGCAGTCCAGGACCTGATGGCGGCTGTACATGTGTATGAACGCGTGGCATGTCGTTGAGTTCGGGGTTCATTCAACGGACTGTCATAAGTCGCGATCGGCGGTCTCATTCTTCGACTGGTTTTTCTTGGAAACCTCCCACAGCCGGTCCATTTCTTCCAGACTGGCACTCTGCGCGCTCTTTCCCTGCCTTCCAAGTTCCTGTTCTATATAGCTGAAGCGGTTCTCGAATTTTCCGATCGTCTTCCGCAGCGCTTCTTCCGGGCAGACCCGCAGAAACCTCGCGAGGTTTACCAGGGCGAACAGGAGATCCCCGAATTCTTCTTCCATGCCCTTTTCGTCCGCGTCCCGCCACGCCTCGAGAAACTCGTCGATTTCTTCCCGCACTTTGTCCACGACCTCTTCCGTATCCGTCCAGTCGAATCCGGAACGGGCCGCCCGCTCCTGAACGCGCCGTGCCCTGAGCAGCGCGGGAAGTTGCCGGGGTATGCCGTCGAGGATCGACGGACTCAGACCCTTTTCCCGCTTTTCCCGCGATTTGATGGCTTCCCAGGTTTCGACGACCTGTCCAGGGGTGTCTGCGGAGGCGTCCCCGAATACATGCGGATGCCTGCGGATGAGCTTTTCGGTCGTGGACGCTGCCACGTCTTCGAGCGTGAACCTGCATTCTTCTTTGGCAAGTTGTGCGTGAAAGACGACCTGAAGGAGCACGTCGCCCAGTTCGTCCCGCAGGCCATCGTCGTCGTTTCTGTCGATGGCATCCAGGGCTTCGTAGGCCTCCTCAATCAGATAGGGTTTCAGGCTCTGGTGGGTCTGCTCGCGGTCCCAGGGACAGCCGTCAGGGCCGCGCAGCCGTGCCATGAGCTTGACGAGTCGATGGAGTTCGGACATTCCGGGATCCTTGTTGACAGTCCGTTGACAAGGTCGATCGAATGGACGCTTCCAACAGGCTGTTACAGGTGACGAAGGACCGGGCGCCGGAGATCGCCTTTTGCGAATCCGGGGCGCGGTCCAGGCTGCGTCGTGCAGGTTCTTCGCATGACGACAAACTATGCCGGACGGCTGACAGAGTCAACGGTTATCGGGATTGAGGCGGCGTGACGAGTTGAAAATACCCGTTGACAAAAGCCGGGCGGCGATGTATGTTTTTCGTCGTGGATCT
Organism: uncultured bacterium; assembly: GCA_964551635.1. Classification (GTDB taxonomy): domain Bacteria; phylum Latescibacterota; class UBA2968; order UBA2968; genus JAAXHE01. The sequence continues at coordinate 4,054 of CAZKDZ010000048.1, read as the reverse complement.
GCATCGCAACATACTGTCGCCCTGCAACTAATGCAATCAAGTGATCCGGCGTTCCAACAATCTGGAGGCGAGTGAATGAGCAAATCCGTTAAGGAAATCATGCGGAAAATGGGAGACGATGAACTGAAGGACCAGGAACAGGAGCGATTCAGGAAAAAGGCGGAGGATGTTTCGGAATATTACGATAATGTGGGGGAGAAGTCGGAACTTGAAAAGAGGCACGACCGGTTTCGCCAGCGTCAGGAATATGCCAGCCGGCTGGGTCCTGCGGCCGAACGCCTGCCGATTCTCACGAAGGAGGAGCGCGAACGCCGCGAAAGAGAGCGGCCTGTTCGAAGGGCCATCCGGTTCGAGGGTCCAATCGAAAAGCTAATTGAAAAATATAAGGACCCGAAGGAAGTCTTCAACCACATGTCACACGGGCAGTTGATGAAGTACGAGTTGGTGGAGGAGACCGGTTGCATCTATGAAAAGGGAGAATTAATTTTCGACGGCGAAAAATTCGTGACTGGCGATGACGAAGGACGTTGAACGGGCGTGCCGGGTCCCCCAGGGTAGCGTGACGGGAGCCGGCGAAAACCATGCAGCCGTCGATGCAGGATTGACTGGCTGATCACCCGGCAGGCGCGAAACACCTTTCCGGTCGACGGTTTCATCCACAGTTGCGTTTGGTTGAACCCTTCGGATCTATGAGTTCCGAAGGGCTTTTTTGTGTGTCGGTGAGAATGCCTGCCCGTCTGCCGCCGGATCAGGAGTTCTTTTCCACACGTCTTAAGCAGGCTTCGAGGTACTCCCGAATCCTGTCTCCGCACTCGGGATCCTGAAGGGCAAAGTCGATAAACGCGCGATAGTAACTCGCGTGGCTTCCGATATCGTATCTTGTTTCGTCGGGTAACAGACGCACGCATCTGACCGGTTTCCCCCGCCGAATCAGGCCTCGAATCGCCTCCGTGACGCCGATTTCCTCGCCCGCGGCCTGGGTATGCGCGCGGATTTCGTCGAAGATGTGAGGACTGAACACATAGCGGGCGCTCACGGCCAAAAGGCTGGGCGCTTCCTCTACACCGGGTTTTTCCACCAGATCTTGGATGGCGAAGCTGTCTGCGTCCGGATCGTCTGCCGGGTCCGGCTTGACGATTCCGTAGCGTCCAACCATATCCGACGTTACGGGACGGACGCCCACGGTACAGGTGGACCCGTGTTCAAGATGAGATTCGATCATACGCGCCAGGAAGTTCGGCGTATGCCTGGTGTTGATGATCGTATCGCCGTAGGCAACCGCAAAGTGCTCCTGGTCTACGAAAGTCTCGGCAGCGAGTATTGCGGCGCCCGTGCCCCGGAGTCTGTTCGCCGGGGTCAACGCCTGCTGACGGGTATAGAAGAACTCGATGCCGCGCAGGCTGTAGTCGAGCGGACCCGTGTCATTGGTGCCGTGGTTCTGGTCAGACTGGGAGACGAGGTCGACGTTGTTGTCGAACTGGTCCTCGATAATGTTTTTGCTGTGAGAGGTTATGAAGAGACACTTCGTCAGATTCGCGGCGGCCATTTCCTCTACGACGTGCTGAATTGCGGGATATTTCCCAACGGGCAGCATCTCTTTCGGCAGGGCTCTTGTCGTGGGCAATAATCGGGTGCCGAGCCCGGCAACCGGAATGACGACTTTTCGGACGTTCATAAAGGATCCTTCCGGGTAATGGACTGGCCGCAAAGATAAACCTGCGCCGGTGCGTTGTCAATGCCGAAGCGCGCTGAATTCCCGGGTTTGCGAACAGGCGCCCGGTCCGTCCGTCAAGCATAGAATTCCTTTGCGCGGGCAGAGCATATTCGATAGATTTTCTCAGTGACCCATTGCGGAAGGTTTGACCATGACGTGGATAATCGCCCTGTACCTCACGATCGTTGCGTCCGTACCGGCGGCGCCGGTCGATTCGCTCCGGGCTGGGGCGCAGGAGGACATCGAGCGGGGACGGCCGGAACGCGCCGTTGCCGCGCTGAGGCGTGTGATCGAGGCGGGAAAGGAAACGGCGAGGGATTACGTCCTTCTCGGACGCGCGTATCTGGATGCCGGCAATCAGAAGGCAGCCAGAAAGGCGTTCAGGAAGGCGGTGAAGAAGGGCGCAAAGGCCGCGGGATACAACGGGTTGGGACTGGCCTACATGGCGTCAGAGCAGGGGTACAGGCAGGCCGAGTCGAATTTCAAACGAGCTCTGAGAGCAGACCCGGACATGGCCGAGGCACAGTACCACCTGGCGCGCGTCTACCTTGAAACGCGGAAGCGCCGGGCGCGGGATGCATTTGAGAGAGTGATTGAGATCGATGCCGGCTACCCGGACGCGCATTTCCAGATTGGACTGCTACTGGAGGACGCCGGCAAGCGGCACGAGGCGATTTCAGCGTACCGGCAGGAGATGGAGGCGAATCCGGCACACTCCCGCGCGGGAATCCGGCTTGCCCGGCTGTGGCTGTCTCTGGGCAAGACCGGGGAAGCGGTCAACACGCTTTCAGGGCTGCTGACGGCCGGCGGCGACGCCCGTATTCCGGCCAATCGCGATCTTGCAGTCATTGCCCTGATGAATCGCGACTTCAAGCGTGCGAATGAACTGTTCGAGGTCTATTTCACCTTTCTTCCGGAAGCCGTACAGCGCAGGTATCGAGACATATCCCTCGTGGCGGACGACGAGGATCTGGTGCGCTACGAAGCCGCGTTGCCGGGGGAAAAGGATGCGCTCGCCGCCCGATTCTGGAACCGGCGCGACCCAACGCCCCTCACGCCCGAAAACGAGCGGTTGCTGGAGCACTATCGCCGTGTGGCATATGCGCTCGAACATTATACCCGGCCGGACGGCGGCTGGGACAAACGTGGCGAGGTATTCATCCGGCTGGGAAATCCCGACCATATCAGCCGATGGGACGATATTCAGGCCGAACGGAATCGGGAATTACAGGAAACGCGAGTGAATTTCGTGAACCGTTCCCGGATCGCGCTGGCCATTTCACCGGGGCTTCCGATCTTTCCGGTTGCCGCGAACGCAAGGTGGGAATACTGGATTTACACGCAGGTAGACGGCGGTATCGAGATCACGTTCACCGAAGTTTTCAAAGGCAGGCGGTACGACTTCGCGCCGTTTCCGCTCACGGTTGCGCCGCACATCGGCGTCCACCTGGCCAATTATCAGGGTGGTGTGATCATGCAGAATGTGGTGGCTAGGCGGCCCTCACGCTATTCGCCCGACTTCGCCGATCTGCCCATCGACTTTTACTACTATCCGGCGGATTTCAAAGGGCGGGAATCCAGGACGCGACTGGAGATCTACTACGGTTTGCCTGCATCCGAGGTGGTACGGCTGAATGTGGATGAGAAAGCGGATCTCATTCTGCTGGACCGGGGCGTTGCGTTGTTCGACAGCCTGTGGAACGAAGTCTATCGGGAGGTGGATCAGATGGCCTTCAGGGCCCCCACGGACCAGCAGGTTTCCGACGGCGCGTTCATTCCCGGCGTCATGCCGGTGGATCTGCCGCCGGGCACGTATCAGATGGCCCTCCAGGTGCGGGATGTGGTTTCCGGCAAGTCTCAGGTCTATCAGCAGGCGGTTGTCCTGGAGGACTATCACAAACCAACCGGACTGCTGATCAGCGATATCGAACTGGCCTTCGCGACCGAGCCGACGGAAGAAACCGCCGGAGATTACATAAAAAACGGCCTCAAGGTAATCCCGATGTCGTCGCTGGCGTTCCGGAGCCATCAGAACGCGTTTGTCTATTTTGAGATTTACAATCTGAAACAGGATGCCTTCGGTCAGACCCGCTATCGTGTGGAATACACGTTGCGGTCGCATCGGGACCGGGCGCTGCCTGCGAAGATCCTGCACGGTCTGGGACGGGTATTCCGGCTCTCTGAAAAGGACCAGGAAATTGTGATTGCATATGACCAGGCCGGCAACCGGCCGGATGAAGTGGCGTACGTGGAACTGGACCTTACCGAAACGCAGGAAGGCAGGCAGTTGGTCAGGGTGGCCGTGACGGACCTGATGGCGGATGAGCAGGCTTCGAAGGA
>CAZKDZ010000047.1:0-5300 GCA_964551635.1 uncultured bacterium | reverse complement strand
TCCCAGCACACGCCACAAATATCGCTTGGACACGACAAATCAGTCACAGCCGCGGCCCTTTCATTTCTCATGTCACACGGAAGCTCCTTCTGCTTCCATAAATTGCATTTCCTCACGATTCATGAATTAATCAGGCTAAGTAGCTTTCTTATGTCGGGAGGAATCGGATTGACACAGGAAGGGGCGTCTTCCGCCCCGGAATCGCAACTGGTCGCCCAGCGTCTGCAAAAGCTGGACTCGATTCGTGAAATGGGCGTGGAGCCGTTTCCGTATCGGTTCGAAGTGACCCATCGTTCCGGGGAAATCACGGAGACGTTTGAGACGCTGGAGGCGGATGGACGGGACGTGTCGGTGGCGGGGCGTCTCATGGCCAGAAGGGACCACGGCAAGTCGGCCTTTGCGGATCTCCTGGATGAAACGGGACGGATTCAGATCTACGTAAGACGGGACGCGGTGGGTGAGAAGGCGTTCGATCTTTGGAAATTGCTCGACATTGGAGATTTCGTAGGGATCGGCGGCCCGGTTTTCCGGACCCGCACGGGTGAGATGACGGTGAAAGCCCACGTATTGGAAATGCTCTCCAAGGCCGTGCGGCCGCTGCCGGTTCCCAAGGAAGAGGTGAAAGACGGTCAGCGGGTTGTCCACGACGCCTTTACAGACCCCGAACTGCGATACCGGCGCCGATACCTCGACCTGACGCTGAACCCCGAAGTGAAGGACGTGTTTCGCAAGCGGACGGCGACTTTTTCCGCCATTCGCGATTTTTTTAATGCCCGGGGGTTTCTGGAGGCCGACACGCCGGTGTTGCAGCCGCTCTATGGCGGCGCTTCAGCCCGGCCCTTTACCACACATCATAACGCGCTGGATATGAAGCTGTATCTGCGCATCTCGAATGAGCTGTATCTCAAGCGTCTGATTGTGGGCGGGTTCGAAAAGGTCTACGAATTCAGCCGGGATTTCCGAAACGAAGGAATCGACCGCACGCACAATCCCGAATTCACGATGCTGGAGGCCTATCAGGCGTACGCCGACTATACCGACATGATGGAACTGACCGAGTCGCTGTTCGCCTCGGTTGCCGAATCGGTTACGGGGTCCAGCACGGTTGTCTATCAGGGGACGGAGATCGATCTTGGTCCGCCATGGCGGCGGATGACGCTTCTGGACGCCATCGAGGCTTACGGCGGATTCAATGTCGCCGGCGCTTCCGTGGAAGAACTGAGAGAAATCTGCGGGCAACTGGATCTCGAGGTGGACGGCAGCGCGCGGCGCGGGCATCTGATGGATGAGATATTCGAGGCGGTCGTTCAGCCCAACCTGATTCAACCCACGTTCATAACGGATTACCCCGTGGAGATGTCGCCGCTGGCCAAGCGGCATCGGGACAGCCCGGAGCTCACGGAACGGTTCGAGCCTTTCATCTGCGGATGGGAGGCGGCCAACGCATTTTCCGAACTCAACGATCCGATCGATCAGCGGAAACGCTTTGAATACCAGGCCTCCCTCAGAGAAAGCGGAGATGAAGAAGCGCAGGTCCTGGACGCCGATTTTCTGCGGGCCATGGAGTATGGCATGCCGCCAACGGGCGGGATGGGGTTCGGCGTGGACAGGCTTGTGATGCTGCTGACCGACGCGCGTTCGATCCGGGACGTCATTCTCTTTCCGCATATGAGGCCCGAGGAAGGCCGCCCGGAGACAGCCGGCGATGCGTAGCCTGCTCGAGGCTGCGGATCTGGTCAAGCGGTACCGCGTCGGCGGTTCCGAAATACAGGTACTCAAAGGCGTCGCCCTTTCCGTCGCGCACGGTGAGGTGGTTGCGGTGGTTGGGCCTTCCGGCGTCGGAAAGAGTACCCTGCTGCACATCCTGGGCGGGCTGGATCGGCCTACCAGCGGAACGGTTCGAGTCGACGGCAACGATGTCTTCGCGCTTTCGGATACGGAGCGGGCGCGGTTCCGGAACGAATCGGTTGGTTTTGTCTTTCAGTTTCACCACTTGCTCAACGATTTTACCGCTGAAGAAAACGTGATGTTGCCGCTGATGATTCAGGGGCGTCCCGTTTCCGAAGCGCAGGTTGCGGCCGGGGAACTGTTGAATGCGGTTGGGCTCTCCCGGCGCCGCGCTCATCTGCCTTCGGAACTGTCGGGCGGAGAATCCCAGCGGGTTGCGGTTGCCAGGGCGCTTGTCGGGCGGCCGAGGCTGGTTCTGGCGGACGAACCTTCCGGCAACCTGGACGCGGAAAACAGCCGGGAGTTGCACGATCTGATCTGGAGACTCGCGGGCAGTCTGAAACAGACGTTCGTCATCGCCACGCACGATCAGGCGCTGGCAACGCGAGCGGATCGGATTATCCGGATGGAAGACGGAAGAATCGTCGGCGACGGGTGATGCGTTGGGGGGGTCAACGCGCTTCCGTATGCAACAAACAGCGTGAATTTCCACGCTCGAATTTTGCGTTGAATTCTTTTTTAGAAGCTGGGGCAGGCAGGTCCAGAGGAGATTTATCTTATGAACAGCAGGTTCTCGGATCGGGTGAAGCGGGTGATGCGGCTGGTCCGTGAGGAGGCGGCGCGGCTCGGCAACAACCACATCAGCAGCGAGCACCTCTTGCTCGGTATTATCCGGGAGGGTAAGGGATCGGCCGTCAACGTGATGTTGAATCTGGGGTTGAACCTGGACAAGATCAAACAGTCGATCGACGACTACGTCGCATATTCCGGCGGGTCGATGACGATGGGGGACGTGCCTTTCACGCCGCGGGCAAAGCAGATCCTGGAAATAGCGGCCGCCGAAGCCAAAGAGATGAAGAGTCAGTACGTAAGGACCTGTCATCTGCTTGTGGCGCTGGTGAAGGACAAGGAAACGATCGCCGCGCAGATTCTCGTGGGGTTTGGGGTCGACTACAAGACCGTGAAGGAGGAGGTGATTGCCGTTTTGCAAGGGAAACCGACGGGCAAACGGGAAAAGAAGAAGAGCAAGACCCCCTATCTGGATCACTTCGGCCGTGACCTGACGGAACTGGCGCGCGAGGGCAAGCTCGACCCGGTGATTGGCAGGGAGCGGGAGATTGAACGGGTGTCCCAGGTGCTCAGCCGGCGGAAGAAGAACAATCCGGTACTGATCGGCGAACCCGGTGTGGGGAAAACAGCGATCGTCGAAGGACTCGCCCAGCGCATTGTGGAGCGGCGAGTGCCGCAGTTGCTGGCAGACAAACGCATGGTAACGCTGGATATGGGCGGCATGGTCGCGGGCACCAAATACCGCGGTCAGTTTGAAGAGCGCATCAAGGCGGTAATGAACGAACTCCAGCAAAGCCAGGACGTCATCATTTTCATCGACGAGCTGCACACAATCGTAGGCGCCGGAAGCGCCGAGGGAACGCTTGACGCCTCCAATATGTTCAAGCCGGCGTTTTCGAGGGGCGAACTTCAGTGCATCGGCGCGACAACGCTTGACGAATACCGCAAATACATCGAAAAGGACGGCGCGCTTGAACGGCGGTTTCAGACCATACTGGTGGATTCGCCGTCGGTCGACGACGCAATCGATATCCTGAAGGGACTGAAGGAGAAATTCGAGGCCCACCATCTGGTCACCTATACAGCGGCCGCCGTCGACAGTGCCGTCCGCATGGCAGACCGGTATATCAGCGACCGGCACCTGCCGGACAAGGCAATAGACGTGATCGACGAAACGGGCTCCCGGGTCCGCCTGGGCCGGCTGAATCCGCCTGAGGAAATCAAGACGCTCGAACTCGAAATAGAGGACATCACGCGGAAGAAGAACGCGGCCGCAAACAGCCAGCAGTTCGAGGAAGCGGCCAAGCTCAGGGACCAGGAACGGAAGCTGAAGGAACAGGTCGACGAAATGCGTCAGGAGTGGGAGCAGAAGGTCCGTGACGAAGTGGTGGAGGTGACCGAGCAGGATATCGCGGAAGTGGTTTCCAGCATGACGGGTATTCCGGCGTTCCGGCTTGCGCAGGAAGAATCCGAGAAACTGCTCCGCATGGGCGAGAAGGTGAAGGGCCGCGTGGTCGGCCAGGACGATGCGGTCGACACGGTCTGCCGTTCCATACGCCGAACGCGGGCGGGTTTGAAGGACCCCAATCGTCCCATTGGAACATTTCTGTTTCTGGGACCCACCGGCGTGGGCAAGACCTATCTGGCGCGGGCGCTGGCCGGGTACCTTTTCGACGACGAAGATGCGCTCATCACGGTAGACATGTCGGAGTACATGGAAAAGTTCGCGGTTTCCAGGCTCGTCGGAGCGCCGCCCGGATACGTGGGATACGACGAGGGAGGCCAGTTAACCGAAAAGGTGCGCAGGAAGCCCTATTCGGTGGTTCTGCTCGATGAGATTGAAAAGGCCCATCCGGACGTGTTCAACCTGCTTCTGCAGGTTCTGGACGAGGGTCGTCTGACCGACAGTTTCGGACGGAAAGTCAATTTCAAGAATACCATATTGATCATGACTTCCAACCTGGGTACGCGCGACCTGGCAAAGGCCGGAGGGCTCGGCTTCAACCGGTCCGACAAGAAGAGCATTCGCGAAAAAATGGTCGAGCGCGTCGAGGAGGAACTGAAGAAGACGTTCAATCCCGAGTTCCTGAACAGGCTGGACGAAATGGTGGTCTTCAATCCCCTCGAGCGGAAGGAGATTATCCGGATCGTCGATCTCGAGATTGCCGAAATATTCGATCGCCTCAAAGAGCGGGATATCGGGATCAGTCTGACGCCGGGCGCCAAGGCGCTTCTGGCGGAAAAGGGATACGACCCCACTTACGGTGCGCGTCAGCTGAAGCGCACCATACAGAAACTGGTGGAAGATCCCATGGCGGAAGAGATTCTGCAGGGCAAATACACCGCCGGGAGCGAAGTGCGCATCAGCAAGAAGGGTGACGGGCTCCATTTCGTGGATGCCAGTGCGGTTGCCGCCGCCGAACAGGAAGTGGTAGACCGTGTTTCGGAGGAATGAAACGGCGCCAGGCGCGCGGGCAGGCTGTTTGTTTTTGCCCTCGATACACTGCGATGATGACCAGTTGGGCCCGGAGTTACGGCCGGGCCCATTTTTGCCGTACAGGCGATAGCAGGAACTTTCGTTGCTACGGAGCGTTTGTTCGATTGTGGCAATGGATCTCAGCCACCGAAATACGAGAATACGAAGAAACGAGAATACGAGAAAACCATAAGACGAATGAAGTATTCCCGCTCTTTCGTAGTCTCATCTATTCGTAGTCTCGTTTATTCATAGTCTCGTTTTCTCGCAGTTTCGTAGTCTCGCAGTTTCGTATTCTCGTTTATTC
>CAZKDZ010000046.1:0-10814 GCA_964551635.1 uncultured bacterium | reverse complement strand
ACTTCGAGATGGCGCTGAAAGTCGACGCATGCCGCGTGCTCCACGTCACGCGGCGACGCCTGGGCGTGCTGCGCGGCGCGTTGCGGCTGCACGGTATAGCGCGCGACGCGGGAATGCCTGCGTGGGTGGGCGGTATGCTGGAGAGTGGGGTAGGCGCGGGAATCTGTGCAGCGCTGGGAACGCTGCCCGGATTCACCTATCCGGCGGACGTGTTTCCCTCTTCAAAATTCTACGCGGAGGATATCACGGAGCGATGGGTGGAACAGGACGAAAACTGCAACGTCGTGCTGGACGAAACGCCGGGCGTGGGATTCGATCCGGTGCCGGAGCGCCTGGAAGGGGTAACAACGATGCGGGAGGTGATTGGATAAGGAGAGGACTCAACCGCGAGCAAAATGACAGCAAAGCCGATCATCCGCCTGGTCCGGATGTGTCAATGAACCCCGTCGCCGGCAGAGAACGCGACGGGGCCTTTTACGTCAAAAAAGCTGCGCGAGCAGGTCGCCAGCGACGGTCTCCATGGCCGGCGCCGTGCCCACGCCGCCCAGAGAGGAGTTGGCAGCCCAGGTCTCGTAGCCGCCCTCCTCGGTAAGGGCTCTGTCGGTGCAGATATAGCCGATGTAGCCGTTGGCAAGGCTGACGACAAAAACGGGACTGGCGGCAGCCCGGGACTTGATACCCAGGCCCGACTCGACGAAGACCTCTCCGGGAAGGGCCACGATGGCGGCGTTACCGAGTCTGAAGGCCTGCACCTGGGCGCTCATTCTGGCCGGGAGCTTCGCCAGGCGTTGGCATTCCATGGCGTATATATCCACGATGGACCGTGGGATGGGTTGTCCCACAACCCAGCTGAAGGGGCCTTCGTCGTATTCCGGTGGATCGTCTGGCGAAGCCAGGATTCTTTCCGCCAATTCCAGGTCTTCGGGCGTGATGGTTCTGGGCGAGAAATCGAACGAACCGGAAGCGGCGGCGAGATCCAGGGTTTCCTGCATATCCATCAGCTGGATTTCAGTAAGTACATGGCCGGCCAGGACGTTGGCCATTTTCTTCGCATGCGCGTGGCCCCGGTCCTTCCACCTGCGGCGCCCGCTGAAGTCGATATTGTTGATCTGGCCGGACGCGGCATTCCACAGCACGGGGACGCAGTCGCCGCCCAGATATCGGCGCATCAACCTGAAGAAGTGTCCGAAGTAATCCGCCGAGATGCCGCCTCCGGCGCCGATGTAGTGGAGTGAGTAGCACGCAACGGCCGACAGCGGGTTGCCGTTCAGATCCTCCACGTAGGCCATTGCGAGTTCCGGATCGGTGGGGCCCGAGGGTTCGATCAGGTTCGGGTCGGCCACCCCGGGGTTCATCCGCACGGTCCCGTCCTTCATCCGCCAGCGGCGGTTGAACGCGATACGGTCTTCCTGCACGCTTGCGAAGCCGATTCGGGCGGGGCGCAGGCGGCGGCACGCGAGTTCCGCGGCGTCGGCGATCTTGAGGTGAAGCCATTCGATATAGTCCGGATCGCCGTCCGTACCCAGCAGGTCGGCGATACCGCCCCCGCTGTGCGTGTGGGTTGCATTGATCATCGTGTTTTCGATCCGGATGCCGCACCGCTTCGCGACGCGCTGCCTCGCGCGGTCCGCGATATTCCGCGGCATGGCGATGAGATCGCAGGTGATGAAGGCAACGCGGGTATGGCCGTTGTCCAGGACGAGGGCTTTGGCCAGGAGTTCGTCGTGGACGTCATCGGCGTATCCCGGCCGGTGTGCCCCGGGAATGGTCACACCCAGCCAGGGCGTGATGTTGGCCGTGGCGGCGCCTGCCTGTAAAGCGCCCATTGGAAGTCTCCTGTTGTGGCGGGCTTACTCGATACTCAGAAACTCGCCGCCCCGGCGTGCGGATTCTTCCGCCATGATGCATGCTCTGGCAACAGCAAGCACGTCGGAGGTGGAGATGAAGTTCTCTTCGCCGCCGGAAAACGCGTTCACCATGGTTTCCACAAAGCTGCTGTTGCGTTCGGGCGGGAAATCGGGTTCGTACGCGCCTTTGCCGTCTGCGACGATGAGCAGGCTGTCCGCCGCGTACGCCCGGAGGTGTGCGGACCCCTTCGTGCCCATGATGATGAAGCGCGTGTCGCCGAAAGAAGGGGAATCCGCGGGGGTCAGCCAGTCCGCGGTGAGCAGCGCGCAGGCTCCTGTGCTCAACTGAAACGATGCCTGAATGTGGTCCATTTCCAGCTTCTGAGGGCCGTGGGTATGCCTCTTGCAGGCGCCCAGGGCATGCACGCCCACGCATTCCGCGCCCGTGAGCCATCGGACCTGGTCCACGCCGTGGCACGCAACGTCGCTGAAGGTACCCGTGTAGATCAGGGGATCGAAATACCACTCGGGGGCCCAGTCGCCCAGTTTGTGGGGATGGGTGGAGATGAGGCTGACGATCTCGCCGAGTTCTCCTGCCAGAATGGCTTCCCTCAGCGCGATGAAGGGCGGGTAACTGCGTGAGGTGTAGAACATGGTCAGGCGGATATTGTGCTCCCGGACAGCGGTCTGGATGCGATTCCAATCGTCCAGAGACCGGCAAAGCGGTTTGTCCAGGAATACATGGGCGCCAGCCGCGGCGCAGGTCTCGATCATGTCCACCTTCTCGTGGTGGCCCACGCCTTCCATGACCACGTCGGCGCGGGTTGCGTCCAGCATGTCTGCCAGCGTGGGATAGCGGGGGACGTCGACTTCGCGTGTGTACTGTTCATACAGGGCGTCGTCCGGTTCCACGATGCCAACCAGTTCCGCACTGGGGGCGTTCACGGCGGACCGGAACATGCCGCCGATGTGTCCGTAGTGGACGCCCATGACTCCGATTCTCATCGTATGGCTCCTACCCGGAATATCTCATGATTCGCTCCCGGTCCAGTTCTATGCCCAGTCCGGGAGCGGTCGGTATAGTCAACAGGCCGTTCTCGTCGAGTTGGAAGGGTTCGGTCAGGATGTCTTCAATGTAAGGCGACGGGGTGATGTATTCCACCCAGCGGGCCGTGGGATGGGCGGCGGCAAGATGCAGATCGGCAGCCAGGCCAACGGCGGTGTTCCATCCGTGGGTGACCAGCAATACGTTATGATTGCAGGCGTGCCAGAGAATACGGCGGGTCTCCGAGAGGCCGCCGACCTTTGTGGCGTCCGGCTGAACGATATCGAAGGCGCCGCGCGCGATCCAGGAAAGGAAGCTCTGCCTCCTGGTCAGGACCTCACCGCCGGCAATGGGGACCGGGGCGTTTTGACGGAGGGCGATGAATCCTTCCAGATCGTCGGGGGGGAGGGCTTCCTCGAACCAGACCACGTCGTAGTCGGCAAGCATCCGGGCGGTTTCCAGCGCCCACTTGTACCCGTGCGGCCAGAACTGATCGCTCCCGCCGGCATCGACCATCAGCTCGACGTCCGGACCCACGGTATCGCGGGCGAGTTTGACGAGCCGCTCGTCGGTATGCCTGTCCTCGCGGCCGAACGGTCCCCAACCGAGCTTGAGCGCGCGGAATCCGCGGGAAACGGCCGACACCAGCGTCTGTTTGAAAGCCGAGTCATCCGCCTCGAAGAGGAGAGAGCCATAGGGCTTGATCTTCTGACGGTAGTATCCGCCAAGGAGGCGCCCTACGGGTTGTCCGCCGGCTTTCCCCAGAAGGTCCCACAGCGCGATGTCAATGCCGGAAATCGCATGCGTGACCGAACCGCCCCGCCCCTGCCAGAAGGTCGACTGGTGGAGTTTTTCAGAGACGCGCTCCGGTTCGATGGCCGACTCTCCGATGAAATGGGGCTTCAGAAGGTCCAGAGCGGCATCGACCAGGGCCTGGCTGGTGGCGACGCTTCCCAGCCCGGTCAGGCCGCTGTCCGTATGTACTTCAAGGAGCGTGTGCAGGTTCTCCGACGGCGGCGTCTCGGCCGTCCAGCCAGATTTCGGCGTTGCGCCCCTGAGTGCGATTGTCTGTATGCCGGTAATTTTCATTCGGTCGAAACCGTGCAGATAAGAACCGACCAGGTCGGTCCGGAGGTTTGGATTGCGACGAAGGGAACCGAAGCGGCACCGGCAACACGTTCACGCCGGCGCCAGTTGCGATACGCGAGCGCCAATATACGGATTCGGCGTGTTCGCTTCAACAGGAAATCGAGGCTGACCGACGGTTTTCGATCTGCCAAAATGGCAGATTTCGAATTTTCGCGTGGGTCTAGTGAGATCCAAACCTGTTGTGGACTGGCGTATTATCCCATAACATAATAAATATCAATATGATATATGAGAAACACTCTTTCAGGTACGAATGTTGCTGATAATTTCGTGGAATTCCCGTTTGCCTAAAATGCAGCGAATCGGGACGTATTGAAACATGGAAGGAGTGGAACGGATGTCAGACGAGAAAACGTCAGACAGCATCGAAGTGATCGACCGCACACACGTCCCTGGCGAAGTGCCCGTGTTGAGAAGCAGGGAAGTGGTGATCTTTCCCCATATGCTGTCGCCGTTGTTTATTGAAAGCGAGCAGGCGATCCGCGCGGTGGACACCGCGGTAAACGGGGGACATCGGGTCGTTGCATTGTTCGGACAGAAACCGGGCCCGGAACAGGAAAATGCGGAAACCGAGGAAGGCGCCGGCGGGGAGGAGAGCGAAATTCAGGCCGAGGAACTGTACCAGGTGGGCACGGCCGTACAGGTGGTCCGGATGCAGCGAACGGCGGACAACAAGCTGCAGGTCCTTGTCAACGGAATTGCGCGCGTGGGCCTTGAGGCGCTGGTTCAGACCACGCCGTATCCTCTGGCGCGGATCAGGGTGCTGGAGAGTTGGGCCGAAAAGACCAATGAGTTGGAGGCGCTCTCCCAGAACGTACTTGGTCTGTTCAAGAAGGCGATGGATCTGGTGCCCAACGTGCCCAAAGAATTGATGGCGGCGCTGGATTCTCTGAGCGAACAGGAACAGAAGGCGGACTTTATCGCTTCCCAGTTCAACCTCAGGTTCAAGGAACGCCAGGAAGTCCTGTCCGAACTCAACCTGCGTCTCAGGTTCGAGTTGATTCACAAGTTCCTGACGAGGGAAGTGGAAATCCTGGAGTTGCGGCAGAAGATCGAAAGCAATGCGGCCGGGTCCATGGATGAGGCGCAGCGCGAGTATTTCCTCCGTCAGCAGCTCAAGGCCATCCGCGAGGAACTGGGAGAAGGCGAAGACGAGGTCGAAGAGATCGAGGAGTTGGCCGACAAGATCGAAGCCGCGGGCATGCCGGACGAGGCAAGAAAGGCCGCCGATAGAGAGCTCTCGAGAATGGAGAAGATGCCGGGCGAGTCCGCGGAATATACCGTGTCTCGAACGTATCTGGACTGGCTGGTGGAACTGCCCTGGAGCAGGGCGAGCGAAGACCGTATCGATGTGGACCGGGCGCAGAAGATTCTGGACGACGACCACTTCGGGATCGAGAAGCCGAAGGACCGGATCCTGGAGTATCTGGCGGTGCACCGGCTGAAAAACGACATGCGCGGGCCCATTCTGTGTCTGGTGGGACCTCCGGGCACGGGAAAGACGTCGCTGGGTCGATCCGTCGCGCGTGCGCTGGACCGGACCTTTGTGCGGATTTCCCTGGGCGGGGTGCGTGACGAATCGGAAGTGAGGGGCCACAGGCGGACCTACGTCGGCGCGCTTCCCGGCCGGATCATTCAGGGGCTGCGCCGGGCGGGTACGAATAACCCGGTGTTCATGCTGGACGAGATCGACAAGCTGGGCGCATATTTCCGGGGCGACCCGTCGGCGGCGCTGCTTGAGGTCCTGGATCCCGAACAGAACTGCAGATTCGAGGACCACTATCTGGACGTGCCGTTCGATCTTTCACAGGTTATGTTCATCGCTACCGCAAACACGCTGCACACGATACCGCCGGCACTGCTGGACCGGATGGAAGTCCTTGAACTGCCGGGCTACACCGAGCAGGAAAAGCTGGAGATCGCCCGCAGCTATCTCGTGCCCAGGCAGCTCGAGGAGCACGGGCTGACGGCCAGGCGGTTGGAGATCGATACCGAAGCGATAACGGGCCTGATCCGGTACTATACCAGCGAGGCGGGGCTGCGTAACCTGGAGCGGGCCGTGGGAACGCTCTGCCGCAAGGTGGCTCGCCGGTTCGCGCAGGGCCGGAAGCGAAAGGTGAGGGTGAAGACGGGGCACTTGCAGGAATACCTGGGGCCCCGGCAGTTCCAGCACGAAATCGCCGAGGACAACGATGAAGTGGGCGTGGCGGCGGGCCTGGCGGTGACATCCGCCGGGGGCGACGTGATGTTCGTGGAGGCCACCCTGATGCCCGGCGGCGGAAACCTGAAGCTGACCGGACAGGTTGGCGACGTGATGCAGGAGTCGGTCCAGGCCGCGATGACCTACGTGCGCTCGCGGTGGGAAAGCCTGGGGCTGCCCGAAAAGTTCAACGAGGATAAGGACGTGCACGTCCATGCGCCCGCGGGAGCGGTGCCCAAGGACGGTCCGTCGGCCGGGGTCACGATGGCGGCCGTTCTGGCTTCGGTCTTCACGGGCCGCCCCGTCCGGAACGACGTGGCGATGACCGGGGAGATCACGTTGCGCGGCAAGGTGCTGCCCGTTGGCGGCATCCGCGACAAGGTACTGGCGGCCCACCGCGCGGGTATCGGGACGGTGATCCTGCCCGAAAAGAACCGGAAGGACCTGGAGGAAGTGCCGGATTCGATCCGCAAGGACGTCAAGCTCGTGTTCGCCGACCATATGGACAAGGTGCTGGACACGGCCCTGGTCAGGAAGCGAAGGGCATCGAACAAGCGCCGCTCGGGGACGGCAGCAAGCCGGCCGTCCGCAAGAACAGGCAACCGCCGCCGTCCGGCCGTAACGGCGGATCCGGGTGAGTGAAACCAACCGGGGAAAACTGAAAGCGAAGATTGGAAAACAGCAAAGGGTCGAAGCGCAACATAGCGGCTTCGACCCTTGTTTTTCGGTAAATGGCTATTTTGGGTTCGGGGCCGGATCTCTTTTCGTCCCGGCAGGGCTTTTGTGGTCTCCAACAGGGAAGCGCAGACGATCCTGGGTATACCGTGCGAACGATACGTCCCTACTCGACGCCGGGCTCCTCTGCTGCTGTTTCGTTAAGCGCCTGGATGCGGTCGACAATTGTCTCGACCGTTTCAGTCACCGCCGAGAGCAGCGCATCGCGGTCTTCGATGACCACCTGCGCGTCTGCATAGCGGTATCGAACAGAGTACTCGGTCAGCCACGCCAGTTTCTCACCGGCCGGGGTGTGGTTTTCACCGGGATGCTGCCGCACGATAGCGGCAAGTGTCGCCAGATCGTGGGTATTTCCGTAGTCTGCGTCGAGCGCGGATATCCAGCCCTTCAGCGCATTTTCGAGTGCCTGCTGCGCGTGAAACCCGATGGCTTCCTGAGCAGAATTGGCCTTTACGAGAACCTTTAGAACGCCGAGTTCCCGCCTGGCATTGGCAATGCGCTGCCGTATATCGGGCCAGTTGGACGGATTCGGGTTGTCGTAGTTTACTTTGTCTCCATTCCCGTCAAGACCATCACGTACCGCCTGGCCCGCCACGTGGTTGCGCGCGCGTCGACCGGCGTGGAAAGCCCGCTCGCTCAAACGGACCAGGTCGACGTTAATCAACTCGTCGTACAGCTCCTCGACTTTACGGTGGGCTGACGCGCTGGTGTTCTGATACTTCTGCCGGTCCGTGGAATCGGAGTCGGTGATGACGAGCAGGTCGATGTCCGAATGCGGGCTGTAGTCGCCTCGGGCGCGGGAGCCGAACAGAATGACCCGGTCAGGGCGGACCGCCTCGCCAACCGCCCGGGCGACGGTGCAGGCTTTCGGGTCGGGTGCGTTGCGTGTTGGGAACCTTGTCATTAGTGTACGTAGACCTTCTGATTCACACGGATGTTTTTCGTTCGTCCGGTCCGCCTGTCAACGGGAGCATAATCAGATTGCGACCAACTACGTAAATATTGGGAGACAGTTTGGACAGGTGGAAGAACCTCGCGCATCAACGGCGGATGGTTTGGACGAGGTGAATACGTCCCTAAATCGACCACCATTCACGTTCGTTCCGCTTCCAGAACTTCCGGGTTCAGTTGATACCAGAACACATTACCGGATTCAACGAGACCTCGTATCCGATCATCCCGGCGCAGGCCCGCGACAGCGGGAAATGCCTGCTTACCGGTAAACCTGGTCAGGAACTCGGCATTTCGGAGGGCGCGGCTGGTGTCCCGTCCATTGGCGGTGAAGGAGACTTCCACCGCAATGTAGCAGGGAGCGCCATTCTGGTCGGTGGCCCCTACAATCAGGTCGGCGCGGCGGAAGCTTCTCAACTCATTTGCTGGAATGTCAGACGTGTCGGCGCCGTCAATCAACTCCAACAGATCAATCGCGGTGAGGTTGTTGACCCACCGAAAGCCCATCTCACTGGCTATGAAGGGGGTTTCCCGAAGCGCGGAACTCCGTGCGTGGGCGCCCCTGAGCATACCATGGTCATTCCGGATAGACGCCACGCTGTTATCGAGCGCGGCAGAGCGCCGGTTCGCGGCCTCGACGAACCTGTGCACCTCTGCTGCAAACTGTGTAAACATTTCAGACAATTCAATCAGTTCCTACGTCAACAACCGGGCACGCGGAGCAACGGCCCATTCGGGATTGTCGTCCAGGATGCGAATGAGGTCTTCTATCGAATGAATGGTGGCGTTCACGGGGTTTCCTCAATGGCTGCCGTTATCCATCGTCCAATCAACGGGACGGGAAAACAATCTACAAGTATTCGTTGCAAGTCAAATCAATATACGGAAACTGGACACACAGGGCAATATGACGGCTGAGAATTTCGTAATAGATCACACCTGTCCAAAAGCGGATTTGATTAACTACGAAAATCGCGAAAATACGCGAAATAAATCGCTGGAAGAGTCGTCCACAACCATTGGCGAAACGAGTCGTTCCTACCCTTGAGAAGACCGTCACGTTGAGGAGGCCGGCAGGCAGTCGATGTGTCCGGGCACAGGTTCCGTCCGTTGCGCGCCCGCGCCTTGACCATCGACGTCGACGGCACGGTCTTGTGCAATGGCAAGCAAGTCGGCGGCGCGCATCGCGGCTATAATCCGCACCATCGCAAAGTACGCAGTTACTATCCGATAACCGCCTACCTGTCTATCCCTCAAGGTGCGCGCGCTCTGGGGCTTAATGGCAGGCTGTGGCGCCTACGAAAAATCCATTGGTGAACTCAAGTCCGGACTCGGCTTCGATACCATTCCCACACACGGTTACAACGCCAATAGCGCCTGGCAACAGTTCGCCATTCTCACCCACAACCTCTTGACCAACTTCCAGATCGAAACCGGCTTGACAAAACGCAATCGCACCTGGAAAAACACCAGCAGATGGCCCCTCAAATCCATACGCACCCTGCGCTTCGAACTCATCAATCGCGCAGGCTACCTCCTGCGACCTCAGGGGCGGCTTACCCTGCGCCTGCAACCCAACAAACACACCGAAAAACAATACCGGAAAATCTTCAACTTCCTACGCAACGCCGCCTGATTTTTGCGGAATTAAGGTTAACATCAGTATCTCTACTGCCTATTGACTTCTAAAGCAGGGCGTGCCTATAATTCGATGTCTCCCCTGAAGACAAAGGAGCCATCGACATGCCGAAGAGAAACGTTGTACGTCTGAGTCACGAAGAACGGGAGCAGTTGCAGGATCTGGTTTCGGGCTGGCGCAAGGGCCGTGTCAGACAACGCAAGACCGCAACACCGTATCCTCGCCCTCCTCCCTGACGAGAATCTGGATCCCCGAGGCGTCATTCCTTCGATAAGGGTTCTCGACGCTGGGCGCTGAATCGGGGTCCAGGCACATCATGCCACACGCCGGGCTCCACGTGCCGTCCCAATTCGGGTTGAGCACAAGGTCCAACCCGTCTTCGGTCGGAACGAACATATTCGGGTGCTTGTCATCCTGCGGAGGGTAGTTTGTGCGACTGAGCGGCGCGTTGGGATTCGGACATGCCCCTCCGCACGGTTCATTGGAGGCGGGTATCCACTCGGCGGCGACGCTGCCTGCGCACTAGGCTAATACGGCGACCAGTATTACGCAGTCGATTCCGCGTGATTGGGGAGGAGCGCCACCGTTACCTCTTGGCCGCGATTTCCAGGGCTGTGGTCGCATCGACGTGACCCTTTCTCCTGGCATAATACAAGGGAACGCGGCCATGACTGTCCTTAGCGTTGACTTTGGCGCCCGCCGCCACGAGCGCCTTGACAGCGTCCGCATCACCGCTGACGGCGGCTGCGTGTATCGGCGTTGCGCCATTGCTCTTAACCTTAGCGTTGACGTCGGCGCCCGCCGCCACGAGCGCCTTGACAGCGTCCGCATGACCGCTGACGGCGGCTGCGTGTATCGGCGTTGCGCCCTTGCTCTTATCCTTAGCGTTGACGTCGGCGCCCGCCGCCACGAGTGCCTTGACAGCGTCCGCATGACCTTCGAAGGAAGCGAAGTGTAGCGGCGTAAAGCCATTGCTCTTATCCTTAGCGTTGACGTCGGCGCCCGCCGCCACGAGTGCCCTGACAGCGTCCGCATGACCTTTTTGGGCGGCGAGGTGTAGCGGCGTTGCGCCCGTGCTCTTAACCTTAGCGTTGACTTTGGCGCCCGCCGCCACGAGCGCCTTGACAGCGTCCGCATGACCGCTGACGGCGGCTGCGTGTAGCGGCGTTGCGCCCTTGCTCTTAACCTTAGCGTTGACTTTGGCGCCCGCCGCCACGAGTGCCCTGACTGCGTCCGCATGACCTTTTT
>CAZKDZ010000045.1:0-18414 GCA_964551635.1 uncultured bacterium | reverse complement strand
TGTGATTGCATATGACCAGGCCGGCAACCGGCCGGATGAAGTGGCGTACGTGGAACTGGACCTTACCGAAACGCAGGAAGGCAGGCAGTTGGTCAGGGTGGCCGTGACGGACCTGATGGCGGATGAGCAGGCTTCGAAGGAGATTTCATTCAGCATCGTTCCGTAACAGTCCGTTGAGAAAGTCGCTCTGCAGGCAAGGGCCGGCCGTAGCCAGGATGGACATTTTCAACGGGCTGTTAGAGGCAGACCCCACTGCGCGTCGTCGATGGGTTCCGTTATCGGGAGCAACATGGCAGAGCAGGCCAATTTGTCGGTGATTCCTTCGGTTGACCGGGTAATGGCCGGACCTGAGGTGCGCGCGTTGTGTGAACGCTGCGACCAGCCGCTGGTGGCGCGTTTCGTGCGCGAGGAAACAGCCGCCGTTCGGCAGTCCATACTCAGCGGTGAGGCAACCGGCGAATCCCGGGATACGCTCCTGGCGCGTGTAACCCGCCGGGTCAGTCTGCGGGTGGCGCGTTTGACCGAACCCGGTCTCAAGCGGGTCGTCAACGCCACCGGAATCGTGTTGCACACGAACCTCGGGCGCGCGCCGCTGCCGGATGCCGCCGCCCGCGCGGTCGCCGGAATTGCCTCCGGGTACAGCAATCTGGAGGCGGACCTTGGATCCGGCCGGCGCGGGTCCCGAACGGCGCTGGTCGAAGAACTGCTGTGTGCGCTGACGGGCGCGGAGGCGGCGGCTGTGGTCAACAACAACGCGGCGGCCGTATTGTTGACCCTGAATACGCTCTGTCCGGGAAGAGAAGCGCTGGTCTCCCGGGGCGAATTGATCGAGATCGGCGATTCCTTTCGCATTCCGGAAATCATGGAGCGCAGTGGCGCGGTTCTGGTAGAGGTAGGCACAACCAACAGGACGCATCTGAGGGACTATGAGGCCGCGCTGACCGACCGCGCCGGTCTGATGCTGGCGGTACACCCGAGCAACTACAAGGTGATGGGCTTTACGGCCTCGGTTTCACTTCCGAAACTGGTTGCGCTGGGCAATCGGCACGGCGTGGCCGTGGTCCACGACCTCGGAGGGGGCGCGCTGGTGGACATGGATGAGTTCGGTCTGCCGCACGAGCCCATGGTGTCGGACAGCGTCGCGGCCGGCGCCGACGTGGTCACGTTCAGCGCCGACAAGGTGTTGGGCGGACCCCAGGCGGGCATTCTGGTGGGAAGGGGAGACACCATCCGGAAAATCCGCCGGAACCCGCTCATGCGGGCGCTGCGGTGCGGGAAACTCACGTACGCCGCACTGGCGGCGACATTGAGACTCTTCCTGAACCGGAAGGATCTGTTACGGACGCATCCAACGCTGGGGATGCTGACCGAGCCTGTTTCCGCTCTGAAGCGGCGGGGAAGGCGGAGCCTGGCGCGGCTGGGTCAGCTGCAGGAAAGCGGGCTGCGGGTTGAAGTGGTGGACTCGGTTGCGCAGACGGGCAGCGGAGCCATGCCCCTGGAGGAAATCGCCAGCGCGGCGCTATGTGTGTCTTTCGTCAACGACGGGTCCGTGACCGACCTCGCGGCCCGGCTGCGTTCGAACGATCCGCCGGTCGTTGGATACGTGCGGGACGAGCGGCTGTTTCTGGATCTGCGGACGGTGGCGTCCGGTGAGTTGCGCCTGGTCGAGGCCGCGTTGCGGCGCGCGGCGGGGATTGGTATGGAGTCAACCTGATGTCGCACGTGATCATTGGTACGGCGGGTCATATCGACCATGGCAAGACAGCGCTGATCAGGGCGCTTACCGGTATCGATACGGATACGCTCCCACAGGAGAAGGACCGGGGCGTGACAATCGATATCGGATTCGCATACTGGAAGGACGATGTTACGATCATCGACGTGCCCGGTCACGAACGGTTCGTGAAGAATATGGTGACCGGCGTGTGTACGGTGGATCTCGCGCTGTTTGTGGTGGCGGCAGACGACGGGGCCATGCCCCAGACGCGCGAACACCTGGGTATACTGAATCTTCTGGGCGTGCGGAGGGGTGTTGTGGCGCTGAACAAGGTGGACCTGGTAGAGCCGGATTGGGCGGACCTGGTGGAGGAGGATCTGCGCGACCTGTTCGAAGGCACGTTTCTGGAGGGCGCTCCCATCGTACCGGTGTCCGCGGTGACGGGCGAGGGGATCGAGACGCTTGGGACGCTGCTGGAGGAAGAAATCGGAAAGGTGGAGACGCGCCCCAATGGCGGCGTGTTTCGTCTGCCGGTGGATCGCGTGTTCTCCGTCAGGGGATTCGGTACGGTTGTGACCGGCACCGTATTGTCGGGCCGGGTCCGGGCGAAGGACGTCGTGATGCTGCAGCCGGCAGAACATGCCGTTCGGGTGCGTGGCGTGCAGGTACACGGCAGGGACGTGGAGACCGCCGTCGTCGGTCACCGGGCGGCGATCAATCTGGCCGACGTGGAGGTGGATCAGGTCGTGCGGGGCGATCTTCTGGCGCAGCGGGGTTATTTCAGCTCAACCTATATGCTCGACGCGCGGCTGCGTCTGCTGAAGGATGCGCCGGTTTCACTGAAGAACAGGGCGCGGGTGCATCTGCATCTTGGCCCACGTGACGTGCTGGCGCGCGTGGTTCTCCTCGAAGGGGACGAGTTGCGCCCCGGCGAATCACAGCTGGTGCAGTTCCGGCTGGAAGAACGCGGCGTGGCGGCCCGGGGCGACCGATTCGTGGTCCGACGTTATTCGCCCGTGCAGACACTGGGCGGAGGGGTGGTGCTGGATGCGCAGCCGGCCAAGCATCGCCGCTTTCGGGAAGAAACGCTCGAACCGCTTCGCGCGTCCGAAGTTGAAGATCCGACCCGTGTGTTGGACCTTCGTCTGAAGGCGGCGGGATACCGGGCCCAATCCGTCGCTGACCTTGCGGCGGCGCTGGGGCTGTCTCTGTCCGAGACGGACGATCGGCTGAAGGTCCTGCTGGACGGCGGAGACGCGTTCGTCTTTCGCCACGCGGGAGAGGACGTATACGTCCATACGGATTCGTGGCGGGCCCTGCTGCAACACATTCGGGATGCGCTGGCAATCTATCACCGGACCCATCCCCTCAAGGCGGGGGTTTCGCACAGCGAACTCCACAGGCGGGTGGAAGGAAGGCCGCCGGACAGTACATTCGAGCGGGCGATCGAGCATTTGCTCTCGGAGAAGGCACTGTTTCCCGCGGGCTCCCTGCTGCGACTCGCCGATCACAGGATCCGATTCTCGGGAGACCAGGGCCGGATCAGAGGGGAAATACTGGCGCTTCTTCGGGCGGGCCGCGCCGCGCCGCCCGACCTGAACGAGATTGGCGTTCACCTGGCGCAGGACGCTGCCGAAGTTCACGCTGTTGCGGCCGCCATGCAGGCGATGGGAGAGATCGTAAGGCTCGACGAGAATCTGGTGTTTCCGCCGCGCACGCTCGAGGAGATTGAGCAGGGGCTCGTCTCTTTCCTGCAGCGCAACCGGGAAATGAGTGTTTCGGCTTTCCGCGACCTGGTGGGCACCACGCGCAAATACGCCGTTCCATTGTTGAACCATTTCGATAACAGGGGCGTCACCATGAGAAAGGGTGACGTCCGGGTGTTGGCGAGTAAATAGAGGATGAAATCAACGGATCCAGTCGACCGACATTGTGCGGGAGTGGATGGGGCACTGGTGGCCCTCGCGGGCTTCAAACCCGTTGCGGCGTGCTAATCACACGCTGGGTGGGTTCGATTCCCACACATTCCCGCCATTATCGGAAGCGGAGGTCTCACACGGGGCCTCCGCTTCTGTTAACCGGGCGTTGACAAAGAAGCTGTGCCGATGTAACTTCGCAGTCAGAATTCCGAGACGCAGATTTCCCGCAGACGGAACAAAGCTGACGTGCATATAGGGGGTGCCGGATGGCGAGATGGGCTGTCGTACTGGTATTGATCGTCCTGAATGCGAGCGCCGCCCAGGGATGGTGGGTCCGCGGGCACGACATCGTCACCAGAGCTGCGGTCGCCTCGCTTCCAGAGCGGATGCCGGGCTTCTTTCGCGCCGGAGGAGACGCGATCGCACACTATGTGTGGGACCCCGACCTGGCGAGGAATCGTGGAACGCCGATTTTGCGCCGCGCCGAAGTTCCAGAGCACTATTTCAATCCGGAACGACTGAAGGACGCTTCGCTGCCGGTTGATCGCAGCGGGTTTCTCGAGTTTTGCGCAATGCAGGGCATCGCGCCGGACAAGGTCGGTTTCCTTCCCTATTCGGTAGCCGAGTGGACGCAGAGGCTGGCAGTGGCGTTTGCAGAACACAGGCGCTGGCCGGACAATCGCCACATCAGACAAAAGTGTCTGATGTACGCCGGTTTTGTCGCGAATTACGCCCAGGACCTCTGCCAGCCGCTGCACGTGACCATGTACTTCAACGGACGGCCCGGCCCGGACGGCGCGATTCAACCCAGCGGCATACACTACAAGGTGGACGATCTGATCCGCAGGATTGACCCGGCGCCGGGAGCTCTGGCATCGGGTCAACAGCCCGTCGTGCTGGACAGCCTGATGTCCGGAATTGCCGCCCAGATCGAAGACAGCAGGTCGCTCCTCGACGCCGTATATGGCCTGGAGGGTCGGTTGCCGCCCGCGGGTGAGGGCGAGTGGACGCCGGTTCCCGACGTCGTGGCATTCGGTATGGAGCGTGCGCGGGAGGCGGTGAAGTTTACCGCGTCGCTTTATCTGACAGCCTGGCACTTGTCCGAAGGCCTGGTATTCGAGGATTGGGTGGTTCGGGAGAACTGACGGGCGGAGAATTCGTCCCCGGGTTGTTTCGGCAGACTGTATATATCATGAAGGCGTGCGGATGAATTTCCTGATGATCGCCGTCGACAGCCTGCGGGCGGATCGACTCGGATGTTACGGATACGACCGGCCCACCACGCCGTTCATCGATGCGTTTGCGGGCCGGTCAGTGGTGTTCGAGAACTGTTACGCGCCGTCCATTCCCACGCAACCCTCGTTTACGTGCATGTTCACCGGACAGTGGCCCACCACCCATGGAATCGTGGCGCACCGGGGCCGCTGGTCTCTGGGTAAAGGTGCGCCCTTTCTGCCCGAATTCCTGCAGCGGGCCGGGTACGCCACGGCCGCGGTAGACAATCTGGCCGCGCATCACAAACCCTGGTTTTCCCGGGGGTTCGACGTCTGTCTGAATCCGAGGGAGGAGGGAAGCTATCCCGAGTGCTTTCGGTTCAATGAACTGGCGGTCGACTGGCTGAAGGCCCATGGCAGAGAACCGTTCTTTCTCTTCGTACATTATTGGGATCCTCACACGCCCTACATGCCTCCCGTGGAGTACAGGGACCTCTTCTATTCACGCGATCCAACGGTGGAAAACAGGGGCAGCCTGGACGAATTCTACCGGCGGCCGCTGAGAAGCTGGTGGACGTCCGGCTGGCTCGGGCGGATGGCGTTGGAGTGGCCCGATGCAGCGGGCGCGCAGATTACCGACATCGAATTCGTACGCAGCCAGTACGATGCCGAAGTGAGATGTGTGGACGACGGTATCCGGGAGCTGCTGGGGGCGCTGGAGACGTTGGGTGTCGCGGAAGAAACAGCCGTGTTCATTTTCAGCGACCACGGCGAGGAGTTGGGGGAGCATGGCATCTACTTCGATCACCATGGATTGTACGAGAGCGATATACGGGTACCGTTGATTGTGAGGTGGCCGGGGGTCGAGGTCGATGGGAGCCGCATCCGGTCGCTGGCTCAACACACGGATCTCGCGCCTACCGTACTTGAAGGCGCTGGGCTGCCGGTCCCGCGCAGGATGGATGGGCGTTCGCTGCTTCCGTTCATTCTCGGCGGATCGGATCGTGAAGAAGGGGAACTGCTGCTTTCGCAGGAATGCACCTGGATGGCGAAATGGGCCGTGTGCGAAGACGGGTGGAAGCTGATCGCCGCACTCGAGCCGGACTTCTACGGTAGTCCCATGTTGGAGCTGTATGATCTGGGCGGCGATCCTTCGGAGCAGCGGAATCTGGCGCGGGAACTGCCGGAAAAGACGCGTGAGATGGGTGAAATTCTGGCCGCGGAGTTATCCCGGCGGCTGGCTCGAGGCGGCAGGACCCGGGATCCCGTCGAAGCGCATGGGATTACGCTCGGCAGGGAGATGTTTGCATGAATCCCGACAGTTCGTTGTGGGCGGGCGCCCTGGACCCAGATCATAGGACAGGATTTCATGCGTAACTACAATGAAGTCGTTGAACGCACCGAGGCGCTTTCGCGGAGGGATAACCGCATCGAAGTGCTGGACCGCGTCGCCGGCTATCCGGTTTTTTGCGTAACACTTGGCAAAGATTCATCGCTTCCCGCGATTTACATCAATGGTGGCACCCACGGCGACGAACCGGCGGGAACTGAGGGGGCTCTGTCTTTTCTGGAGACGGGATTGGAACAATGGCTGGATCGATTCAGGTTCTTCGTGATCCCCTGCCTGAATCCGTACGGATACGTTCACAATACCCGGTCGAATGCGCAGGACGTGGACATAAACTGGGCATTCCTCCGGGACGACGTTCCGGAGATCGGCGTCTTGAAGCGGTTTATCAGCGGGAGGAAGTTCGCGGCGGTAATGGACCTGCACGAAGACTGGGAGAGCCCCGGCTACTATCTGTACGAACAGGTTCGCGGACTGACGCCCGCGGGACCCTTGATTACGAAACAGGTTTCCGGGGTCTGTACGCTGAATACACAGTCGGAAATCGAGGGTGAAACCGCGTTGAACGGCGTGATTTTTCCGAATCTGGAGGTGGAAAAGCGGCGCATCGGCGGAGGCGTGCCGATCGTGTTGTTCAAACAGGCGTATACCGATCGACTAATTACGTCCGAGACGCCGTCGGCGCTGGAGATGGATGTTCGGGTTCAGGCGCATCTGGTGGCGCTGGAGACGATGCTTGAGGTGCATGCCGGAGGATAGCCCTTGGAAGGCTTCGATCTGAAGTCGGCGCGGATGAAGCAGGCATACCTCATCACTGCCGAGGACGCGGTTGAACCCCCGATGTCGGCCGAGGACTGGGCGGACTTCGAGAAGGGCGTGCGCCTCTTCAATGATCGGGAGTACTGGGAAAGCCACGAGGCGTGGGAGCAGGTTTGGCGCAGGCACAATGAGCCGAGCCGGATTTTCTTTCAGGGACTGATCCAGCTCGCGGCCGCGTATCATCAGCTTCGACGAGGAATCTACCACGGGACTGTGAAGCACTGCAACAATTCATATTTCAAGCTGAAGCAGTTTCCCGCCGGCTTTCTGGGTGTGGATGTCGGCGCGCTACGGCGAAAAATCGAACAGGGGCTGGCAGAGGTGGAGCGGCTTGGGCAGGAAAGGATGCATGAATTCCCAGAGGATCTGATGGCGGAGGTGGTGTTCAGTCGGCCGCGGGACGGCTAGATCTTTTCGCGACACTGCAAACCAATGCAAGAGGAGCCCCGGACGTCCGCATCCGGGGCTCCTTTGGCTCGGTTCGAGGGGACGGTTGAATCAGCTGCCGTTCGACCCGTTGTCGTAAAGTTGAGTGAAGAATTCGAGAGCCGCCCGGAACGACACCACCTTGACGACCCGGCCGCTGTGGTCGACAACCGGGATATGCCGGTAGCCGTGCAGGTCCATCAGATGCAGCGCGTATCCGATGGGGTCCGACAGTCTCATGGTTGTCGGATTCGGCGTCATCACGTCTTCGACACGCGTGGTCGCCAGATCGATATCGTTACCCACGACTTTTACGAAAAAGTCCCCTTCCGCCAGGATGCCCTGGAGGGCGAAACCGTCTTCGGATACCAGAAGGCAGCCGGCGTCCTTTTCCTCCATCAGCAGCATGGCTTCGAGCATGGAGGCTCCCGGTGCGATGAATTCCGGCGTGTGCAGTTGCACCGTAGAGATCGGATCGATGACCAGACGCTCGAACTCACCCTTCGGATCGATCGGATCCTCTCCTCCGATTCCCGGTATGATGTCCGGGATATCCGTTTCGATCTCCTCCTCAACGACATCCCGCTCTATGGGTACGCTGTCCTCTTCCGAAACAACCCAGGTATCCGCGGCATTGTAGAGCGTGGACAGATCGGCTTCCCCGCTCTGTGTGACGGCGTCGCGACCCTGTGCGAGGATCTCCTCCTCGTAAACGGGTCGTTCCACGCAGCGGAGAACCCCCAGCGGAACCGGAAAATCCGGATATTCCATACGGCTGAGCATGTAAGCCAGCGCCGGCGGGTCCGCGGATTCGTCGTGTACCAGAAGGTCGGCTTCGGAAGTGCCGTTGCCCAGCGCCACGACTTCGGGACGCAGATCGTTTATCCGGACACCCTTGTCCCGCTCCTTTCCGAATATCATCGGCTCACCGTCTTCGAGAATTAACGTATTGTCGTCTTTTACATCCGCTTCGGTGATGTGGAACCAGGCGCCATCGTTGTAGATGTTGCAGTTCTGATAGATTTCGACAAACGAGGTGCCCTTGTGGGCGGCCGCCCGGCGGAGCATTTCGGCAAGGTGCTTGGTGTTCCTGTCGACGGAACGCGCGACAAAGGTGGCCTCGGCCCCGATGGCAACGGAAATGGGATTGAAGGACTGTTCAATGGAGCCCATGGGCGACGAATACGTCTTGTGGCCGGGCAACGACGTGGGCGAATACTGCCCCTTGGTAAGCCCGTAGATGCGGTTGTTGAAGAGGATGATGTTCACGTCCACGTTCCTGCGCAGAATATGCAGCAGGTGGTTGCCGCCGATGGACAAGCCGTCGCCGTCCCCGGTGATCACCCAAACGTGCAGGTCCGGGTTGGCCACTTTAAGGCCCGAGGCGAGGGTTGGCGCGCGCCCGTGAATGGAGTGTACGCCATAGGTGTTCATATAATACGGAAAACGGCTGGAACAGCCGATTCCGGAGATGAACACGATCTGTTCCCGGGGAATACCGAGTTCGGGAAGCACCCGCTGCATCTGCGCCAGTATGGCGTAGTCTCCGCATCCCGGACACCAGCGGACTTCCTGGTCGGAAACGAAGTCTTTGCGGGTCAGTTGTAGAAGTTCCGGTGTGGCTTCGGCCATGGATCGTTCTCCAGATTCACGGGTACGGGCTAGTCCAGCAATTCGCGGATTTTTTCCACAATCTCGGAAATCTTGAATGGCTGCCCCTGGACCTTGGGGTAGCTGATGACACGCAAAGGATACCTGGCGTTGAGCAGGAGGGAGAGCTGTCCCCCATTGATCTCGGGCACCAGGATCTTGCGATAGCGCAAAAGCAGACTCTCCAGGTTCGCCGGAAACGGGTTCAGATAGCGGATGTGGGCATGGGCAACCGACCGGCCGTCGGAGACCTCGCGACGTACCGCGGACCTGATTGCGCCGAAAGTGCTGCCCCAACCCACGACAAGCAGATCGCCGGCCGTTGGACCGAATACGTCCTGCGCTGGAATCCGATTGGCGATTCTTGCGACCTTTTCCGCACGGACCCTGACCATGTGTTCGTGGTCTTTCGGATCGTACGAGACGTTTCCCGTGCCGTCCTGCTTGCCCAACCCGCCGATACGGTGTTCCATACCCGGGGTGCCGGGAAGCGCCCATGGGCGCGAAAGGGTCTGGACGTTCCTCGTGTACGGCTGAAAATTCTCAGGGTCCGTTTGGTGTTCCACGTCAATCGTCGCAATGTCGTTGGGATCGGGTATCTTCCAGGGTTCGGAACTGTTGTTCAGGTAGCCGTCGGACAGGAAGAAAACAGGCGACATGCTTTCAACGGCGATGCGGAAGGCCTCAATGCCCAGGTTGAAGCAATCGGAGGCTGTGGCCGGCGCGACGATGGGAACCGGGCTTTCACCGTTGCGCCCGAACATGCATTGGAGCAGGTCGGACTGTTCCGTTTTCGTTGGAAGCCCCGTGCTGGGTCCTCCCCGTTGAAAGTTTGCGACAACCAGCGGCAATTCCAGCACAAGAGCCAGGTTGATGGCTTCGCTCTTGAGGGCAATGCCCGGCCCGCTGGTGCCCGTTGCTGCAAAGGCGCCGCCGAACGCTGCGCCAATGGCGGAGCCGATGGCTGCAATCTCGTCTTCCGCCTGGAACGTGCGAACGTCGAAGTTTTTCAGGGCGGCCAGCGCTTCGAGCAGGACGCTCGCCGGGGTAATCGGGTAACTTCCGTAAAAAAGGGTCTTGCCGGCCTTGTGCGCTGCGGTGACGAAACCCATGGCGGTGGCCTGGGCGCCGGTAACGGCGCGATACGTGCCCGGTTCGACCACGGCTTTGGGAATCTTGTACCTGTACTGGAACTGTTCGGTCGTCTCCCCGTAGTTGAATCCGGCCTTCAGGGTGGTTACGTTGCCCTCAACGACGTTTGGGCGGCTGGCGAATTTCTCTTCCAGCATGCGAATCGTCGGTTCCAGCGGTCGGTCGAAAATCCAGTATGCGAGTCCGAGGGCGAAGCAGTTCTTCATCATATCGATCTGCCGGTTGGACAGGCCCTCAACACCGGCCACTGCGCGCTTGTGCAACGTTGTCAGCGGTACCTTGCATACGCGATAACCCTCCAGCGATCCGTCTTCCAGCGGGTCGGTCTCGTAGCCGGCCTTGCGCAGGTTGTTTCGGGTGAAGTTGTTGGAATTGGTAATGACAACGCCCCCCGGCGGCAGATCCTGCAGGTTGGCCCTGAGCGCGGCCGGATTCATGGCAACGAGTACCTGGGGTTCGTCTCCTGGCGTGTAGATGTCTTCGCTGGATATGCGGACCTGAAAACCGCTAATGCCCGGCAATGTGCCCGCGGGCGCGCGGATTTCGGCGGGGAAATCCGGCATGGTGCTGATATCGTTGCCGACGATGGCGGACGTGTTGGCGAATTCTCCCCCAATGAACTGGCTTCCATCGCCGGAGTCGCCCGCGAACCGGACCGCAATGGATTCCACCTCGTTCAATTCGTCCAGCAGTTCGGCTTCTTCGTCAATTTCCCCGACGGCTGTTTCGGCCATCTCTATGAACCTCCCGGTACATTTGGGCTGCGAATCTGGTGAAGAAGATCACCTGGGCTGTCATGCGCCGGCGCGGGCTTTGGCGAACACGTCCGGCACGGGCGGCTGATTGTAGATTTCCTGCGGGAAATAGTCGCAAATGTATTTGATAATGGCATAATAGGTCAAAGTACCCAGGACCCTGCCCTCTTTGTTTGTTACAGGCATGTAACGGAACCGGTTGGAGGCGATCACCCTTGTTGCGTCCAGGATGTTCATGTCCGCGTCGATAGTTTCAGGATCGGGAGTCATCAGGTCATCGATCGGCACATTGCCGCTCTCCGGGTTCCCCGCCACTTTCTTCATGATATCGCGTTCGGTGAAGATGCCGATCAGCCGGCCGTGTCTCATAACGAGCGCGCATTTTCTGTGGCTCGCTTTCATCTTGGCGAGAACATCTCCCGCTCGCGTGCCATGTTCCGTCTCGACGTAATACGAAAGGTCGACATGGGTGATCGGTGCTGTTTGAATACTCTCTTTAAGGTCCATCCGAACCCTCCGGAATCGATGCGCTCCGGCAGCCGCGTGTCTGACGGCCGGTGCCCGGTGAGTGCGACTCGGTGCGCCCGCCATGTTGCCGTTTCTGGATCCAACAGTTTAAGATAAGCCGCGCTTATCTTATCTGGTTGTAATATAAAGCATTCAAGCGGCAATGGCAAGGCGAATTCATTAGTTTATTTTGTTGAAACTCGTTCGATACAACAAAATGGTTTATAGTGATTCCCGGGAGTCCAATACATAAGTCGACCTGAATCGACGGGTAAGCGCAGATTGCATAGTCGATAGCGTCGTGCGTCTGAAACGGACGAAGAACCATTTGATTTAAGGAAAGCCGACTTCTATATTGAAAGTCGGTTTGCAACGCAAGCGCCATCCCCGCCGCCTCCAACTGACAGGATCTGGAGATTCTGATATGCGCGTTGGCATTCTTTCGCTGGTTCACGAGTCCAATACGTTCATCGGTACGCCCACCACACTGGAAATGTTCCGGTCGAGCCGGATTCTCATCGGAAACGAAGTGGCGGACGGTTTCGAAGATGGCCTGAACGAGGTGAGCGGTTTTTTCGCGGGTCTCGCAGAGTCGGGCATCGAAGCGGTACCGCTCTTTTACGCCAGTACCGAGCCCTCCGGAAGGATTACGAAGGATACCTGCGACGCGCTGATGCAGATCATGTTCGAACAGGTTGAACGCGCCGGCGAACCGGACGGCTGGCTGGTGGCGCCCCACGGGGCGAACGTGGGCGAAGGCGAGGACTACCGGGACCTTGACGGATACTGGCTGTCCCGACTCCGGCGCATTGTCGGCAAGGGGACGCCGATCATCTGCACAATCGATCCGCATGCGAACCTGTCGGAGAGGATGATTGCCGCCTGTGACGCGACGATTGCCTATCGCAGCAACCCGCATCTGGACCAGAAAGAGGTGGGATTGCAGGCTTCGCGATTGATGGCGCGGACGCTTCGAGGCGAGATCAGGCCCAGGCAGGCGGCTGCGTTTCCGCCGGTCGCCATCAATATCGAACGCCAGCTGACGGGCTCCGCGCCGTGTCGGCCCATGTACGAACTTGCGGATCGACTCCTGGCCAGGCCTGGCGTATTGTCGAACAGCATCGTGCTGGGATTCCCGTACTCCGACGTGCCCGAGATGGGCGCCTCGATGATTGCAGTGACGGACGGAGATACGCGCCTTGCGGAATCCGTGGCCGGTGAACTCGCGGATCATCTTCACGCCTTTCGCAGAGACTTCAGGGGTGAGTTCATCGGCATCCCGGAAGCGGTCGACATGGCGATGGCTGCGGACGGACCGGTCTGCCTGCTGGACATGGGCGACAATGTGGGCGGCGGTTCCGCGGGCGACGGCACGATGCTTGCGCATGAATTGCACACGCGCCGGAATACCAGGGCCTTCGTGTGCATCTACGACAGGGAAGCGGTTTCAAGCGCGGCCGAGGCCGGCGTGGGGGGGCGGCTCACGCTCCGGATGGGCGGCAAGACCGACGAATTGCACGGCCCGCCCCTGGAGACCCCGGTCAGGGTACGCGGCGTCTACAGCGGCCGGTTCAGCGAGAGCGAGATTCGCCACGGCGGCCGGACGGCATTCGACATGGGTCGGACGGTGGTCGTTGACACGGACAACGGCCTGACCATCAGCCTGACGTCGCGGCGGGTCGTCCCGGTAAGTCTGGGACTCATGACCAGTTGCCAACTGCGTCCGGACGCCTTCGACGTCATCGTTGCTAAGGGGGTACACGCACCCGTGGCGGCTTACGATCCCGTGTGTACTCGCCTGATCCGTGTGGATACGCCCGGAGCGACAGCCGCGGATATGCGCAAGTTTGAGTTCCGCCATCGCAGGCGACCGCTGTATCCGTTCGAAGAAATATAGCTGCATTTTACGAAATCGGCCGTGCGGCGATTTGGTGGCGCACGCGCTCAGGGCGAAAATCCCAGGGTGTCGGCCCAATGAAGTTCGTTGAGCTTGTCGAAACGCAGTCATTGGGCCCAGCGGAGTGCTTGCTCTGAGCTTGTCGAGATGTCGAAATGACCTTGCTCCGGCAAGCACGTATCGCAGCCAAATCACAACATCTACAGCAAAAACAGGAGGATGGTCCTTGTCCATTCTATTCGAAGAGATGACCCGGGAGGAGATCCGGGAGATTGCGCCGACGGCCACGGCGGTGCTGCCCACGGCAGCGATCGAGCAGCACGGACCTCACCTGCCGGTGTGTACGGACGCCGTTCTTTGCGGCACCGTGGCGCGCCAGGCGGCGGCGCGCGCGAATGAGCAGGTCCCCATCGTGGTCGCCCCCACGATCCAGTTTGGCAACTCCCACCATCACTATCCGTTTCCGGGCGTCCTGTCATTCAGGACCACCACGTACGTCGGTGCGGTGACCGATGTCCTTGAAGGCCTTTCACGAAGCGGTTTCAAGCGGCTCGTGGTGTTGAACGGCCACGGGGGGAATTGCAACCCGAATGGACTCGTGGGACAGGACTTTGTGAACCGGCTGGGCTATCCGGCGGCCGTTGCAACCGGCGATTACTGGAATATCGCGCGAGAGGCGCTCATTGGCGTGATGCCGTCGTCGGTCATCCCTGGCCACGCCGGGCGCTTCGAGGCGGCGTTGATGATGGCGATCCGGCCGGATCTGGTAAACCGGGAGGCATTGGACGCAATGAGCGGCCAGGTCCACGACGACGCCGGCCTGGACGTGGGCCTGTCGAGCGCGGTGGTGCAGGTCCACGGGGAGTGGCAGGCGGGAGTCGGATACACGGATAACCCGGCCGATGCCACCGTCGAGGACGGGCG
This sequence comes from uncultured bacterium, assembly GCA_964551635.1. Classification (GTDB taxonomy): domain Bacteria; phylum Latescibacterota; class UBA2968; order UBA2968; genus JAAXHE01. The sequence goes on along the minus strand of CAZKDZ010000045.1, from coordinate 4,086 downwards.
GGCCATGCTGGATTTGATCGTAAGCAAGGTGTCCGACTTCTTCGTTGCGTTTCATCGCAGCAAGCATCCGATTTGAATCTGCAGAAGAGCAACAGACCTCTCCCGAGGTCCCGTCCCACAGCTTCACAGGTAGAATCATGGAACAACCCAATGTCGTCGTCATCGGCTATGGCTTTGCCGGCCGCTGCTTCCACGCCTATCTGGTGGGATTGGCCGGCGGCCTGAACCTCTATGGCATCGCCACCGGCCGGCCGGAGGCCCGTGACGAAATTCAGCGCGACCTGGGGGTAAAGACCTTCCGCCACTTCGATGAGGTGTTGGCCGATTCAGCCGTGGATTTAGTCGTCCTCGCCACGCCCAACGACCTCCACGCCCCGCACGCCATCCAGGCGCTGGCAGCGGGCAAACACGTCGTCACCGACAAGCCCATGTGCCTGAGCATGGCTGAGGCCGACCGGATGATCGTCGCCAGCCAGGCGCACGACCGCTTGCTCAGCGTCTTTCAGAATCGCCGCTGGGACGGCGATTTTCTCGCCGTTAAAGACGCGCTGGGCCAGGGGCTGCTCGGCGATCTCTTTGTGCTGGAGACGTTCTGGGGCCAATACGGGCCTCCGCGAGGCTGGCGCAGCATCGCACGGCACGGCGGCGGCAAGTTCTTCGATTTGGGCGCACATCTGGTCGATCAGGCCCTCCAGCTCATCGACGCGCCGCTCACAAAGGTGTACGCCACTTTCCACTCCGGCGACCCGCTCGGCATCGACGTCGAGTCCCACGCGCTGGCCGTGCTCCACTTTGCCAACGGCGTCGAAGCGCGCGTGGAGACCTCGTCGCTGGCGAGCAAAGCCAAGCCGCGCTGGTACGTGCTGGGCACGGAAGGCGCACTGGTCAAAGAGGGCGTTGACCCTCAGGAAAAGGCCATGATCGCCGGCGACATCGACGCGGCTGAAGAGGCGCCTGATCACTACGCCCGCCTCTATACGCAAGCCGGGGAAACCATCCTAAAGACGGCGCCCGGTCGCTGGCGCTCCTACTACGAAAACATCGCCGACGCGCTCGCCGGCCGCGCCGAGCTGGCCGTCACCGCCGAGAGCGTGCGGCAGACCATGGTCGCTATTGAGGCCGCCCGGCTCTCTGCCGCCGAGCGGCGACCCGTAGCCCCGGAGGAAGTCGGGTGAAATTGCAGCCTGGCAACTACGGCAAGGAGACCAGCTTTGAGGTCCGTACGTTCGACGCGAAGATGCCCGTCGACGAATACGCCCGCCTGCCCAAACACCCGCTCTATCTGGTGCTCGACAATTTACGCAGCGCCTTCAACGTCGGCTCGATCTTCCGCACGGCGGACGCGGGTCGATTGCAAGGCATTTACACCTGTGGTTACACGGCTCATCCGCCCCATCCCAAGCTCGACAAGACGGCGTTGGGCACCCTCTCGTACATCCAGACCCGCCACTTCGCCACCACGCTGCAAGCCATTGAGCACTTGCGGGCACGCCAGGTGCCGGTGTGGGCGCTGGAGACGACGTCGCAGAGTCGCTGCTACACCGAGCTGGACTATCCGCGCCCCCTGGCCCTCGTCGTGGGTAATGAGGCCCTCGGCGTGAGTTGCGACGCGCTTGAGTGCTGCGACGAGCTGGTTGAGATCCCCATGTACGGCTACAAAAACAGCCTCAACGTCGCCGCCGCCAGCGCCGTCCTCGTCTTTGAGGTCCTGCGCCAATGGCAGGCCCTCAGCCCCACCCGTCAGCCGACCGCCTCCTCCTGAAGCCACCCCGCGGACTCGGGATCCAGGCGTCCGCTTGCTGCGCGACTGGCTCGGTTTCGAGTTCGTCACCCCGTATATAAAGACAAGGCTGAACAACGGGAGATTTTTCATTCGTTCCGATTTCTCGTCTCGAAAAATCGATACGTACGTTACCCGCTGGTCTTGCCAAAATTAGCGGCGAATGTAACGAAGTCCGCAAAATCGACCTTGCCGTTGCCGTCGAAGTCCCCGATCAGCCCGGTCGAGGTCCCGCCTTCGCCCTCGGGAGACGCTTCAGACGACCAGAGAAGATTCCCGTGCTGCCCTAGCGTTTTCGCGACTCCGTTGCCGTCCGCATCGAGGAAAGCCCGGAACCGTCCGCCTCCAACACTCAATACCCCGGCGCCCGTCGAATCGGCCCCCATGCCGACCACAACCCGCCCGGATGCATTCTTGAATCCGATGATGCCGTGTCCGTTCTCATTGGCGCCCATGATCGACACCTCATCGTTGTTGCGGTTGCCCGCGATGACCAGACCGTCACCGTCCGCGTCGACGGAGAAGCCCGCAGCCGGTCCGGTCTTGTTCCTGACATCCATCCAGCCATTGGCGTCGTCCGACTTGTCCGCACCCATCGCGGCAATGACACCGCCCGCCGCATTTACGATACGCAGGGCGCCGTGGCCACTCTTGTCGATACCGAATCCGGAAACCAGGTTCCTGTTCTTGTTGAACACTGCAATCGCCCCATCTCCGGCATCATCAAAGGCGAGTGCGGCCGCCGAACCCGTTGCGCTCTTGACGTCGACAACGCCGTTGGCCTGTTCAGACCGATCGGCGCCAATGGCGGCGGTGACCCGACCGGCCGTATTGAGGACTCCCATGGTGCCGTGCCCCCTCGGATCCACGCCCACAACCGAAACCACGTTCCCATTGCCGTTCCTCACCTCGAGCACGCCGTCACCGGACTGACTCGACCCGATGGCTGCGACGAGCTTTCCGTTCGCGTTCATGATGTGAACAGCACGCACTCGCAGCGTATCGCCGTCATTGACGGTTTGCTCGGGAGCGATCTTGCTCAGTTCACCATAACCGGTTTCAGGTATCGGGAGTTCCACTCCGATGGGCGAAAGATCGTCAAAGCGCACTTCGCCCCGGTCCATGACGTGTTGCAGGTTTAACGAGCTCAGCTTTGGCGGAAGGATTCGGTCGATCCATTTCGATGCCCGGGTCAATGCTGGCGACGCGCTGAAAAGGAATACAACGACCAGACCGGCAATTGCCGGCTTTTGCCAACGCAGCGTTGCTTCCAGTGCTTCCATTCTTCCTCTGAGGTCTTCACGATTCATTTCCTGGCCCCTCTCCAAGTGTGGGCAACACGATGATTGGCGATAACCGTTATTGCAGCCGATCATCACCCGCGAATAGACTCACAGCAGCGAAGCTTGTTATGACGTGAATCCCCTTTTTCACCTCCCTTCAGATCGCTCACGGCGCCGCGACAGCACCAGGCCGGATGCCGATCCGGGCGCCGGTCGCGATTCCGCTCTGACTCCGCGCGTCCGCCTCATGTTCCCTGGCCGAAGCTTTTCTGGAAGATCCACATATCGGCGGAACCGACCTCACCGTCGCCATCCAGATCGAAGCGCGCGTCATATCCTGCGTCTCCCCAGCGTAGCCCATACTTTGCGGCGAATTGCAGGAAGTCGGAAAAGCCCACGGTCCCGTCGCCGTCGAAGTCGGCGGTAAGGGGTTGCAGCGCGGCGCGTGAAGAGACATCCCACAGGAGAATCGTACAGTCGTAACCGGCGCTTGCAAGCGTCTTTCCATCCGGCGAAAACACCACCGAGTTGATCGGATCGGTATGTCCCGTGAGGGTGCGTATATTCTGCCCGGTGGCCACATCCCACAGCCATACCGCCTTGTACGGACTGCCGGTTGCGAGCGTCATCCCATCCGGCGAATACGCCAGCGTCCAGAAATTGTCGCGGCTGGTGAAGGCGCGTATCTGCTGCCCGGTGTCAGCGTCCCACAACCACACAGTTCCGTCAGTATCGGCACTTGCGAGCGTCGCCCCATCTGGCGAAAACACGACCGCATGGATCGCTTCGTCATGACCCTTGAGTGTGAGTTCCTCCTGTCCGGTTGCCGGATCCCACAGCCGCACTGTGAGGTCGTAACTGGCGCTTGCAAGCGTCGATCCATCGGGCGAAAACGCCACCCACGAGACAGACGCCGTATGTCCCGTGAGAGCGTTTTTCTCCTGTCCTGTATCCACGTCCCACAACCGCACGGTTTCGTCCCGGCCGCCCGCGCTTGCCAGCGTCTTTCCGTCCGGCGAGAAC
>CAZKDZ010000044.1:0-17528 GCA_964551635.1 uncultured bacterium | reverse complement strand
AAGGGAAGCGTCTGTCTCCGTCCCCTCCGCCCGGGCCCGCCGCGCCGCGCCGGCTTCACCTCGTTTCCTGCACCGGCCGGCCGCCGCCCGGTTGGGCTTTTTCTCCGGGCTGCGGCCGGCCGTTGCAGTAAACGAGGTGATGCCGGCGCGCCGCGTCGTGCCCAGCCGGAGGCGACGTAGACAGACGCTTCTCTTGACGTTCGCGTCCCGATCCTGTATATTTCCACCTCGCAGTTATTCGACAAATGGACGCTCTATTAACCCACAATTGGTCGCTATTGAATCCGACAAATGGACGCCAGCCGTTCCCTGTTTCCCCGCTCGCTGGAACCCGTCATCCGTGAGGCGTTGGCCGACACGCCGGTGGTCTGTGTGCTCGGACCGCGACAGAGCGGGAAAACGACGCTCGTGCGACAACTCGCGCCCGAGCGCGCATACATCAGTCTGGACGAGCACAACTACCATCAGACCGCCCTGGCCGATCCGGCCGGTTTCGTCGCCAGTCTGCCGGATGCGGTGACCCTGGACGAGGTGCAACGGGCGCCGGCGCTACTCCCCGCCATCAAGCACGCCGTGGACCAGGACCGCCGTCCCGGCCGATTCGTGCTGACCGGCTCGGCCAATCTATTGCTGTTGCCGGCCGTAACTGAGTCCCTTGCCGGACGGATGGAAATCGCGCAGTTGCATCCATTGACGGAATCCGAAAAAGCGCGCGCGCCGGGCTGCTTCCTCAGCGACCTGTTGAACGGCACGATCGAGCCGGGCATCCGGCCGGAGGAGGCGCGCGATGGTCCGTCGCTGCAGGACCGGCTGGTCGCAGGCGGCTTTCCCGAGCCGCTGACCCGCACGCCCGTTCGCTCCCGGCAATGGCACAGGCAGTACCTGCGCAGCATCATCGATCGGGACGTGCAGGACGTGGCCCGTGTGAGGGATGCGCACGAACTCGGGCGCCTGTTGGAGTTGTTGGCCCTTCGCAGCGCCGGATTGTTGAACACCAGCAATCTGGCCGATACCCTCGGCCTGGACCGGTCGACGGTCAATCACTACATCGCCGTGCTCGAGCGGCTCTTTCTGGTGCGACGCCTTCCCGCGTGGCATCGGAACCCGGCCAAACGGCTCATCAGAGCACCCAAGGTCCATCTCCTCGATTCCGGGCTAGCCGCAACCCTCGCCGACCTGACCGCGTACGACTGGCTCGGCAGGAGGAACCGCATGGGTCATCTGTTAGAGTCCTTTGTGGTGCAGCAACTCATCGCCCAGGCCACATGGACGGAACCGGATTTGCGTTTCTGGCATTATAGAGACAAGGATCGGGTGGAAGTCGATATCGTCATCACCCGGGGTCAAAGGACATGGGGTGTCGAAGTCAAAGCCGCCCGTTCGCTCACCCCCGGAGACGGGAAGGGGCTTGTCCGGCTCGCAGACCGTTGCGGGGAGGATTTCCAGGCCGGCGTGTTGCTTTACGCAGGTCGCGATTGTCTTCCGCTTGCCGACAGGCGCATGCTCGCGGTACCGCTGAGCGAATTGTCGGAGAGGTAGGGGCAGACCGAGCACAATGAACCGACAAATGGACGGACCATTAATCGACAATTGGACGCCAATAAAATCGACAAATGGACGCACACAGGAAGTTAGCATTGACACCCCCCACCGCATCAGCCGTCGCAGGGACCCTTCGGCAGGCTCAGGGCAGCGCCTTCGACCCTTCGACAGGCTCAGGGACCGCAAGCTCAGGGCGGCGGCTTAAGGACCGGCACTGGGCAGGTTATGGGTCTCCCAACACCGGTTTTATAACGTCCAAAAAACCAAATAACGCGTGGTCATTGAGCATGCTTGCATTGAGCGTGTCGAAATGTCGAAATGCCCGCTATTCAACAGCCATTCGACCCTTCGCCGGGCCCTTCGACACCCTTCGACAAGCTCAGGGCAAGTGCTCAGGGACCGGCTCGGTTTCTGCGACTCCCCCTCAAGGGGGAGTAATGGCGGAAGGGCTATTCCACTCAGGTCGCTTCAGCAGTTGATTCTCTTATGGAGTCCTCTATGAAGTCCGTTCTCGACCGCAGTCTCTGTGCATTCATCCTTATGGGCGCTGTTCTGTGTCTGTCTGCTCTTCCCTCCGAAGCGGGTCCGGCGGAAGGATCCCGGTTGACCCTGGAGGCGTGCCTGAAGCAGGCCCTGTCCGGCAACCGCCAGTTGCAGGCCGCCAGGTTCGCGGCGGAAAAGGCGACCTGGGACCGCCGGAACGCCTGGTCGCAGTTCGCGCCGCGGATCAGCTTCAACACGGAGGTGACCCGGATTGACGAGCAGACGCTGGCGGAGCGGGATTTTTCCAGGTACTTCCCTCCGGAAATCCCCGTGCCCAGAGTGGCGTTCCGCACCTCCTATTACTCGTCGTTCCAGGCGCATATTCCCATCTTCGACGCGGAGTTGATCAACGGCGTTTCCGTTGCAACCACCGGACAGGCCGCGGCCGAACGGACCAGCGAAGCCATACGGGACCGGATCCTGCTCCAGGTCACCTCCGGCTACCTGGAAGTATTGAAGCGCGGCGCGATGCTCGAACTGCAGCGCGAGTTCCTCGTCCTGACCGGGCTGAACGTGGCGAAGGCCGAAAGGATGCACCTCGCGGGCAGGTACTCGAAACTGGACCTGCTGCGATGGCAGGTGGAACACCAGCAGCAGAAGAGCAGCGTGGCCGCGGGGGAGTCCGCGTTGCGGGATGCGACGGTCCGCCTCCGCCGGGTACTCAACCTCCGCACGCTGCACGCCGACGCGCTGGTCGACCGGGTCCCGGACCGGATCGAGGCGGAGGTATCACGCGTGGCCGGCCTGTCCGATGCGGATATCCGGAGACTTTCGGGCGTGGACAGCCGGACGCTGGTGGACGGAAACGCCATGCTTGCCGCCGCCGAACAGGACCGCGAACGCAGCCGGCTTGTGTACCGGGGGCAGTATTCGAGCTATCTGCCGGACGTGTCTCTCAGCTATTCCACGGCCTGGAGGCGAAACGATACCCTGGCGCTGGACGACTACAGACCTTCGACGGTTATGCTCAACCTGTCGGTGCCGCTGTTCACCGGGTTCCGCAACCTGTCTCGCCTGAAGTCCGCGCAATTCAGTTACCGCGCCAAGGATACGCGCTTCTCCGACCTCGTCGACGAAACGCGGCAGGCGCTCGGCGAGACGGTCAACCGGATCGTCAATCTGAAAACCCAGCGTGAACTGGTCCGAACCAGCCTGGCGTTCAACGAGAACAACTACCGGATCGTCTCCCGGGAGAAGGAAATGGGACGGGCCTCGAACCTGGACGTCATCGATGCGAAGCTGAACCTGCAGAACGCCAGATTGCTGGAGATCACGACGCAATTCGACCTCACCTCGGCGGTAATCGAGCTTCGCTACCTGATGGGCGGCCTCGACGATCTGATCGAAGAACTCGTGGAGTCAAAATGAGATACAAGGATGCGGCAGGATCCGCCGTACTCGCGTTCTGTTTCTGCGTGATATCGTGCGGGCCTCAGGAGGAGTCCGACGCGGCTGGATCGGCAGAGCCGGGCGTGGATACGGTGCGGGCGGTCACGGTCGGCGCCAGGGTTGTGCGGCAGGAACACGTGGAAGAGGCCGTTGAGGTCACGGGCGTTGTCGCGCCGCACCGGGCGGTGGACGTGGTTGCGGAGGCCGCCGGGAGACTGACCCGCGTCATGGCCGAGGTTGGCGGTCGCGTCTCGTCCGGCGACACGCTTGCGGTTATCGACGACCGCGTGGCCGCGAGCCGGCTGGAACACGCGAAGGCGCAGGTCCTCTCCGCCCGGAACAAACTGAAGATCGCGCAGCTGAACTTCGAAAGCGACAGTCAACTCCTCGACTCGGGGGATATCTCCAGGCTGGCGTTCGAGACGTCCCGGTTTGCCGTCAAATCCGCCGAAGCCGAACTGAAATCGAACCTGGCGGAACTGAGCCGCGCCCGGAAGGGGTTCGAAGACACGCGGCTGACCAGCCCGATCGACGGATGGGTATCCAGGAAGCACATCGAACGGGGCGCGATGATGTCGGTCGGAAAGGCAGCGTACCGGTTGGTCGATCTGACAACGATGAAGATCGATCTCGGCATCCCTCAGTCGGCCATCGGCCGGATAACGCCGGGAGGGTCCGTACACGTAACCGTCGACGCGCTGGGAGGCCGGACATTCGATGGGTACGTCCGGTACGTTTCCCCCCAGGCCGCGGCGGCGACGGGCGCGTTTCCCGTCGAGGTCCATATGTAAAATACGCCCGGTATGACCATTCGCGCGGGAATGACGGCCAGGTGCCGCGTGATTCTGGGGGGTTCGGGTCTCCAGTTCGTCGTCCCCGGGAACGCCGTGGTCGCCAGGGACGGCAGGGAGTACGTCTACCGGATATGGGACGGCATCGCGCGGCTCACCGAGGTGAAAACGCGGAAGACGTTCGGCGCCCACGTGGCCGTGGAAGCGGGCCTCGAGGAGGGGGATTCGATCGTGGTGGAGGGCATGAACCGCCTGGGCGCGGCAACGAATGTAACCATTCGCCCATCAAGATAGGTGCGGCGACGGTTGAAGGGTACCAATACGTGAGGCATTCCTGATATGTCGATCGCGAAATTTTCAGTCCGAAATCCGGTTTTCGTGAACCTGGTCATGGTCGGACTGTTCTGCTTTGGCGCCATCTGTCTCGTCAGCATGCCTCAGGAATTGAATCCGCAGATTGACTTCAACTGGGTGATCGTCTCGATTCCGTACCCCGGCGCAAGCCCGGAAGAGGTGGAAAGCCTGATTGTAGAACCGGTCGAGGCCGAGATCCACGATCTGGACAAGATCGATGAACTGCAATCTTCCGCGGGCGAAGGCGTGGCCCTGTTCCTGGTCAAGTTCGAAGACATGTCGGAGTCGGATTTCAGGGAGATTTACACGGACCTCAAGGCGCGTATCGACCGGGTGGACCTCCCGGAAGAGGCCGAGGACCCGGACGTGGACGACTTCGACAGCGGCGACTTTCTGCCCATCCTCACGGTCAACATGGCATATACGATTCCGGAAGAGAACGCGCAGATTGTCGCTGAGGATCTCGAAGAGGACCTGAAGAACATCTCCGGTGTCGCCCGCATTCAGGTCGCCGGCCTTCCCGATCGGGAAATCTGGATCGAGGTGGATCCCTCCAGATTGACCGCACGCGGTCTGTCCGTCCTGGACGTGGTCCGGTCGCTGCAGGCCAGAAATCTGAATCTCCCCGGGGGCACCCTCACCTACCGTGCGAAGGAATACGCGATCCGGTCCGTGGCCGAATACCGGAGCGTGGAGGAAATTCGCGAGACAATCGTCCGGGCGGCGCCGGGCGGGGAGACCGTGAGAGTCCGTGACGTGGCGAGGGTGCAGGACCGCCGCGAAGAGCCCAGGGTCCTTTCCCGTTTGAACGGCGAACCTTCCATCACCTTCTCTTTGTCGAAGACGACCGACGCCAATACGAACGACGTCATCCTGGCCGTCAAGGAAACGGTCAGCCGCTACGAGGAACGGGTACCGGACGGAATCAGCTTCAGCTTTACCGACGACAATTCCGTGTACATCAACCGGGTGATCGATGCGCTCCGGAACAATGCGATCACCGGGATGATCCTCATATCGCTCGTTCTATGGCTCTTCCTGGGGTCCTGGAACGCCTTCCTCGCAACGCTCGGCATCCCCATCTCATTCTTCATTACCTTCATTCTACTGAGCTTTTCCGGGTACACCATCAACGGGAGCACGCTGTTCGCCATGGTGATGGTGCTGGGCATCATCGTGGACGACGCCATCATCGTGATCGAGAACTGTCACCGGTACCGGCTGCGGGGCCGCAGCGCCAGCGAGTCCGCGGTCCTCGGTACTGACGAAGTGACAAAGCCGATCCTCAGCTCGGTAGGCACCAACGTCGCCGCTTTCCTTCCGTTGATCCTTCTGCCGGACGTGATGGGCAAGTTCATGCGGGTCATCCCGCTGACCTTCGCGCTGGCGCTGGCCGCATCCGTTTTCGAGGCGTTCGTCCTTCTGCCCTCCCACTATGCGGAATGGACCCGGCGGTCCAGGGCCCACAAGCGGGGCGAACAGCCGTTTTTCAGGAGACTCCGCAGGATTTACGGTCGTCTGCTGGTCCGCACGCTGCGGCGGCGCTACTGGGTCATCGGATGCCTTGTCGCCGTGCTGGCCGGCGCTTTGATGCTCATCCCGCTTCTCGGGGTGGATTTCTATTCCGGCGAGGAATTCGACGCGTTCAAGGTACTCATCAAGTTCCCTGAAGGAACCAGCCTGGAGGAGTCGGACCGCGTCACCCGCGCCTACGAGGCCGAGGCGCTCCGGCTTTCCGATGAGGACGTCGCGGGCGTGGTCACCAACGTCGGCCTGCTGCAGAGCAACACCGAGTGGGTCACCCGAAAGAGCGTCTCTCAAGTCATCGTTCAGTTGAAGCCCAGGGAAGAGCGTGCAAGAATGTCGGACGAGCTGATCGCCGTGCTCCGGGAGCGCACGGAACACATCGCCGGACCCGCATCCGTTGTCTTCGAAAAATTCACAGGAGGGCCGCCCGTAGGCAAACCCATCTCGGTGAAGGTTCAGGGCCGCTATCTCGATCGGATGAAGGAAGCGGCGCTTGCGCTGCAGGACTCGCTGCGCCGGATTCCGGGCACGCTCGAGGTAACCGACGACTTCCCGCCGGGCAAGGACGCGATCCGGATCGAAGTGGACGAAGTGCGCGCGGCCCTGTACGGGTTCTCGGCGCAGGAGGTCGCCCTCAACGTTCGATACGCGTTCGACGGCGTGGAGGCGACGAAGTTCAGGGACGGGGACGAAGAGGTGGGCGTCATCGTGCAGTACGCCCGCGAGGAACGGGCGGCCGTAGAAGACGTGCTGAACGTGCAGGTAACGAACTCGAGCGGCAGCACGGTGGCGCTGCGGGACATGGTCTCGTTCTCGATCGGGCCGGGCCGAACCCAGATTCAGCGCTTCGACCAGAAACGGACCATTTTCGTCACGGGTGAAATCGATGAATCTGTAACGTCATTGGACCGGATCAACGCCAGAATGCTCGAGATCTTTCCATCGATCGAAGCGCATTACTCCAACGTCAGCTTCGTGATTGGGGGCGAGTTCACGGATTTCATGGAAGCGTTCGAAGATATCGCGGCACTCTTCGCCATCAGCCTGGTCCTGATGTTCGTGATTCTGGGGACGCAGTTCAACTCATACGCGCAGCCGCTGGTCATCCTGACAGCCGTGCCGTTCGCGATCATCGGCGCGCTGCTCGGCCTGCTGATTTCCGGGAATCCGTTCAGTCTGACCGCGCTGTTCGGGTTTGTCGGACTGGCGGGCATCGTTGTAAACGACGCCATTGTCATGGTCTCGTTCATCAACCGGCGGCGGCGCGCGGACGGCTCCGTGACGAACATCTGGCGGAGCATCGTCAACGCGGGACGGCTGCGGCTGCGGCCGATTATTCTGACGTCGGTAACGACGATCTCGGGCCTGCTGCCCATGGCGATCGGCATCGGAGGAAAGTCGGCGCTCTGGTCGCCGCTGGCGAACGTCATCCTTTTCGGATTGCTGGTTTCGACAATCCTGACGTTATTTGTCATCCCGTGCTTCATGGCGGCCCTGGACGATATCAAACGCGAGCGAAAGAAGGCGCGGCGGAGGGCGGACCGACCAGGTATTGAAACGCATGCGTAACGGCTGTTGAAATCGCATCGTCGGCAACTGAGTGGCGTCCGATGCGGGACGATCTCATTTTTCGTACCTTGACCAAAAGCTTGTTTTTCGACCGTGGTTTTTTCGCAGTCCCTGCGTGTATTCAATATGAGACGGAATATTCCGCCAGTCAGGGATCCGGGGATCGAGTGCATCCAGCTTTTTCAGATAACGCACACCGTGAGTGTAATATTTGGATCTACCCCGTCTGAGGATAGAATCCAGGAGTGCGCGGTAGAGTACACTTGCCGTTAGCCACCTGCTATTCGCTTCCATGTGGTCCGCCAGAGGCAGAAGTCCTGTATAGTGATCGCCATCGAGCAGTTCCCTTCTATCCAGCAAGTAGGATTCGGCCTCGGCAAGATGGTTGATTTCGATCAAAAACGTGACGTCGGAATAGGAAAGGTGTTGGGATTCAAGGATGGCTTGAATCTCACCCTCGATCACCTGATCGCGCAGGTCTTCACCGATTGCATCCAGAAGGCACGCGAGGGTATGTTCGGTGCGATCACGACGGAATATGCGCCAGGCGACGCTCTCCATATTCTCCTGATCGCCGATTGTCTTGTAGATGGTCAACAATAGTTCGTCTTGTTCGTGAACTTTGAAATGCTCTCTGTCCGGAATCCTGCGAAGCCATGTCAGCGCCGTTTGTGCGTCTCCTGTTTCCAGATAGATCCCGGCAATGTCAATACAGGCGGCCGCAGAAAGTTCGGGCCAAAGAGCCAATCGGGCTTTCTCATAGAGTGGTGCATCTTTCATCTGGCGCGCAAGGCTTTCAACGCCTGAAATCCAGTGCAGGGTTCTGTGTTCGTCAGTCTCCTCTCGTGACAAATCCCAGAGACGGTCTACCATACTACGCAGTTCTCTGTCGGGCAAGTACTCCGATGCGCATTGAAATAGCGAATCGCGAACGCCGTACTCATCCTCACTATTGAGTTCCAGAACCAGATCTATTATCTCCTCTTTGTCGTCGCAGTTGGCGGCAAACGAAACAAACACATTGCTGGCGTCAATCCGAAATATGTCACCTACGTTGCCGAAAGAATCGTCACATTGCCTGAAAATCGCGTCATCCGCTTTGTAAAACTCAGCCACCAGCCTTACACCCATTAGATAGTCGTGGATTCCTGCCCGTAGATCCTGGAGCAAACTTCTGAGTTCATCGGCGAACGCAAAGGAGCTTCTACGTCCGAGAAAACGGCGGCGGCGTTTGATTCCGGCCAACTTTGTCTTGAACCGTTTGGTATTCTCTTGTGGCGTCGCCGTCAACCGCTTGACGATCGCTTCTGCATCTCGATGCCGGTCTGCAAGATCTAACAGGATATCCGTGAGGTATTCCGGTCCCAGTTCTATCAGCCGTCTTCTCGTATCTGTGTTCTTCTTTTTTTTGTTCATGGTGTCATCCAAAGCGTGTCCATTGACGTCTGACGTGCTGCCCACGGCATTCCCGCTTTCAATATAGCGTCCGTCTCGAATAGATACAAGAATCCGTGTTCTAAGTTCCTGAATCGACCATCGGCCTTGTTCTTTTTTGTTTTTCACCGCAAGACGAGAGAGTTCAAATCGCGGGAAGGCGGAATTTTTCGAGAGGTACAGGGGGCGCCGCCGTGACGGCGGGGTTCACGTATTTGAACGACACAAAGAAGCGCACCGTGAAGTCTCAACGCAGCTACAATTCCGGTTAAATTGGACTTTTCACCAGCTTGCGTATATTTTACTCTTAAATCCAAACACATCGTTTGGAACCTGGCCAGACGAAGAGAACGACGGGTTTGAGGCTATTATCGACGAAACCCGACGCCGTGGCGGCAAGACAGATCCCCGGCCATGAACGGATCCAGGGTCATACTCGATGGGAACATTGTCTAAATCCAAGCTCTACAGAAAAACATCTACGCAGAATGCATATCTATTCTTACTGCTTGCATTGGATAGGAACTTGAACCCCCCACCGCATCAGCCTTCGCCGGCCCCTTCAACAAGCTCAGGCCAGCGCCTTCGACATTTCGACAGGCTCAATGCACGCACCATTAGCAGCGAACGTACTCAGGGACCGGCTCGGCTTCTGCGACTCCCCCTCAAGGGGGGAGTGATTGGATCTTCGAAAAGGCTTGCGCCGTGTTCCACGAGTTTGGTTCTGGCTGAACGACGGGAAACCGCCCAAGGCAAAAGGAGACACAGATGGCACTGACAGAAGCGGAACTGAGACAATACGAGGAACAGGGCGCCGTCACGATCGACAGCCCGTTTACAACAAGCGAACTGGACCGGGCCGAAGCCGCGTGGGACCGGCTGACGGAGAGCGGCCGTCCGTTCTACGAAGAACCGGACTACCTTGACGTCTTCCAGCACCCCTACTTCGAGGAAGTGGCCATGGATGTATTGCGCGCGGATGCCGTGCATCTGTGGTGGGGCGTGTCCCCCCATGGCCGGCATCCGTCGAATGCGCCCTTCGGGAGCGTACGCGACCAGTGGTCCGGCGGATGCCACACCGATATTCAGGCCACCTGGGACGACTTCCAGGCGACGCCACGAAGGATGCGCGCCGAGCTCTGGTTCTGGCTCAACGACGTACCGGAGCATCGTGGCGCCATGCGTGTCATTCCAGGCAGTCACCGCCCCATCATGAAATATTGGAGCCGCGTCCTGACGCCGGAGCACAAGGCCATGCTGCCTCGCGTCCACGGCGTGCGCCCGGATCCGCGGGAAGGCGCGCCGGCCTATCCGGAGCACGTGCCCGATCTGGTAGACTCGCCATGGCTGGAGCAGGAACCGACACCCATGGTGGCGCGCCGGGGACAGATGCTGGTACTGTGCAGTTCCGGCCTGCACTCGGCCTGGCAGAACGAGGACACCGTTCCACGGAAGGCGATGCTTTCGGCCTGGGCGGCTTCGGGCGTTTCGTGCGGACTCCCGAAAGGGCAGCGGGACGCGCTGACGGATTTCTTCCCGCGTCTGCGCCGAACTCTGCGGCCCGACCGGACGCACATCGTGCCGGAGGACTTCGACTGGCTCTTCGAGAGCAACTACGAGCCGAAGTGGTCCGAGACGTTTATCGGGACCTGACCGAAAAACACAAACTTACATGGATGGACAGGATGAAAGTCAAAACCGACCAGGATTAAGCAGGATTAGAAGCCAAGAGCAGGATCAAAACCAATCACGATTAGCAGGATTGGAATCCAGAAGCAAGATCAAAACCTGATTCAGGGAAAAGGCCAGGAGCGACGAATCTGGAGGGAGTACGATGCAGGAAGTCGATCGAGAACGATTCCTGGAAGAAGGCTACCTTGTGGTAAAGGAAGCCATTCCCCGGGAGAAGCTGGAGGACGTCCGCCGGGCTTACGAGACCCTCGTGGACCGGCAGCGCGAAAACTGGAAGGCCATGCGAAAGGAAGGAGACCCGCCCGGAGGCGAGTGGGAATCCAGCCCGCAACCGCGCCTGATGCTCAACAGGCCGCCGCTGGTCGGCGGAATCGGCCGGGAGACGGCGCCCGCGGCGGAGGTGTGGCTCGAGCCGAACATTCACGGCGTCAGTTCACAGCTTCTGGCCGTTGACGACGCGTCTGTAACCGAAATGATGATGATGTGCAATCCGGTTCGGGACCACGGCCCCGCGAAGTGGCATCGCGACCACCACCCGATCGACACGGCCCCCCTCCAGGGATATATCGACGACATCCTGGAAGGAGGCCCCCGTTACGTTCAGTGGAACATACCCCTGTACGACGACAGCGTCCTGTGGGTGATCCCGGGCAGCCACGTCCGGTTCAACACGAAAGAGGAAAACGAGTACCTGCTGGCCGATCCGTGCCAGCCGTTGCCGAACGGCGTCCGGACCCACCTTGAAGCGGGAGACGGCGTTGTCTACATCCTCCCGATTCTCCACTGGGGCAGCAATTACAGCCCCAGATTGAGACGGACAATCCACGGCGGATTCTCCACGCACACGTCGATCGACGACCTTTCGTTCGTGGAACACCTTTCGGCGGAAACGGCGGCGGCATTCGGGCGGTGGAACGACCGGAGCCGGGAGATGATGGGGCATTCGGAGGAGGCGCTCAGGGCGGTTGTCGAATGCGACGGGGAGGCGTACATCCAGGCGTTGAACCGGCTTCATCCGGACAGAGGCGAAAAGGGAAGGCTGCTCTCCACGGTCTTCCTGTGCAAGGCGGCTCTGGCGATCCGGCTTGCCAAGAGTGCTCCGTATCCCGACGTACCGGATGAGCTCTCACGCCGGCTCCGGGGCGCACATCCGATCACGATCAATTGGGGCCCCGATTTCGCCGGACGATTCAGCGAGACGGAGGCGGAAACGTTGTGGAACAGGTTCGAGCCGCTGGACAGGCTGCTCCGGTCGGACGCGGAGCATTTTGTGCCGGGATTTCAGTCCGGCCCGATGAAATACCACTTCAACGAAATGCCGGAGAACTACACAACTTCGGACTTCATTGCGGGATGGGCGTCGTAGCCAGGGGCGCGATACTAATACACAAAAATGTCCTCAAGACCGACCTCGCTGACGGAACCGTATTGTTCCAGCGCCGCGAGGTCGATTTTTTCCCTGTCCCCCACGATGGATATCAGTTTCACCCGGTTCTTCAGGTTCTTGCCGTAGAACGCCAGCATGTCGTCCATTTCGGCGGCCTGGATTCTCTCGAATCGCGACTTCCGGGGATCCACCGGAACGCCCAGCCGTTCCCAGGAACGTACGGATCCCAGCACCCGTCGAAAGCCGATTTTGTTGGTGCGATATCTGTTCAGAATGGAGGTGCGGGCTTCTTCGAACCGCTCGGGCGTGACAGGCATGTCGTCCATCAGGCCGATGAACGCTTCAACGGCTTCGACGGTCTTGTCGGGCTGGCAGGCGATGGATCCCGCCAGCATGTTCTGGTCTCCCTTCCGGCTGCCATTGAAGTATCGCGCCCACGCCGAGTAGGCCAGCGCGCGGGCCTCCCGGAGCTCCTGGAAGACGATTCCGCTCATTCCGCCGCCGAAATAGCTGTTATAGAGTTCGGTAGCGGGAACGGATGCCTCGTTGTAATCTTTATCCCCGAACTCGATATAGACGAGCGCCTGGGCAAGGGGCTTGTGGAAGAAGCGGATCTCGGTCCCTTCGGGAGTCCGTGCCTTGTAGAACCTGTACGCCGGCGGTTCCTCGAGCGCTCCCGGGATCGGATGGTGTTTCTTCAGGACTCCCAGCACCTGTTGCAGAGGCAGGGAACCGGTATAGGCGATGGTGTGTTTGTGTCTGAACAGGTTGCGGACCAGCCCATGGAGTTCCTCCAGGGTGAGTTCTTGCAGGGCTTCGTTCGGCAACGCGCGGAGATAGCGTGAGTCCTTTCCGTATCGGTTGAACAGAACGACGCCGCCCTGGAGCGTGCGGTGATTTTTCTTCGCGTCTTCGCGCTCGGCGAGGACGATCTTCACGAGTTCGTCCAGCGTCGGTTTGTCCGCGGACGGGCCATTGACGAGTTCCGCCATCAGGGCAAGCGAGGCCTCGATGTTTTCATCCAGCCCCGAGATGGTTACGCTGGTCTCGTTGTTGCCGGCGGACATGGAAAACTCGGTTCCGAGTTTGTACCACTCCTTCTTGAGAGCCTCGGAGGCGTGACGTCCGGTGCCGGACTTGTCGAGAAGCCGGGCGGCCATTCCCATCCTGTTGTTCTGGTTGTTTCCCAGGTCCACGGTGAAGGTCAGGGAGAAGAGATCGTTGATGGGGTTCCGGGAATAGTAGACCCGGACGCCGTCGTGGTAATCGGCAATCTCGTAGTCTTTGCCGGGATCGACGAAGGCGGGCTCGATTTCCTCGACCGGCATGGCCAGCACCTTGCCGGCAAACGCCGACTGGCGAGTCGCGTCGATATTGATTTTATCGATCTGGGGCTTCTGGATCCTGGGAATTTCGTGCTGTTTGTCCACCCGGTATCCGGCAACGTAATCGTCCCCGAAATATGTCCGCGCGACGCGGACCACGTCGTCCTTGGTGACCCGTTCCAGGCGGGCGATCTCATTGACCGTATGGCTCCAGTCGTGATATGCAAGGAACGAATTGCGAATCCGGCGAACCCGGGCGTCGTCCGACTCCAACTCCCGCTTGTTGTTCTTCTTGAAGTCGGTGACGATGGCGGGTAGGATCCAGTCTTCGAAACGCCCGCTTTTTATGATTTCAAGCTGCTCGAGCAGCAACTGTTCGACCTCTTCAAGGGTCTGGTCCTTCTTTGGAATGCCCCAGAGATACTGCGCGCCGCCGTCGTTGTACAACGAGGGATACGATCCCGACCGCCGCACCTTCTGCTTCTGGTTGAGATTCAGGTTGATCAGGCCGGCGGTGGCGTTGTCCAGGATCATATCCAGGAGTCTGAGCGCATCGGCGTCCTGATGACTTCTGGATGCCGTCCTGAACGCCAGCAGCACGTATTCCTCACCCTGGAACCCCACCTGCACCCGCTCGGCGCCGCTGAGCGGCGTCTCCTTCCAGTCGGGCAACTTCGGCAGCTGCCGGGGCTCCCATGCCGAAAAGTGCTGGTCGATCAGTTTTATGGTTTCGTCGATCCGGATATCGCCCGATATCGCGATCGCCATATTGTTCGGGACGTAATAGGTATTGTAAAACCGGTACATGTTTTTCAGCGACGGATTCTTCAGGTGTTCCACTTTCCCGATTGTGGTCTGCTGGCCGTAGGGATGCACCTTGAAGAGCTGGTCGGCGACGGCGTAGATGATCGCCCGGTCCTTGTTGTCCATGGACCGGTTCTTTTCTTCGTAAACCGTTTCGAGTTCGGACTGAAAGAGCCGGAAGACGGCGCTCCGGAAGCGTTCGGACTCGATAACCGCCCAGTGGCGCAACCGGTTGGCGGGCAGATTGATTCTGTACACGGTCTCCTCATGCCACGTATGCGCGTTGAGACCGGTGCCGCCCATGGCCTTGTATAACTTGTCGATTTCATTGGGAATGGCGTATTTCGCGGCAAGCTGGGATTCCCTGTTGATCTCGGCGTAGATGGCTTTCCGTTTTTCAGGATCGGTTTCGCTGAAGTGTTCCTCGTAGAGACGGGTGATGTTGTCGAGATGCGCTTTTTCCTTCTCGTAGTCCAGAGAGCCGATGCGCTTCGTCCCCTTGAACAGCATATGTTCCAGGTAGTGCGCCAGACCGGTGGATTCCGCCGGGTCGTGCTTGCTGCCCGCGCGAACGATGATCTCCGCGTAAAACCGGGGTGTCTGATGGTTTTCCGTGAGATAGACCGTAAGGCCGTTGTCCAGGCGGAAGATATGTACCGCCATCGGATCGTCTGCCCCCGGTTCGTTAATGCGTGTGTATGCACCGTCCGCGTTGGAGGCGAATACGCTTAGAAGGGCGATAAAGAACAGTGCGGACGAAGCGCATCGCAACCTGTACATGAATGAGTCTCCCCGTTGAAAACCAGCATCAATCGATTGGAAATGACTGGAAACAGGCCCGTAAAACGACCCGGCCGGCGAATTAGCAATATAACAAGAGTCGAATACGAATTCAATCCCATGCGGCCATTTCAGGTTGATCAGGTTCCCGACTACAGACCGCATCCGAAGCGCACATGGCGCCTGTCTGCCAAACAAAAGGACGGCCGGTGTAATGCCGGCCGTCCGGTGCCATTTTCGTAAGCGCTCCGGATTGAACAGCAGTGCGCTCCATCCGAATCCGCAGTCTACTGAAGTTCCGCGGCCTGCGTGACCACCTTTCGAAATGCCTCCGCGTGCTCTCTGATGATCTCCGGGCGATGGTGTTTGAACCACGGGATGGAAAACAGGCGCTCCGACATCCGCTCCGTCTGCGGCAGGCTGCCCTCGCCCTGGCGCACGTCCGCGTCGGAATGCGCGACCCGCGTGGGTTCGCCATGACCGTATACGTCGGCATCGTTCAAGACGGGGTGCAGGTGCATCAGCAGGTTGGCCCCTGCGCCGCACGAGGTCCCTTCGGCCCGCACCGCCTCGCAGAACTTCCGCAAGGGCAGCCCGCCGAGTTCCTCGGGCACATAGATGCCGTGCGCTGCGTACCAGCCGCCCATGGTACTTCCGGAGCCTTTCGGCGGCCTGTGGGGGCGCAACCCGGGCGCGCCTTCCAGCAGATCCCAGAAGGAATTCATTGCCCTGTCGATTTCATTCATCCGCTCCCGGTAATGCCTGAGCTGGACCCGCCCCACTGCCGACGAAAGCTGGTGCATCCGGTATTTGAACCCGCCCAGAGGCAGGCCGGCGTACTTCTTCAACTCGGGATTTTCGATCTGCCCCGTCCGCTCGTAATGGCCGAATGCGACCGCGCGCTCATAGATTTCCTGGTCGTCCGTTACCAGCATGCCCGCCTCGCCGATGGCCAGCGACTTTCCGGCCATGCAGGACATTGCGCCCACGTGGCCGATTCCGCCCGTCAGTCGCCCCTTGTATTCCGCGCCGTGCGCGTGCGAGACGTCTTCGATGACCTTGATGCCCCGTGCGTTGGCGATTTCCATGATCGCATCCATGTCGGTGGGATGGCCGAAATAGTGAACGGCCACGATCGCCTTCGTCCTGTCCGTAATCTTCCGTTCCACGTCTGCCGGGTCGAGTGTGATCGTATCCGGATCGATATCCGCGTAGACGATGGTCGCGCCAAGATTCATCGCCTGCAGCACCGACGCCCAGAACGTCATGCTCTGGCAGATGATTTCATCCCCCACGCCCACGCCGCAACCGAACATCGCCGAATGGATGGACGACGTGCCCGTGTTGTGGGCAAGCGCGTACTTCGTGCCGAACCAGTCGGCATATTCCCTTTCAAACTGCACCGTGACGTCCGTGCCGGACATGGCCCCGCGCCGCAGCACCTCCAATGCGGCCTCCTCGTCCTCCTCCGTAATAATCGGCCAGGTGAACATGTCTCCCGAATCGGTTTTCACCGCCTTCGATCCACCCAGAATCGCCAGCTTGTCCATCGTCGCTCCTCCTCGGATGCGTTCCACCCTCGCGTTCAGGTTATTCGACGAAAAATCCCGCAGATCAACAGTCGACTAAATAGCAAAAAACGGACGAATCCGCAAGCGAAATATCCGCCAATCCACCTTCCGCGATTCCCCTTGATTTTGCGGTGTGAATTGGCCTCTTTTATACAAAAATCCAAACCGACCAGGATTAAGCAGGATTAAATACCAAGAGCAGGATTAGGCAGGATTGAATACCAAGAGCGGGATTAAATATCAAATACAGAATCAAAACCGACCGGGATCAAGCAGGATCAGATACCAAACGCTGGATCAAGACCGATCAGGATTAGCGGGGCAAAAAACCAGGAGCAGGATCAGACCTGTCCATAATCGTCGTTTCCAGGCCATTCCGTATCGGTGTCGGATACCCCCCACCGCATCAGCCGTCGCCGGGCCCCTTCGACAACCCTTCGACAGGCTCAGGGCAGCGCCTTCGACAATCCTTCGGCTGGCTTGCTTCGACAGGCTCAGCACAAGCAGGACAACGGCTCATGGGGCGGCTCGGCTTCTGCGACTCCCCCTCAAGGGGGGAGTGATTCGTCAGCCACAGGACACACTGCAGCGGAAGAGAAAGGACCAAAAAGAAGCCCGCCCTTCGGCAGGGGGCCGGTTTTTCTGTGAATCACTCTGGATGCAGAAACGAGAATTGGGTGGCCTGCCAACCCTTCAGCTGTGCCGGTGCAGATGCGCTGGACGGATAAGCACGGAAAAAACCCCCGTACCCCCGGTCGCAGGTTGTGAATTGCATTGATCGAGCGAAACCCGCCTTGTCTCCCTCTTTCCTTTAGGAGAG
>CAZKDZ010000043.1:0-5628 GCA_964551635.1 uncultured bacterium | reverse complement strand
GCCGCTGGACAAAGTGGTTGAAGACACGGACCGGGACTACTGGATGTCCGCGCAGGAAGCGGTGGAATACGGGCTGATCAGCAAGGTGGTCACGCAGTTCAACGAGCTTGACGCGTAGCGACGCGGTTCTTTTTGCAATTCAGCAGGGGCACGGCACGTCGTGCCCCTGCTTTGTTTGGTCTCAATTCGAAATTAGACAACAGTCAAATTGGCCACGAGCCCCCGCCCCGTTAAGACCGAGACCACGCGATGTCCCGAACTGACCGATTTTTGAAGGCATGCCGCCGGGAAAAGGTGGACGTCACTCCGGTATGGCTGATGCGTCAGGCGGGCCGGTACATGCCCGAATATCGGAAATTGAAGGAAAAATACGCCTTTCTCGAAATGGTGAAGACGCCGGATATCGCCACCGAAATCACGCTGCAGCCGGTTGAGGCGTTCAACGTGGACGCGGCCATCGTCTTTCAGGACATTCTGCCGATCCTGGAGCCGATGGGCCTGAAACTGGAGTACATCGGCGGTGCGGGGCCGGTGATTCACAACCCGGTCCGGACGCAGGCGGACGTGGAATCTCTCGCCGTTCGTCCCGCGGCCGAGGCCATGGATTTCGCCACGACGGCCATCCGTCAGGTCCGGCGCGCGCTGGACGGCAGCGTTCCGCTGATCGGATTTTCCGGCGCGCCGTTTACGCTGGTCTGTTATGCGGTGGAGGGAGGGGCTTCACGCGACTACCGGCATGCCAAGGGGCTGATGTATGAACAGCCGGAGACCTGGCGGCAGCTGATGGAAAAAATGTCGGCGGCGGTGGGGGACTATCTCCAGGCTCAGGCGGCGGCTGGCGCACAGGCGCTGCAGCTGTTCGACAGCTGGGCAGGTGCGCTGAGCCCCGGGGATTACGCTGAGTACGTTCTGCCGCATACACGACATGCGATCGATATGGTCGCGGAAACGTGCGACGTTCCGGTGATCCACTTTGGAACAGGTACATCCGGCATCCTGTCGCTGATGAAGCGCGCGGGCGGCGACGTGATCGGCGTGGACTGGCGGATAGGCCTCGACGAAGCCTGGAACCGGCTGGGGGCGGACGTGGCAGTGCAGGGGAACCTTGACCCAACGGCGCTTTTCGCGCCCGTGCCGGTGATCGAAAGGCAAGCCGCCCGGATCCTGGACAGCGTCCGCGGGCGGCCGGGACACATCTTCAATCTCGGCCATGGCATCCTGCAGCACACGCCTGTCGATCACGTGGCCGCACTGGTCGATTTCGTGCACGCATACGGTTAGGTGGCCATGGTGAAGAAGGCCGTGTTGATGCTCGCCTACGGCAGTCCTGATTCCCTGGAAGACATGGAAGCGTACCTCAGCGATATCCGGGGAGGGCGTCCCATGTCCAGGGAATTCGTGGCGGAATTCAAGCGCCGTTACGCGCAGATCGGCGGCAGGTCTCCGCTCAACGAGAATACGTTCGAACAGGCCGCATGTGCGGAGCGGGCATTGAGGACCCGCGGGCATGACGTGCGCGTTTACGTGGGCATGCGACACTGGTCTCCCTGGATCCGGGACGCGGTTGGTCAAATGTCCGGGGACGGCGTCGAGGAGGCGGTTGCCATCGTCATGGCCCCGCACTACTCCCGTCTGAGCATCGGGAGGTACCGGGAGGCCGTCCACGAATCCGTGAGAAGCGCGGGGAGCCGGATTCAGTTCTCGTTCGTGGATTCCTGGTGGCGGCAGCCGGCGTTGCTCGAAGCGCAGGAAGCGCACGTTCGCGCGGGACTGGCGTCGTTCTCCAGGGACGACCGGAGTGCGGTGAAGATCGTCTTTACGGCGCACAGCCTGCCGGAGCGCCTCCTGAAAATGGGTGATCCCTACGACGACGAACTCAAGGGCAATGCGAGCGCGATCGCGGAACGACTGGGGACCGTGGACTGGATGTTCTCCTATCAGAGCGCCGCTCACACCGGGGAGCCCTGGCTGGGTCCTCAGATCGAAGACGTGATTCCGGATCTGGCCGATCAGGGATATCGCCACGTGCTCGTGGCGCCCATCGGGTTCGTATGCGACCACGTGGAGATCCTGTACGACATCGATATCGGCGTGCAGGAAATCGCGGCGTCGAGGGGGGTGAACGTGAGGCGCATTGCGTCCATGAACTGCGACGCCACGTTCATCGAAGCGGTGGCGGGCGCGGTGGAGGACAAGCTGATATGCACGTGACCATCGCAGGCGGGGGGATTGCCGGGTTGGCAACCGCCTTCTATCTGCAGGAGAAGGCTGAGGCGCACGGCATCGACGTGGAGTACACGCTGGCCGAGGCCTCGGGGCGATGGGGCGGGGAAATCCTGACCGAGCGGATCGACGGGTTCACCATCGAGGGTGGACCCGATTTGCTTTTGACGCGAAAACCGTGGGGCGTCGGACTCTGTGTGGACCTGGGCCTCGAAGATCGCCTGATTGCGCCGAACGAGGAACGGCGGAAGACCTTCCTGGCGCAGGGACGAAACCTGGTCCCTTTTCCGGAGGATTTCACGCTGGTGCCGGCAAGCTTCATGCCGGTCGCACGCTCCCCTCTCTTCTCGGTCCGCGGCAAGCTGCGGATGGGGATGGACCGGTTCGTCCCGCCCCGCAACGCCACGGAGGACGAGAGCCTGGCGTCATTCGTTCGCCGGCGCCTGGGCCAGGAAGCCCTGGACAAGATCGGAGGACCGATGCTGGCGGGCATTCACGGCGCAAACCCGGAGCGGCTGAGTCTGCTGGCCACGTTTCCGCAGTTTGCGGAAATGGAGCGAAAGTACGGCAGCCTGATCAAGGCGGTGCGGGCCGGCCGGAGCCAGCGCAGGTCGTCAGGCGACGCAGGGCAGGCGCCGCCGATGTTCCAGACCCTGATCGGAGGTCTCGGAGAACTCGTCGAGGCGATCGTGGGCCGCTTGACGGGCGACCTGCGAACGAACTCTCCCGTGACGGGACTGACAAGGCTCAAACGTGGATTCGAGGCAACGCTGGGCGGGGATGCGCTGAAAACCGACGCCGTCGTCCTGGCCGCGCCGGCGTTTGCGTCGGCCGGTTTGCTGGACGGTATCGCGCCGCTTCTGCCGGACCGGCTGCGGCAGATCAGATACGTGTCCTCGGGGACCGTGTCTCTGGCCTATCGAAAAGCGGAGGTCCTGGCCCAGCATGACCTTGACGGATTCGGTTTCCTGGTCCCCGGATCGGAGGGGCGCCGGATAACGGGATGCACGTGGGTGTCGTCAAAGCTCGACCACCGCGCTCCGGATGACGGGGTGCTGATCAGGGGATTCGTGGGTAGAGACGAACAGGAAGACGCGGTTGGGATGCCCGACGAGATGCTCGTGCGCGCCGTGCGGGAAGATCTCGAACACGTGATGGGGCTGACAGCCGAGCCGTTGTTCGCCCGGGTTCACCGCTGGCGGAAGGGAAGGCCCCAGTTCGACGTCGGACACCTGGACCGGGTTGCGGAAATGGAATCGCTCGCCGGTGAACATCCGGGCCTTTACCTGACGGGCAGCGCCTATCGCGGCTCCTCAGTACCCGACTGCGTCAGACAGGCGATGCAAACCGCGGACCGGATTCTGGGGTTGTAACAACCGGCCGGATTTGCGATTCACGCGACGGGCTCCAGGAATTCCTGACCGCCCATATACGGGCGGAGTACTTGGGGAATGATCGCCGAGCCGTCGGGCCGCTGGGTCTGCTCAACGATTGCCGGAATCAGACGGCTGGTTGCCAGACCCGAAGCGTTGAGGGTATGCACGAATTCATTCCGCCCGGTCTCGGCGCGTTTGAACCGGATGCGGCCGCGCCGGGCCTGATAGTCGTGCGCGCTGGATGCCGAACTTACTTCCTTGTATTCCCCCATGCTGGGAATCCAGATTTCGATATCGTAGGTCTTTGCCATGGCCGCGCTGGCGTCCTGTGCCGCCAGTTTGGAAACCCGGTGGTGAAGTTCCAGGCCCTGGACCAGGCCTTCGGCCTTTGCGATCAGTTCCTCCAGTGCGCGGTCCGAGTCTTCAGGTCGCGTGAACTGGAAGATTTCGACCTTGTTGAACTGGTGCCCCCGAATCATGCCGCGTTCCTGGGCGCGATAACTGCCGGCCTCCCGGCGGTAGCAGGGGGTATAGGAAAAGTACTTCCGCGGCAGGTCGGCCTCGGGCAGGATTTCGTCCCGGTGGAAGTTGATCAATGCGGTCTCGGACGTCGGCAGCAGAAACCGGGACTCCTTTTCACTTTCCCGCGCGAGATGAAATACGTCGTCAGCGAATTTTGGAAACTGCCCGGCCGTGTAACCGCAGTCATAGGTCAGCAGATGCGGCGGCAGCACGAACTCGTACCCGTCGGCCAGGTGCGTTTCGACGAAGTAGTTCAGGAGCGCCCACTCGAGGCGGGCGCCGTCGCCCCGGTAGAGCCAGAAGCCGGCGCCGCCCATTTTCACCCCGCGCTCGTAGTCGATCAGCCCCAGCGAGGTAACCAGGTCGACGTGGTCTCTGGCGCCATCCGCCGACTCCGGCCTTTCACCCCAGACGCGAACGACCTCGTTGTTTTCCTTTCCGCCCGCGGGGACGTCGTCCGCCGGTACATTGGGCAGTACCTCCAGAAAGCTCCCGATACGGTGTTCAAATTCGGACAGCTCCGCCTCAAGGGTCCTGATGTTCCCGGAAACCGCCTTCATTTCATTCTGGATATCGGCTGTATCCGTGCCCGCCTTCTTCATCTGTGGAATCTGCGCGGACACCTTGTTTCGTCGTTCGCGCAGGCCCCCGATTCTGGCGATGAGGGCCCTCCGATCCTGGTCCCACTGGAGCAAATCCGCAAAGTCCACAGCGTCCATGCGTTTCAACAACGCCTGCCTGACGCCCCCGGGATCCTCCCGAATCCGGTTCATATCCAGCATATGGATACCGCCTCCCTACGTTGCTTGCGAAACGTGTTCATTGCGAGTGCTGCCTGCATTGCGCTCGGTCCCTGAGCTTGTCGAAGGGTGTCGACATGTCGAAGCGCCTGCGTTTCCGTGCCCTTGAATTGGAACCTTCGCCAACCCCAGACGTCCCCTATTCACTTGCCCTTTTTCGAGAATCGGTGAAACGGTAGAGGTGAGAGAATCGGGTAGAGGTAAGAGGGTAGACGGTAGATGAAGTCCTTGCCCGGTATGTTTTCCCTCCTTGCCTTTGGCACGAAAAGAATCCCCACAAGGCAGGCAATCTCTCCCGTCTAACGTCTCCCTTCTCACCAGGTGGTGGGGCGGGGTGTGGATCTCTCCCGTCTACCGGCTTACGTCTACCCGCTCTTTGCTGATAGCTGCCTTTAATATACTGGCGTATTGCGCCAGATTATTCACACTGTGTGGTGAAATTGAACACATTGTACTGCTTCTCGCCGCGTTCTGGTATCGTCCCGTGCCTAAAAAACGCCGGCCATTGGCTAAATTAACGAATTTGTCGCGCTCATATAGAATATTTGGCACGATATTCGCTATATTATAGCGATGAACATACACCAATGTCTTTCTCTCACCCCGTTACATACGAGGCCCCGAAATGGCTCTCAATACAGCACTGAATCCGCGCGACCGCCTGGCGTTTCTGGCACTCTATTATGCGATAAAGGGTAACGAGAAGC
>CAZKDZ010000042.1:0-9855 GCA_964551635.1 uncultured bacterium | reverse complement strand
GTCTATACGGGTGGGTTTGACCAACGCCGACCGGCGCTTTTGCAGCCGCGCGAAGACCGCTGGGAATTTTAAGACAGCTTCTTAAGAGCGAACCTATGTCATTTCAATCAAGGGACTCCGTACAGCCCGTCTGGAATCGCCCTGTACTGGGCATCGAAACGTCGTGCGACGAAACGGCCGCCGCGGTGGTGGCGGGCAACCGTATTCTGTCGAACGTGATATTTTCCCAGACGGAGCACAGTCTCTATGGCGGCGTGGTTCCCGAACTGGCGTCTCGGAACCACGTGCGCAAGATCGTGCCGGTGGTGCGCGAGGCGCTGTCCGGGGCCGGAGTCGGGCTGGATGAACTGGGGGGAATCGCGGTCACCGCCGGTCCGGGCCTTGTGGGGTGCCTGCTGGTTGGTATTTCAGCCGCGAAGGGGCTGGCGTTGGGCAGCGGCCGTCCGCTGATCGGCGTCCATCATATCGAGGGGCATCTCTTCGCCGGGCTGCTTGGCGACGCCAACCTTCGCCCGCCATTTCTCGCCCTCGTGATTTCCGGCGGCCATACCCAGCTGATCCACGTTCGCCGGTGGGGTCTGTACGAAGTCTGCGGAGAAACACGTGACGACGCGGCCGGGGAAGCGTTTGACAAGGTGGCGAAGATGCTGGGCGTGTTGAAGAAGGGTGAAACGACCATGGGCGGTCCGGTCATTTCCCGCCTGGCGGAAGCGGGCGACGACAGGGCGTTTGCATTTCCGCGAGGACTACGGCATCAGGACGGGTTCGAATTCAGCTTCAGCGGGATCAAGACATCGGTCCTGTACCATCTCAAGAGCCGGTCCGAAGCCGACGTCGCGGAGGAACAGGCGGATATCGCCGCCAGCTTCCAGGCAGCGGTTGTGGATGTGCTTGTGGAAAAGACAATTCAGGCTGCGGGCACTCTCAAGCTGAACCGGATTCTGTTGACCGGCGGCGTGGCGGCCAACCGGCGTCTGCGGGAAGAGATGCATCGCGCCGCCGCCGAATCCGGGGTGGAGGTCTGTTTTCCGCCGCCTGTCCTGTGTACCGACAACGCGGCGATGATCGCGTGCGCCGGGGGGTTCCGGCTTGGCAGGGGTGAACGATCGGGGCGGGATCTGGATGCCGATCCGAGAATGAAACTGGCGTGAACCATGTTCGAGCTGTCAGATCTGGATCTGAGTTTGCGCGACGGATTGTGGCTCGGTCTGCTCGCGCCGGTCTGCGTTTATCTGGCCTGGCAGGTGTACCGTACGCGAAAACAGGGATTCCGGTTGGCACGTTGGTTGCTCGTATTCCGGTGCGCCGCGTTTCTTCTGTTGCTGGCGTTGATGATGGAGCCCGTCCTGTCGCTCACGTTGCGCCGCGAGCGGATGCCGCTTGTAGCCGTCCTGGTGGACGACAGCGAGAGCATGCGCATCGAGGATGACGGGCGGAGACGGGGCGATCTCGCGATAGACGTCCTCAGGAGCGGCGCGTTCGAAGCACTGGAGACGCGCGCGCGGGTTGCCTGGTATCGCTTCTCCGAATGGCTGGCGCCCTTGCCGCGGGCGGGCGCTGATTCACTTCGCTTCGACGGGCGGGCCACGGACCTTGCCGCGGCGCTCGATCTGCTGCGGGAGGAAACCGCCGGCGAGGGCCTGATCGCGGCGGTGCTGATTTCCGACGGGGCGCACAACCTGGGCGCGAGGCCGGAACGGGCCGCGCTCGAGCTGGGTGCGCCCGTGTTTGCGGTAGGGGTGGGAAACCCGGACGCGCCGAAGGACGTGGCTATCCTCTCGGCCGTATCCGATCCCATGGGTTACGTCGGGCGGCCTCTGTCGATTTCTGTCGGCCTGAAATCCAGCGGCTATGGAGGCGCAAGTTCCCTGCTGGTTGTCGAAGAGGAGGGACGCCGGGTGGCGGAGGCGCCGGTGACGCTGACGGACGGCGAGCAGGAGGTCCGGCTTACGGTGGCTCCGGATCGACCGGGCCGGCGTGTCTATCGGATTCACCTCGCGGCCCGGCCGGGGGAACGCTCTACCGCCAACAATGCCGCCGTTGTTTCATCGGAGGTTATCGAGAACCGCCTTCGCGTGCGGATTGCAGCGGGTTCACCGAGTGCGGATCTTGCCTATCTGCGCCGGGTGCTGGATGCCAACGAGAATCTCCAGGTGGAACTGTTCGTTGCCGGAAAGACGGGCGACTCGCCCAACCGGATGCGGGCCGCACTGGCCGATCCCGACACATCCGGGCTCCTTGTCCTGTTCGATCTCCCCGGAGAGATCATTTCAGGGCAATCCGGACGCCGACTGGCGGAATACGTGGCGTCGGGCGGCGCAATGCTCGTCGTTGGCGGCCGGGCGGGATTCAACGGCGCCTATGCCCGGTCTCCGATCGCGCGCGTGCTGCCGGTTGCGTGCACTCCGGACGCCAATACATACCGGGAGGCGCCGTTCCGGCTCGAATTGTCAGGTTCGGGACACGTGCATCCCATTCTTCGAGTCTCGGACGATCCACTGGCGGACCGGCAGGCCTGGAGCGATCTGCCGCCGCTGCTGGCCTGGAATGTGAACCGTGGGCTTCAGGGCGACGCGGAAACCCTCATCCATCATCCCGTCGAGGGTGCGGGCGGGGAGATGATGCCGCTGGTTGCGGTGCGCCGCGTGGGGACGGGCAAGGTGATGGCCGTGGCGGCAAGGACGTTCTGGCGGCTCGGCCTCATGATGTGGGGGGTTGGCGGGAACGACGAAATTTCGAGGGCATTCTGGGCAAATTCGGTGCATTGGCTCGTCAAGCGTGAGGACGTCGACCGGATTCGGGTGGAGGTGGACAAACCCGTCTATCGCAGCGGCGCGCCCGTAACGTTCCACGCCCGTGTCTTCAACGAGTTGCTCCAGCCGCAGGAGGGCGCCCGCGTGGCGATTTCCGTCATGGACGAGGGACGCGTGCGTCAGACGATTCTGGACGATGAAGGCCAGGGGCGTTACCGGGGTCAGCTGAAGGCAGGCGCGCAGGGAGAGTACGCGTATGACGTTCGGGCGCAGGCTGGCGGCGTCGATCTGGGGAGCGCGACAGGCCGATTCACCGTGGGCCGGTACAGTCTGGAATTCGAAGACATGCGTCTGAACAGAGAGCTTCTTGAAACCGTTGGCGCACAAAGCGGAGGCGCCTACACGCCGCCCAATCGCCTGCGCGAAGTCCTGGACGATCTCGACCTGGCGCCGCAGGCTGTGGCGGAGTCGCACCGGGCGCGGTTGTGGGGAAAAACGTGGCCGCTTTTCGTTCTCATCGTACTCCTCGGTGTGGAATGGACCGTCAGGCGCAGGCGGGGAATGATATGAACGGGCTTTCTACCGGTTGGACGACTGCGTTTCATCGCATTGGCGCCAGGCTGGTCGCTGGAGGCGCCGCCCTGCTCCTCGCCGTCCTGACGTCATATGTCCGGGCGGAGGGACGCGTGGTGATCAGCGAGGTTATGTTCGACCCGTCCGGCAGCGAGTTTTATGACGAATTCATAGAGATTCAGAATACCGGCAGCGAACCCGTGGATCTGGCCGGCTGGCTGGCTGGAGACGGCGACGAGGCCGATGAGCTGGTCTTCGAGAACGAGTCCGTGCTGCAGCCGGGGGCGTTCGGGCTGATTCTGGATTCCGGGTATTTCGCTCATTCGACCCGTTACGATCCGTTGCCCGCGTCCGCATTGATCCTCACCGTGGCTGACGCCACAATCGGTAGCTCGGGCCTGAGCAATTCAACCCCGGAACGGATTGTGCTGGTTTCATCGACCGGCGATACTGTGGGCGCGATGGTCTACACGACGGGAAACAAGCCGGGGTATTCCGAGGAGAAAGTGGACCCCGCCGGGGACGACGCGCCGGAAAACTGGATGGATTCGCGTTGGGACGGGGGGACGCCGGGAAGAGTCAACAGCGTCAGCCCCAAAGACTTCGACCTGGCGCTGGAAAGGGTTTCGGAGTCGCCGTTTCCGGTACCGGCGGGCGTCCCTCGCGACTTTGTCCTGGATGTGGTTAACCTGGGGCGGCGGCCGGCGACGGCGTTTTTCGTGAACGTGAAGGGAATTGACGCGTGGCATCGGGATTTCCCGGCCCTCGAGCCCGCCGGCCGCCTCCGGGTCGAGGCGCAGATCGGAATCGTACCTCCGGGTCATCACGAATACGTGGCCAGGGTCGAGTTCGACGCCGATGAGGACACTTCGAACAATCAGTTGACCTGGACCGTACTCGGCGGCGTCGGAACCGGGGCGGTGATCGTAAACGAAGTGATGTATGCTCCCGACGACGGGGAGCCGGAGTGGGTGGAACTCCACAACCGTTCCGGGCGGGCGCTGGACGTGATCGCGTGGCGTATCCAGGATTCGAAGTCTCCGGGCGGTCCATTCGGAAGCGATCCCTTGCGACTGCAGCCCGATGGGTACCTGGTGGTTGCCGAGGACGAAGAACGGTTTTACAGCCGGTTTCCCGACCGGACCGTGCAGGTTGTCGCGCCCGGGAGATGGGCTCGCCTGAACGACGGCGGCGACGCCGTCGTCTTGCGCGACGCGTCCGGCGCCGTTGTGGACAGCATGGTTTACGAACCCGTAACTCTCACCGGGCGGTCGCTGGAACGAATCTCGGGCTCCGGACCGAGCGGCGATCTGCTGAACTGGCTGGCGAGCACACACGAAGACGGCGCGACCCCGGGGCGTGAAAACAGCGTGTCGCTGCAACCCGGCATCGATGCCGTCCGCCTGGAGGCCGAGCCCAATCCCTTCTACGACCGGGTGGAAATCCGCTATCTGCTTCCAGAACCCCGCGCCCACGTGAACCTGTGGGTTTACGACAGGTCCGGGCATCCGGTAAAGGCGCTCCTCAATGCCGCCGCAGGAGGCAGCCGGCGGCGGGTGACCTGGGACGGGTCGGATGAAGACGGCGCACCGGTGAAGCCAGGCATTTATATCTTATTTTTGGAGACATCGCTCAAAGGCCGTATCTTTAGTACCAAATCCCCTGTCGTACTGGCGAGGGGGCTGTAACCCGCTGTGCCGGCGGATCCCCGGCGCCTGAGTAACAGGAAAGCCCCACGCGCGCACTCTCCCCTTGTATGCATCGAGACAAGGCCGGCTCACATATGGGAAACGAACCGCACGAAGCAATTGAGGAACCGCAGAGCAGACCGGATCTGATCAATCAGGTCTGTGGTGTGTTTCTGTTCGCGGTTGCGCTGTTCATGGCGGTAAGCCTGGTTTCGCATTCTCCGCAGGATCCACCGAATTCGGGTCGCGCGCCGGATCTGACGGAAAATATGGCGGGGTGGATCGGCAGCCACGTCTCCTACTATCTCCTGTTCTCCATCGGCCACGGCGCCTACGTCCTTACAGCCATCGTTCTGATGTGGGGCTGGAATCGATTCAGAGATCGTGCGGTCCTGCCTCTTGTCTCGCAAAGCCTGGCATTGCTGGCGATGGTCGTGGTTTATTCCGCCGCGGCGTGCGTGCCTTCCCGGGGAGAGACCCGTCTGTCGTTTCTGATGGGCGGGTGGCTGGGGGTTACCCTTGCGGGCAGGATTCTGGTTCCGTATCTGGGGTTCGTCGGGTCGTACATCCTGTTGTGCGCCCTGTTTGTGGTGTTTTTCATGGTCCTCACCCGCCTGTCCTTTTCGCGAATTCCGGAATTGTGGTCGTCGAGAGCAAAGCGAAATCCGCCACCCATCTCCGGCGGCGCCGCGCTCGGGCTTCCGGACCAGCAGCGGGCCGTGGAGACGCCGGTACCGGTGTACACGGAAACGGAACCGCCGGAGGACGAGACGGAATCCGGAAACCACGTCGAACCGGTGCTGCCGGCTGAACCCGACGACGCAATCCCCGAGCCCTTTCCGCTGTACGAAGACGATGCGGACGAGCCCGAGGATCAACCGCCGGTTTCGCTCGACCCCGACATCGTGGCGGATCCCGTGGAGATTTCCAGGTCGACCGGACGGAAGCCAAAAGCGCATGCGCCGGGAGGCGAGGACGTCCAGTACCGGTTGCCGGACCTGGAATTGCTCAATGAGCCCGCACAGACGGAAGAAGGGCCGGACCGGTCCGTCCTTCTGGAAGGAGCGCAGACCCTCGAGCACAGCCTCAGCAGCTTTGGCATCGAAGGCAAGGTAGTACAGGTCAATCCGGGCCCTGTCATTACCGGATACGAGGTGCAGCCGCCACGCGGGGTCAAGGTGAACCGCATCGTCAATCTTTCGGACGACCTCGCTCTGGTGATGAAGGCGAGAAGCATCCGCATCCAGGCGCCGATTCCAGGCAAAGCGGCCGTTGGCATCGAAGTGCCGAACGCCAACCCCTCTACCGTCTTCCTGCGGGAGATTCTCGAATCCGAAGCCTTTCAGGGCGCCGGCGACAAGCTGATGCTGGCGCTGGGCAAATCCGCCACCGGAGAATCCGTCTGCACCAGCCTCGCGTCCATGCCCCACCTGTTGATCGCCGGCGCGACGGGGAGCGGGAAATCGGTATGCGTCAATGGGCTGATAACCAGCATCCTGATGCGGTGCCGCCCGGACGAGGTGCGTTTCATCATGGTGGACCCGAAAATGCTGGAGCTGTCCATCTACAACAGTATTCCGCACCTGCTGGCGCCGGTGGTCACGGAACCGCAGAAGGCATCGGAAGCGTTGAGGTGGGCGGTTGCGGAGATGGAAGACCGTTATCGAAACCTGGCGCAGTACAACGTGAGGAACATCACGGACTTCAACAACAAGCTCGAGAAGATGCGCACGGAGGCGGTGTCGGAGGAAGACCGCAGCGAAGTTCCCCCGCTCCTGCCCTACATCGTGGTTGTGGTTGACGAGCTCGCGGACCTCATGATGACGGCGCCGGCGGACATCGAGGATTCGCTTGCGCGGCTGGCGCAGATGGCGCGTGCGGTGGGCATCCATCTGATCCTGGCGACGCAACGGCCGTCGGTGAACGTGATCACGGGTACGATCAAGGCGAACTTTCCATCCCGCATCGCGTTTCGTGTGGCGTCGAAAGTGGATTCACGCACGATTCTGGACTGTAACGGCGCCGAGAAGCTTCTGGGCCGCGGCGATATGCTGTTCATGCCGGCCGGCAAACCGGAACCGGTGCGCGTCCACGGTGCGAATATGACAACCGAGGAAACCGAGCGACTGGTGGAATGGGTGAGCGGCCAGGGCGTGGATCTGGAGCAGCTGGACCTGGGTGTGGACGAAAACGAACTGATGCTCGCCGAGGGGTCCCGCGACCAGCGTTTCGACGAAGCGCTTCGGCTGGTGGTTACCCACCAGCAAGGGTCGGCCTCGCTGCTTCAGCGCCGCATGAAGGTGGGATATGCCCGTGCCGCACGCCTCGTGGACGAACTGGAACAGGCCGGAATCGTCGGCCCGTCGGACGGGAGCAGCAAGGGCCGCGAGGTACTTGTCGGCGTCGAGTATCTCGACCGGCACGGAGAGGATGAACCGGATGCGTTGTGAGTACGGGAAAGAGAACGGAGACCGGCGCAATGAGGCCCCGTTTCTCGCGCCCGGGAACCCACCGGTAATTTTAAAACAGCTTCTTATGTTTCTGCTGTTGGCGTGCGGGGTCCTGACCCCGGCGGACGTGCCGGGCATCGACGGGCGCGAGGTGATTCGCCGTCAGCAGCAGCGATATGAAAAGCTCACGAATATTTCCGCCCGGTTCACGAAATCCCACTACTGGAAACTCGTGGACCAGAAGACGCAGCTGAGCGGAAACCTCTACGTGGAGAAACCGAATCGGTTTCGTTTCGAAACGCGGGTTCAGACCGTGGTGTCGGATGGAGAAAGCGCCTGGAACTACACACCCGAGAATGAACAGGTTCTGCTGAGCGGTTACGACCGGGCGAAGGGCGACCGGAGCTACGAAAAACTGCTTTTCGACCTCTTTCTTCTGGGGGGGTACGAAGACCGTTACGACCCCCGGCTCGCCGGAGAGGAAAGGGTGGACGGCAGGCGCTGTTACCGGGTGGAATTGACGGCCCGGCAGGAGGAGAGCTATATCTCCCGCGTCAGGTTGTGGGTGGACCGAAAGCTCTGGCTGGTCCGGCGTGCGGAATATCTCAATTTGAACGAGGACGTAACCACCTACGATATCTCCCGACTGAAAGTGGACGGGAAACTGAAACCGGATCTGTTCACTTTCGTGCCGCCGGACGGCATCGAGGTGATTGACCTGAGGTGACTCGGATCCGGGAATACGAGAATACGAGAATACGAGAATACGAAAAGGCGAAGAGATGACGAGGCTAAGAGTGTATAATGTATTCTCGTAGTTTCGTCTAATCGCCGTTTCGTTTATTCGCGTTTATTCGAGTAATTCGTAGTTTCGCCGTCTGGTTTTTTCGTCTATTCGTGTTCTTGCCTTTTCGTAGTTTCGTAGTCTCGTTTATTCGTAGTTTCTAAGCGGCTTCACAGATCCGAAAGGAGTTGGCGTCAATGGCAGTGGATATGCAGTATACGGACCTGAAATCCGGAATGGCGGGGTATCGCGATCGGCTGGAGAATCTCCGGAGGTATCTTTGACCTGGAATCCCGGGAAGCCCGCATTGCCGAACTGCAGGGATTGATGGAGCGTCCCGGATTCTGGGACGACAGGGACCGGGCGAGACAGATCATCGATGAATTGAATGGACACAAGGATTGGGTCACCGGATGGCAGGACCTGGACGAACGTCTTACGGAACTGGAGGAGTTGTACGAACTTGCCCGGGAAGAGCAGGACGACGAGACGCTGCAGGACCTCCAGCGGGAACAACGGGCGCTGGGCGTGTCGCTCGAGGAGCTCGAGTTCCGGCACATGATGGCCGACAGGGAGGACCGCCTCGATGCGATTCTGACGATTCATCCCGGCGCAGGCGGTACGGAATCGGCCGACTGGGCGCAGATGCTGATGAGGATGTACACCCGATGGGCCGAGCGCCGCGGTTTCCAGGCGGATGTGCTGGATCTCCTTCCGGGGGAGACGGCGGGTATAAAGAGCGTGGCTATAGAAATGAAGGGGGAGTTCGCTTACGGTTATCTCAAGTCCGAAATGGGCGTGCATCGACTGGTCCGGCTGTCTCCGTTCGATTCCGGCCGCAGGCGTCACACGTCGTTCGCGTCGGTCTCAGTGTATCCCGAAGCGGAGGGAGACATCGAGGTGGAAATCCAGCCTGAGGATATCCGTGTGGATACCTACCGGTCCAGCGGAGCGGGCGGTCAGCACGTGAACAAGACCGACTCGGCGGTGCGGATTACTCACCATCCCACCGGCATTGTGGTTCAGTGCCAGAACGAACGGTCACAGCACAAGAACCGGAACTCGGCGATGAAGATCCTCAAGGCCAGGCTGTACCAGCTCTACAAGGAGGAGGAAGAGAAGGCCCGGGCGAAGCTCGAAAAGGACAAGAAGAAGATCGAGTTCGGCAGCCAGGTCCGCAACTATGTCTTCCATCCCTATCAACTTGTCAAGGACCTTCGCACCGAGTACGAAACATCCGGCGTTCAGGACGTAATGGATGGGGATCTGGATGGTTTCATGAGGGCCTTTCTGGAACAGAAATGAGAGCCCTGGTCTCGGGGGCAAAGGGCTTGACTTCACTTTTCGTATTGATTATACTATTTTTGTAGTTTAACCAGGCCGCTGGCGGTAAATAATCAACTGGTAAACTCAAGACAGTTGTCATGCCCCGTCTGGGCCACCCGCGATGATGAAAATCGTTGAATTGCCAGGCTGATGTGCAACAATGTCGGTTTGGGCCTATTGTGGCAATGGATTTCAGCCGGGAATTTTCCGCGCATTTCGCGTTTTTGTCTTTTGCCGTTTCGTAGTTACGTTCATTCGTAGTTTCGTATTTTCTAAGTAGC
>CAZKDZ010000041.1:0-23207 GCA_964551635.1 uncultured bacterium | reverse complement strand
TTCTTGGTAAACCATTTGGGAGGCAGCCCGTCCGCGGCGATTCCGACCTCCCGGCGTCCATTTATTTCCGCGGTCGCCCGGACGAACAGATGGGGAACGGCGACGAGAGACGCGATCCCGTATCGGAAGGGCATCCGCGCTCTCATGTTCAGGACGTTCAGGTCAATTTCCTTTATCGCGATCGACATGATCGATTAATCCCCGTCCAATCCCATCACGCGAACGGCGTTGCGATGCAGGATGTCCTCGAGAGCCTCGGGGTCGTCCACCATCCGTCTCAGGAACGGCAGACTCTTTGCCGCAAAACATCCGGGAGTATAGTCGGTTCCCCGTCCATCCACACAAGGACAGTCGGTGGCGAACAGCAGCTTCCGCCGGTGGCGCATCAGGAAGTCCCTGCCGAATGCCTCGTCCCGCGTGACGGCCCCCAGTCCCGACCCGGCTGACAGGTCCGCATATACATTCTCGTAGTCAGACAGCAGCCGGTCCGCGAGTCCGCCCGGAACCACCGGCCCCGTGGGGTACATTGTCTCCTCCGGCGGCGGCACTTCGGCGCTGATATTGGCCCACCAGGACTGCGCGTGCCCGATGAACCTGATGTCACGGAACCTGCGAACCAGCGTCTCCAGATGCCCGATCCCCTGGTTGTAACCCCGGCTTCCCTCCTGGAAATGCCAAGTGACGGGCCAGCGCATCTCGTTGCAGAAGGCCAGCACGCGCTCCAGACCGGGATGATTCAACGGAATGTGCTGCTTTTGCTCGCCGTATCCCTTGAACACCCCTGTTGCGGCGCGTCGTTCGAGTTCCGCGACCGCGTCGTCCCGGGTCACGTCCACGTGGCAGAAGGGTATGACTCTGTCCGGGTACCGCTCGTACGCCTCCACAACCGTTTCGGTGAGCCACTCGTATTCCCTGTCGGCCGTCTCGATCGGCAGGAATACCGCCTTCTCGGCCCCGATTCCGTCGATATGCCTGATCGTATTCTCGATACTTCTGCCCAGATGTCCGATATGCAGATGGGCATCGATCATCGGCTCAACACCTCCTTCAAGCGTCGGCCGACGATCTCGTCCTCGCCGGGCGCCAGCGTCATCGGATCCACCACGATTCCGCTCCCGCTTGAACGGACCACGACCGGCGGCTCCCCTTCCCGCATCGCCCGAATCACCCTGGAAGTTTCAGCCTCATCAAGATCGACGTACGCCCTCGGGGCGAAATCGGGAGAAGCCTGCTGACCCTCGCCCAGTACGTACGCCGCGGCGCCCGGTACCTCGGCCGCAAGTTCCACAACGCGCGTCGCCTGTCGACGCCAGTCCTGCCGGTCCGCCTCATCGCTCCCCGCCAGGAACAGATCGACTGCGGCCAACAGCCCGAGGATCTCTTCCTTGCCCACCTTCATGCCGCGACCCACCGCGCTGAAGGGGCTGGCATTCAACCGGACCGCGTCCACGCATTCGCTTTTTCCCAAAACCAGACCCGTGCATTGAGGCCCGCGCAGACCCTTGCCGCCACTGAAGACGGCCAGGCTCGCCCCAATGTCCACGATCTCCGTCAGATTTGTCCTCGGCGGAAGCTGCGCGGCTGCGTCGACCACCACAGGGACCCCCATCCGATCGGCCCCGGCAACAACCTCTTCGAGCTGCGACTTGCTCTGCGTGCCCAGGAAATGCACAACAGCCGCGGTCCGATCCGTGATCCCGCCCAGAATCTCCCCGGTCGTCACTGTCGTCCTGCTGCCCACCCAGACGAGCTTTCCGCCGCAGATCTCAATCCCCTGGTGAATATAGGTGTGGGAATCCACCAGGCTGACCACGAACTCGTTCCTCCAGCCGTCGGTATGAGGCAGCGCGCGGGCCCTTTCCGCGTCCGTTCCCGTGAGACAGGCTGCCGCCGACAGCTGCATGCCGCTCGCTGCGCCACACGACACGAATGCCGCCTCTACGCCGATCATGCCCGCAAGGTACCTGCCCGCCTTTTCGTTCAGTTCCGGAAGATCCACAAACGCTCCAGCCGCATCCCGCATGGCATCGAGTACCTCGGAGGGCATCAGGCTGCCGCCGAGGGTCGTAATCGTTCCGCTTGCGTTGATGAACGGTCTTACCCCCAAGTCCTTGTAGTTGACCATGATCTCCTCTGGTATTGACGTTGAAAGAACCGTGTCTCTTAATCTTGATTCGAAATTATCCTGGGACCTGAATGTCGTAAATCTACAGAAGAACAAGGGCGAATTGAGGTCAAAGTTCCCGGATACCTGGGGTCACTGGACGTGAGCGGTAGTTCATCCATTTATACGACCTTGATGCCCCGCTCTTGCGCTGATACCATTTGTGCCTTTTGTGCCTTTTGTGCTTTTTGTGGTGAGTGCCTTTTTTTTCGATTGAGGTTACGCGTAGGGGAAATTTCGATTCCTGTCGGCCCTGGACAGTTCGGCCAGAAACCTGCCCGTGCCTTCGATGCTCGAGTCGATAACGATCTTTCCCTTTTCGCCGGATGCGCGGGTTGCGTCTCCGCCGGCGGACGCCGGCATGTAAAGGTGCCAGGGCCTGACGAAATCCACCTGGAACTCCGTCAGGACCTCCAGCGCCGGCTGCATCCGCGGATTGTCGCCGATTTTCGCCTCATGGACGAGGTCGGGCCGCAGATAGAGCATTTGAGACGTCTCCTCCTCGCCGGCGTGGTCGCTGGGCTTCTCGCACACCTGACGGGCTTCCCGCGACGCGCAGGAGGACGCCTGTATCATGCAGACGAATGCGCCGTCTTCGCCGGCCAGATCGCGCATTGCCGCCCGAATCACGTCCGGATTGCCTCCATGGGCGTTGACGAATACCACCTTTTCGACACCCTCCGCCTCACACATTTTTACGAGGTCCTTCAGCAGGGCCATGAACGTGGATACCCGCATACGACAGGCGAACGGAAAGGCGCGAAAGTTGTTGTTCAGGCTGATGCGGACGGTGGGCAGGCAAACCACGCTGCCGCCCAGTCCGTTCGCCGCCCGGGTGGCGCCGTAAGCGATCGCCTCCGCACGATAACTGTCCGTACCATAGGGCAGCGCGGGCCCGTGCGGTTCCGTTGATCCAACCGGAATTACGGCAACGCCTGGCTTGAGCCGCCTGACCTGGTCAATCGTCATTTCTTCGAGAATTCCGGAAAGATGCTCCGCCATAACGTCCCCCTGACTGGAATTGGCGAGCACAAGATAGGCCCGCGCCCCGACCCTGTCAAGATATCGCGGATCAGGGGCTTGCGCCGCGTCTGTCCGTGCGCCGAAAGCGCTTTCATACACAGACTTTTGCTTGACCCTGATTTGCGGATTCGGTAAATTGAGGCCGTTTCCGGCGGGGCGGGGCGACGGCTTCGCCGGCCGGAAAATCAGGGGAAACCAGCCAGGAGCGAACGTCGCATGGGCAACTCATTCGGCCGCCTCTTCCGCATCACGACGTGGGGCGAGTCCCACGGCGCAGGGGTGGGCGTCATTGTAGACGGCTGCCCGCCCGATCTCGAAATCACGTTGGAGGAGATCCAGGCCGAACTGGACCGCCGAAGACCGGGCCAGAGCAGGATTACCACCCAGCGAAAGGAAGCAGACCGTGTGGAAATCCTGTCGGGCGTCTTCGAAGGAAGGACCCTGGGCACGCCGGTCTCCCTGATTGTCCGGAACAGAGACGCCCGATCCAGAGACTACGAGGAAATGCGCGTAAAATACCGGCCTTCTCACGCCGACTACACCTACCAGGCAAAATTCGGGATCCGGGACTGGCAGGGAGGCGGGCGTGCCAGCGCGAGAGAGACGATCGGCCGCGTCGCGGCAGGCGCGATCGCGCGTAAGATCCTGCACCGGGCGCTGGGGGTCGAGGTCCTGGCCTTTGTCAAAAGCGTACGCGGTCTGACGGCAGAAATCGACCCTGATCTCGTCACGTGCGACCAGGTCGAATCCAACATCGTCCGCTGCCCAGATTCCGAAATCGCCGATCAGATGATCGGGCAGATCGAACAGGCGCGCAAGGACGGCGACTCCCTGGGCGGCGTCGTGGAGGCCGTCGCCCGCAACGTGCCGGCCGGTCTGGGGGAACCCGTGTTCGACAAACTGGAAGCCGACCTGGGCAAAGCCATCCTCTCTCTGCCGGCCTGCAAGGGTTTCGAAATCGGATCCGGTTTCGCCGGCACGAAACTCACCGGTTCCAGTCACAACGATCCGTTCTACAACGACGGAGAACGGATACGCACGCGGACCAACCGTTCCGGCGGTATCCAGGGCGGCATCTCCAACGGAGAGAACATCGTGGTCCGCGCCGCCTTCAAGCCGACCGCAACCATCCTCAGGACCCAGGAGACTGTAGATATTCACGGCAACCCCGCCACGTTATCCGGCCGGGGCCGCCACGATCCCTGCGTTCTGCCTCGCGCCGTCCCGATGGTCGAGTCCATGATCGCGCTCGTCCTGGCCGACCATCACCTTCTCCACAGGGCCCGATGCGGCGCCGAAGGGACCTGATCGGGCTTCCCGGCGCCTCTTCCGGTTCCTGTCGCGAACAGAACAACGACTATGGATCCACGGATCTTCACATGTCTCAAGAATGGCCGTCCGCACGTCTATCGATTTCCATGGAGGAACTTCACGCACCTTCTTCGACATCGGGCATCGCACGGCGAGGAACAGGCGGCCATCGTCTTCCGCGACCTGGAACGGGAAGAAAGGTCGGTTGTCACATACGGAGACCTGGACCGGCGGACGGCCGCGCTGGCAGGCCGGTTCCGCGATGACTACGGCATCGGCCCCGGTGACCGCGTATCCCTGGCGATGACCAACTGTCCCGAAATCCTGTTGATCACCCAGGCCCTCTTCCGCCTTGGCGCCGCCGCGGTCCCCCTGGATCTCAGGCGCGACGCGCCGGAACGGAAACGATACAAACTCGAAGACTCCAGCGTCAAATTGCTGTGTGTGCTCCCGGAGCATCTGGATTCCGAACGGAGAATCGCACCTGAAGTCCCGATCGTGGCCACGGACAGCCTTCTGTCGGACGACGCCGATCGGTCCTCCGACCTCGAACCCGAATGGAGCGGCGACCCCATCGGGGAACAGGCCACGGGTATCGTTCTCTACACGTCCGGAACGACCGGCAAGCCCAAGGGCGTCCTGCTCACACGGCAGAGCATCGTGAGCAATGCGGACGGCATCGGCCGGTGGCTGCACTTCGACGAAAACGAACGCCTGAGCCTGGTCCTGCCGCTTCATCACGTGAATTCAACGGTGTTCTCGATTGCACTGTTCATGGCCGGTGGAACGCTCGTTCTCAACTCCCGCTACAGCGCCTCCAGTTTCTGGCCGGTCATCGCGGAAGAGAGAGCCACTTCCAGCAGCATCGTCCCCACGATTATGCGAGACCTTCTTTCAGACGCCGATGCGTTCGTCTCGGCCGGACACGACATCTCCGCGCTCGAAAAGATAATGATTGGCAGCGCGCCCGTTCCCGCCGGCCCCGCCGTGCGGTTCCACGATCGTTTCGGGGTGCGCCTGATCCAGGGCTACGGCACCACTGAAGTCAGCCTGCGGGTAACCGGCGTTCCGCCCGACCTGCCCGATGACGAATACAGGAAAGCACTGGAGCAGAATGCCGCCGGAGTAGAGCTGGACAACAACAATATCCGCCTCGACGGCGATCCGAACCCCGGCGAACCGGGTGAAATTCTGGTTCGCGGGCCCGTTGTATCCGGCGGATATCTCAACCAGCCAGCGTACACGGAAGAGGTCTTCCGGAACGGCTGGTTTCACACGGGCGATATCGGCTACCGCCGCGCCATCGGCGGCCGGGACTACTACTTCGTACACAGCCGAAAAAAGGAGATCGTTATCAAGGGCGGCGTAAACATCTCGCCGATTGCCGTTGAAAACGCCCTCGTGGAAGCCTTTCCCGAACTCGCCGCGGCCTACGTTACCGGCCTGGAGGACGAGCGCTGGGGGCAGGAGGTGTGCGCCGCGCTCGTCTTCCGCAACGGTTTGGCGCCCGGAATGCAGAAGGAAGCGGCCCGGCGCATACTCAATGCGGGACAGGCAGGGACCGTGGCGAATCTCAGTCCCTTCGAAGCACCCTTCAAGACCATACCGTTCGATCCGGACCGGCTGCCGGTAACGTCCACGGGAAAGGTTCAGCGAAGCGTCCTGCGTGAAATCGTACAGGAAATGGTTGACAGGGACCAGGCATAATCTGG
Source organism: uncultured bacterium (assembly GCA_964551635.1). Taxonomy (GTDB): domain Bacteria; phylum Latescibacterota; class UBA2968; order UBA2968; genus JAAXHE01. The sequence continues at coordinate 16,997 of CAZKDZ010000041.1, read as the reverse complement.
CGGGTTTGACCATCGCCGACCGGCGCTTTTGCAGCCGCCTGCCTGCGCGTCGCACGCAGACAGGTGCGAAGACCGCTGGGAATTTATAGACGGCTTCTCAATTACCAGAGGAATTGCATGTCACGAAGAATCCTGTTGTCCGGCAATTTGAGGAACCCCGAATTCGACTCGGAAAGCCGCCGTGAGGAGGTGGAGAATCTGCGCAAGTTCGCCAGCGTTGATTACTATGCGGGCGAACTGACGGAAGACGAAGGAACCGGAGTGGTTGGCGTTATCGCGAATTCCTCGCTGATTCACGACAGCTTCTATGAAGCGGCGACGGACTTGCGAGTCATCTCCAGGTGGGGCGTCGGCTACGAGAAAGTCAACCTGGAGGCGGCCGCGCGGCACGGCGTGATCGTCACCATTGCTCCCGAACATATGGTCACGGTGGCCGAATACACCATTGCCCAGTGGATGGCGACGCTGAAAAGGGTCTACACGCTGAACCGTCTCTCCCACAGCGGCGACTTCTCGCTCATCCGGACCTACGAAGCCGCGGAAACCACGCTCGGCCTTTACGGTTTCGGCCGCATCGGTCAGGCCGTCGCCGAACGCGCGAAGCCGCTCCTCGGCGACCGCGGGCGTCTGCTCGTCTATGACGTCCGCCCGGACATCGCCGAACTCGCGGCACGATTCGGGGCGGAGTCTGTCGGCGATCCGATCGACCTTTTCAGGGAATGCGATACCGTCTCCCTGCATGTATCCGGAGCCGACACCCTCGTCACATACGATCTCCTTTGCGCCATGCAGCCACATGCCACCCTCATCAACCCCTCGAGGGGCACTCTGGTGGACGACGTCGCCGTCAACCGCGCCATTGTCGAAGAACGACTCTGGTACTACGTGGTGGACGACCCGGTGGACGGTCCGCGCGCCATCCACAAGGGACATCCGCGAATCATCTGTACCAACCACAACGCCGGCATGACCGACGCCTCGGCGGTACGCCTGGACCACAGGACTTTCGGCCAGATCACCGACGCTCTGGAGGGTCGGGAACCCGCGCACATCATCAATCCGGACGTGCTGAGTCATCCCAGGGTCAGATCCTTCCTTGGCAGGGGTTAGCAGCCCGAATGACGACGGGAATTGCGTCCACCTGACCCCGATTGCTACTGCCATGCGCGGCCTCATCTCCATTCTCTTTCGCCTGCCCCAATATATCAGACTGTCCTGGCGTCTGATGAAAGACCCGCGCGTGCCATGGTACAGCAAACTGCTGGTCTACCTCATCATACTCTACGGGATATCTCCGGTGGACCTGTTGCCGGAAGCGTTGTTCCCCCACCTGGGTTATGGCGAAGACATCCTGTTGTTCCTGCTGGCGCTGCAGCAGTTGATCAGAAGCAGCCCGCCCGACGTGGTCAAAGGGCACGCCAGTGAAATTGCCGAAGAGAAACGTCGCCGCAACGAAGACCGCCCGGACGCGGCTACGTGACGTTCATCCCTCGTCGACATGAAAGTCACTCCATCCAAACGTGCAGCGATAAAACGGAGCCTGCTCGCCTGGTATCGTCGGGAGAAGCGGGATCTTCCGTGGCGCAATACGACCGATCCATATCGGGTCCTGCTCTCCGAGTTCATGCTCCAGCAGACACGGGTCGAGACCGTTGTTCCTTACTACAGGCGCTTTCTGAGGGAATTCCCAACCGTGCAGGCTCTCGCCAGTACGCCCCGGGACCGCGTTCTCAAGGCATGGGAGGGCCTCGGATACTACACCCGCGCCCGAAATCTGCACAAAACCGCCCGGTATATCGTGGACAGATTCGACGGCGCCGTGCCCGATGTCTACGACGAACTCGCCTCTCTGCCCGGCTTTGGACCGTACACCACGGCCGCGGTCCTGAGCATCGCCTACGACCGGGACTACGCCGTACTCGACGGCAACGTCATCCGCGTGCTGTGTCGCCTCTTCGGAATAAAGGACGACACGGGGCAAACCCGCACCAGAGCGAATCTTCAGAAACTGGCGGACAACCTGCTGCACCGCGGTGATGCCGGCGAGTACAACCAGGCGATAATGGAACTTGGCGCAACGGTCTGCCGCCCCCGCGCGCCCCGTTGCGGGTCCTGTCCCGTAAACGGACACTGTGCGGCGTTTCGCGCCGGCAATGCGGATTCGCTCCCGGTCAGGGCGCCAAAGAAACCGCGTCCGCATTATATCCTGGGCGTCGGAATCGTATCCAGGAACGATAGCGTCCTGATTGCCCGGCGGCCGGAAAACGGGCTTCTTGGCGGGCTCTGGGAGTTTCCCTCAGCACGTCAGACGGACGAAGAATCCCTGCGCGATACCTGCATGCGCGCCGTGCGAGAGGCAACCGGCGTCGACGCAGCCGTCCGGAACCGGTTCAGGACCGTCAGGCACGCGTTTACCCACTTCAGCGTGACCATGCACGCCTTTCAATGCGACTACAGGGGCGGCGAGGCACGCGCTCTCAACTGCTCCGACGTGAGATGGGTCCCGCACGACGGTCTCGGTGATTACGCTTTCTCCAGGGCGAACCGGAAGCTCATCGAATTTATGGACGAGGCGGAGATCTTTTGAAGGGAGCCGATACCAGGGCGACCACAAGGGTCGCACCTACGAATACAGTTTGTTTGCCGGTGGATGTGGAATAGGGGTTTGATTGTTACCATTACGACTTGAACGAAGGTCATATTCACGGATAGAGCGAACAACCATGTCAAAAAAGTTCATGGGCCTCACCGGCCGCGTTGCGCTCGTCACTGGGGCCGCCAGGGGCATCGGATCCGCGATCGCGGAACGCCTGGCGAATGCGGGCGCGTCCGTCGCGATCGCGGACCTCGACCCGCCGGCCGTCACGCCTTCCTCCATCAGCCTGGCCGTGAAGGCGGATGTCTCCATCAGTGAGGATGTAACCCGGATGGTGAACGACGTACTCGACCGCCTGGGTCAGATCGATATCCTGGTCAATAACGCCGGTGTCGTGGGCCCCGAGGCGCCGGTTCGCGATCTCACCGAATCGGACTGGGACCGTGTGATGAACACAAACGTCAAGGGGGTCTTCCTCTGCTCGCGTGCGGTCATCGGACACATGGCGGAACGCAGGCGGGGCGCAATCGTATCGATCGCCTCGATTTCCGGCAAAGAGGGAAACGCCAACATGGCGGCCTACTCGGTTTCCAAAGCCGGTGTCATCTGTTTTACGAAGGCGCTGGCGAAGGAGGTTCTGGACGACAACATCCGGGTCAATTGCGTCGCGCCGGCGCTCATCGAAACCGAAATGACCCTGAGCCTGGATCCGGAACGGGCCGCCATTCTCACATCCAAGATACCAATGGGCCGCCTGGGCAAACCCGGCGAGGTTGCCGCGTTGGTACACTTTCTGGCCTCCGACGAGGCCACCTTTACAACGGGGCAGTGTTACGACGTCAGCGGCGGACGCGCCACGTACTGAACTGCGTTGCCGTGTGGGAAAGCGAAGAGGCCCGGATAGTCGTCCGGGCCTCTTCGCTTTTGACTTCAGCCATACACTCTATCCCAGCGGCCGGGCTGTCCAGACCTCGCGCAGATAGACGATGAGCGCGGCGAACAGCGTGACCGCGGTTGCAACGGCAACGGCCAGCAGCACGAGGAACACCCTCGATGGTGGACGCCTGGGGTCGCCCGGTGGATACGATTTAAAAGGATCGGGGTCCATTTTGGCTTTCCGGGACTGGGAATTACGTCCTGATTGCCTCGACGGGGTCCAGCGCGGCCGCGTCTCTGGCAGGGTACAGCGTGAACAGATAGCAGATCAAGGCGGCGGAAGCCGAAATCGCCAGAAAGTCAGTCGCCTGCATCTCCACGGGCAAAGCCCGGGTGATCAGGACGTCTCCGGGAATCTCCAGAAGTTCGTATCGCTGCTGTATCCAGCACAGGGCAAACCCCAGCAGATTTCCGAGCAATACACCGGACAGCCCGACGGCCAGCCCCTGCGCGCTGAATATCCGTCCAATCCTGTGCGGCGGTACCCCCAGGGTCTTCAGAATGCCAATTTCCCGGCGCCTCTCCGCGACGTTCATGGTCAGTACGCTTACGATGTTGAAGCCGGCTACCACCACAATCAAGCCGATACCCAGAAAACTCGCCCACTTCTCCAGGTGAATGGAAAAATACAGATTGCCGTGGTCCCGCATCCACGGGTGGACGGCATACGCCGGGTCCAGCCGTCTGACCGCCTTCTCGACGACCGCACTGATTGCCTGCGCACGAAACGCATCGTCGAAACGGAGGCGGACGCCTGTAATGTGGCGCTCCCAGCCCAGGTCCCTTCGGGCCGCGTCGAGCGAGACATAGGCCAGACCGCTATCGAACTCAGGGTTGCCGGAGCTGAAGATGCCGGTGACCACGTAACGCCGGAACCGGGTCTGTGCCGCGAAAATCTCCTGCGGCAGGATCCACAGATGCACCTCCGATCCCACCCGTACGCCCAGTTGATCGGCGAGCCAGCGACCGATCACGATCCCGTATACCCGCCCCCGCCCTTCCGCTTCCCGGGGCCCCAGGTCCAGGGCGCCTCCCCAGATATAATCCGCCAGATCGCTTACCGCTTCCAGTCCGTCCGGCGTCACGCCCCTCACCATCACACCCGCGCTGTATACGTCCTCCTCGAAGGACCTGTGCAGCAGGGCGCCTTCAGATGCCACAAATGGAGAAACGGCTCCAACCTGCGGAAGGGAGGACAGCGCATTCAGGAGTTCCTGCGGGGCCACAATCCGCTGCCCCGCTTCCTTCCTGACGGTGGCATGCGCGTTCACTCCCAGCAACCGGTCCCATACCAGCGTTGAGAATCCGTTCGACACCGACAACACGATTACCAGCGCAGCCACGCCCAGACCTACGCCGGCTGCCGCCACCGCCACAGTGAACGAGACCCGTTTCCGGCGCCGCATCGAGCGAAGATACCGTCGCGCAATCAGGATCTCAACCATCACCGATCCTCCGTCCAGGTCGGCAGACATCGTACGGAATCACGCGGCCGCCACCGCTTTCCCGGCCCCCGGGGGCGCCGCTCGCCGACGATCACTCATAGCGGATTGCATCCACCGGATCCAGGGCCGCCGCGTCCCGGGAAGGGAACAGGCTGAAGAGATAACAGATCAGAACGGCGCACAGGGATACGAGCCCGAAATCCTCGGGCCGCATCTCCACCGGCAGCGAACTGACGTAGTAGACTTCTCCAGGCACTCGAATCAATTCGAACCGCTTCTGAATCCAGCAAAGGGAGAACCCGAGCAGATTCCCGATTGCGATTCCCGCCACGCCGACGACCGCGCCCTCCAGGGTAAAGATCCGGCCGATTCGACCCGGGATCATTCCCATTGCCTTCAGAATTCCGATTTCCCGGCGGCGGTCCGTGACATTCATCGTCAGAATACTGATGATGTTGAACCCCGCCACAACCACGATCAGGCTCAGAATCAGGAAGAACGTCCATTTCTGCAACTGGATCAATACGTAGAAATTCCCGAAGTTCCGAGTCCATGACGAAGAAAAAAGACCCGGATACGTCTCACGGAGGAGCTGCCTGAACGTCGCGTCCAGCCGCTCGGCTGACATTGGATCCTCCAATCGCAGTCGAATACCGGTTACGACGTCCTGCCAGCCCAGATCCCGCCTCGCGGCGGCAAGCGAGATATAAACGTGCCGGGAATCGAACTCGAAATAACCGGTGTTGAAGACCCCTGTCACCCGGTAACGCTGCCAACGGCGCCCGCGGCCGCCGAATACATCCCTGGGTACCAGGCCCAGGTACAGATCGTCCCCCGGGCCCGCATCCAGCCTTTGTGCCAGAACCTGGCCCAGCAGGATGCCGTTTACCGCCCGCGAGCCCATTTTCTCAAGTGGACCGAGGTCGATTTCTCCGTCCCGGATGTACATGCCGATGTCGCTGGTGCGCACAAAGGCCGACGGGTCCACACCTCGCACCAGAACACCCGATTTCACCACGCCCGCTCCGGCCGGTTTCCGGAAGACAAACCCCTCCGCGTGAATAAATGGAGACGCCGCCAGCACTTCAGGCTGGTCTTCCAGGGTGCGGATCACGGGCCTGTAGTCCTCAATGGGCTTCCTATAGGACCTGCGCACCGTCATGTGCGCGTTCACGCCCAGCAGACGCTCGCGGATCATATTGGTATAACCGTTCATGACCGACATCACGATCACCAGCGACGACACCCCCAACGCCACGCCGACCGCCGCGATAATTATCGTAAAGGAGATTCGTCTCCTGGCGCGCAAAGACCGGAAGTGCCTGCGCGCGATCATGAACTCCGGATTCATCCACTGCTCCCTTCGAGTCGGCCTGCCCTTTGGCTGCGAAAGGGTGAACCGCTCTCCCACCAAAAACAAAAAAACCGGATCTGGAAACGCACTGCTGTTCAGATTCGGAATATGCGATTTTGCCGTCCACCCGGCGCCGGAGCCCCGCGAAGACCGCTGGGAATTTTAAGACAGCTTCTTAGTTCAATCCGCGATGACGGTTCCCCAGGATCGCGGCCTGTTCGTTACGCTCACGGGCAACCGCCGTCTGGATTTGCGTCAAAAGGTCCTTCCTGTCGCGGGCGGGATATTGCCGCCGAATCTCTTCCTCCCAGTCTTCCAGCGTACGCAGCTCATCGCTGGATTCGAGCGAGTCCGGTTCCCCGGACCCGATCAGGAAGCTCCGGATTTCCTCGATTCCCTCCCGCACCACCTCCAGCGCGCCCTCTGAATTTCCATTCTGCAAACAGATTTCGCCCTTGGACCGGGTATGTACCATGAGCACGCACGTTCTTGAACGCTCGAATTCACACTTGATCTCTTCATCGCCGCCGAATGTCCTCACCAGATCCAGCAGTGCCAGATTGTGCGTGGTATCCCTTAGAACGCCTTCGTAATCGCCCAGGTGCATCAGACAGACGTACCGCTGATAGAATTGTACGCCCTCCGTCCACAACACATTGCATGCCTGTTCATCCAGCCGGAATCCTTCGTCCGAACCGTGTTGCCGGCGGTGGGCTTCCAGGCGATCCAGGTACGCATCGAGGGCGGACTCATATCCCTTCGGTGACTTGCCGTCCGGGCGACCGGTCATTTCCATCTGGAGGAGGCCGAGCTCGAAACGGACCTGAAGCTTTTCCCTTCCGTCGATTCCCACGATCTTTCTGGCACAGGTCTTCTGAGGATCGAAGATCCAGCGCTTGAAAATCGGTGACAGATCCTGTTCCACGATAAAATCTCAATTCGAAAAAAAGATAAGCGCCAAATTGGCCACAAAAAGCCTGAATGCGGGTAGAGAGAAGAAAGAATGCGGGGAGACGGGAGACGTAAGAGGTTAGAGACGACCTGCCTCGTTGGGTTTCAAATTATGCCGGAGGCATAGAGGAGGAACAGATCGGCAAGGATTTCTTCTCCCGGCTTCCGTCTCACCTCTTCCCGCCTCTGGAAGAATATACAAACGGCTGTGCAAAGTCAACCCGATTCGCCGGGCTCCCCGCGGACGCGATCCGGAAAATGCGCTGCGAAGTCGTTTCTCTTGACAACGAATCGCCGGCTCTGTATTTTCGGTCCCCGCGACCCAATGTTCGATGATCGGCATCAACCGTAAGCTTTATTTTATCAGCATGTTGGAAATCCGGAGAACCCCGGCGCAAGATAGCGAATCGAAACGTCTTCAACTGTCCGGAACCGTTATGGAGCATATCGAAGGCATTGTTATCCGGGAACACCGGAGGCACTACTATGTGGCCGCCGGAAGCCGGGTGGTGGATTGCGCCGTGTCGAGCAAATTGAGAAAACAGCTTCAATATCCCGAAGCGGCGCCCGGTTCGCGGAGAAAGCGGGTACAGGCCGTTCGACGCTCTCGCGTCGTGGATCCGGTCGCCATCGGTGACCAGGTGCGAATCGATACAGGCGAAGGGAATACCGGTCTGATCCGTGAGATCCTGCCGAGGCGGAACAAGATATCCAGGCGGGCATCCGGCAGTTCACGGAAAGAACAGATCCTGGCCGCCAACATCGACCAGCTCATCCCGGTCTTTTCGGTGGCTGAACCGTTTCCGGACTGGAGTATGCTCGACCGTATGCTGGCCGTTGCGGAATGGTGTGAGATCCCGGCCGCCATCTGTTTCAACAAACTGGATCTGCCCTGCCCGGCCGCGTTCGAGACGATGGCGTCGATTTACGAAAAAATCGGTTACCCGGCCGTGTTCACCAGCATCGTTTCCGACAGAGGCGAGGAAGCGTTCCTGAACCTCCTCAGGAACCGGATTTCGCTCTTCATGGGGCCGTCGGGGGTGGGAAAATCCAGCCTGCTCAACTGGCTGCAGCCGGGACTCGAGCTGCGGACGAGCGAAGTCAGCGAAACCACCGGGGAAGGCCGTCACACGACCACCCACACGGAACTCGTCGAACTCGAAGCCGGAGGCATGGTCGGCGACCTGCCGGGCATGAGGGAATTCCACCTGTGGGAGATTGATACGGAAGAAATCGACGGGCTCTTTCCCGAGTTTCGGAACCTCTCCGGACACTGCCGGTTCCGGGACTGCACCCACGTCGGCGAGCCGGGCTGCATCGTAAAGGATGCAGTGGACAGCGAGGAAGTCTCCCGCCAGCGATACGAGTCGTACCTCCAGCTCCGCAAGAATCCCTGAAGCGCGACGGAAACCACGGTTCGCGCCTACCCGTATTTCTTTCTCAGCAGTCGCGCGGCGCCCGCTTCATTGCGCAGTTTGGCGAAAGCCTCTTCAACAGGGATCTCCGCCGCATTGCCCGGGGCAAAGCCGCAGTCGGGATTCAGGAGAATCTGATCGGGACGCAGGAATTCCAGAGCCATTTCCACCCGATGCGCAATCTCGGCAACGGGATCGATGCATGGAGACCTGCAGTCCACACAACCCAATCCCACCTGCCTGTCTTGCGGGATCTGTTCCAATACGTCCATATCGCCCGCGGCGGGGACGGTAAATTCCATTACGTATTGATCCACGTTCAATCGCAGCAGGGCGGGCAGAATCGGCCCGTATCCTCCCTCGCCGACCCAGCCGGCCCGGCCCTTGTTTCTCCGGCACAGATGCACGGCCACGGCCAATCCGTCAACGCCGTCCACAATCTCGTTCAGCAGATCCACGCAGAGGTCCACCTCCCGGTCCGGGTTCTCGTATCTCCCGCGAACATCGGAATCCACAAAAAGACAGAGATGCGGATCGTCGAACTGGACCACATCCGCGCCCGCGTCCTGCAGCAGCAGCAATTCGCCCCTCAGAATCGGCACCAGCGCGCGCATGAACGCCTCGCGCGTGGGATACGCGTCGATCGAACGTCGCGGATGCCACATCCGCTGGCCCAGCAGATAGGGAGAAGGCAGGCACACCTTGACGGCTTTACCGGTCCGCGCCTTCAGGTACGTCGCCTCGGCCGCGGCGAGACCCGTCCGTTTCGCTTCGACGGGTTCCACCACCGTGTGCCACCAGATTCCTTCCTTCCGTTCGCGTACGAACCCGTCCGCGACGTCGGCGATAATGCCGATATAGGACCGGCGGCGGTACTCCCCGTCCGAGACGACGTCCAGGCCGGCGGCTTCCTGCAACGCCAGAACGTAGTCCACGGCGGCATCCATCCGGACGGAAAGCTCGTGGGGATCATCAGGCGCCTTATCGGGATCAAGCAGGTCCCGGACGAACTGCGACCGGGGCATGCTCCCGACGACGCCCGCGGGGAATAAAATCCGGTTATTTCCCAAGCTACCATTCCTCCCGTGCGATCCGGAAATCCTGATTCGTATCGATTTCCATGTACCCTCCGTCCGTCTCCATCAGATGGATTGGGACCTCGGCGTCCAGCATCTCCTGGTAGAGGTCGATCAAATATGCTTTCTGAAAGGTGGCGGCCGATTGAAAAGGCCGCCCGTTGTAGAGCGACTTTGCCCGGTGATACGCATCCCGCAACTGCATGATTCCCTCCGGTCCGAATCTGGCGATGCCCGTATACTCGCCGTGGGCGATTTCGCCGGGCAGGTTCCTTCCGATCGCTACCACCCGGTTGCCCACGCTGGCCACCTTCTCGGCGTCGTTTTCGGGATGCTCGGTCCGCTTCCGGTACCGCGCACGCCAGGCCGTGTCGCAGACCAGCGTGATCTCGTGCAAACTGCGCATCAGGTCCGAGACAATCTCAGGTCTGTAGAGAATGTCCGAATATGCGCAGACGAAGCCATCGTCCATGTGGAATTCCGCGTGCATCAGCGATATCAGGATGTTGTTATCGGGCCAGTCAGCGTTGTGACAATACGTAAGGCCGGGATATTCGGACTGGACCTGCTCGATCCGGTAACCACCGACGAATACGATATCTCGCAGACCGGCCGAACGCAACGCGTCGAGGCCCCAATCCAGAATGCGCCTTCCTTTCACTTCGGCAAGGCATTTCGGCGCGTTCTTTGTGTGCGGCATCAATCGCATTCCCCGTCCCGCGCCGATGATGATCGCTTTCAACGTCGGAAACCCCTTCACTAAACCGCTTCAGGAAAAACACGGGACAAAAACAACTCCAGAAACCGGTTGGCGTCCACCCCCAGCGCGCATCTCACCGGCAGTCCATTGCGGTTTCCGTCCTGCGTGAACGACCGCCGGTCCGCCACCACCTGTCCCGCGGTGAGATCGCCCTCTGTCTCCACGTCCGCGAATACCGTCTCGATTCGGAAGAAGGACGGATCGATCGCCAACCCGACAGCCAGCGGATCGTGCAGAAAAAACCGGCGCCCCGCCTGAAGCCGAACGGCAAGCTCCATGGCCGGCCGCACCGCCTCTTCCACAAACCGACCTGCGGACGTTGCCGGCATCCGCGCAAGGTGCGATGCCACCAGCGCCACCCGATGGGTGACGTCCAGCGGCGCCAGCGTGATGCATGCCCCGGAACGAACGACCTGCCTCGCGGCGTCGGGATCCGCGAAGAAATTGAACTCGGCCACGGGCGTAATGTTGCCCGGCTCGTCAACGGCGCCGCCCATCACACACACCTCCCGGGCTTTTTTCAACACCCCGGTCGCCCGCGCTTCCGCCAGGGCCAGGTTGGTCAGCGGGCCGACGGCGATCAGGGTCACCTCTCCCGGACGCGCCGACAGGGTTTCGACGATAAACGAAACCGCGTCACCCGATGGCGAGCGGCACGGCCGCGGCAATGCGGAATCCCCCAGTCCTTCCTGCCCGTGCACCTCGGTGGCGTAAACGGCTTTCTTCCTGAGCGGATGGCTGGCGCCCGGGTAAACCGGGACCTCGCTGCGGCCCAGCAGTGCCAGCACCTTCAGCGCGTTTCCGGTTCCGGTATCCAGCGGCACATTGCCGCTCACGGTGCAGATGCCAAGCACTTCCAGTTCGGGGGAGCCCAGCGCCAGCATGATGGCCAGGGCGTCGTCCACCCCCGGATCCGCATCCAGAATGACCGGCCGGCGGCTGGAAGGCTCAGACCCCATACAGCGGCCCGAATTTGGCCTTCAGATGCATCATCAATGCCCTGTGATCCAGAGGCTTCCCTGTGACCGCCTCCACGAGTTCCGTTGCCGGATAGCGCTTTCCATGCAGATGGATCCTTTCCCTCAGCCAACCCAGAAGCGGACCGAATTCTCCTTCGGCAAACTGCCCTTCGAGATCGCCCAGGTCCCTGCGGGCCCCTTCGAAAAACTGAGCGGCGTAGAGATTTCCCAGCGTATAGGTAGGGAAATATCCGATCAATCCCGCGCTCCAGTGTACGTCCTGAAGACACCCGCGGGCATCGTCCGGCGGCTTCAATCCGAAATCCCTCTCAAACCGCTCGTTCCAGGCGCCGGGAACGTCCGCTACCGCCAGATCGCCCTCCACAAGCGCCTCCTCGAGAGCGAACCGCAGGAGAATATGCAGATTGTACGTGGCCTCGTCCGCTTCCACCCGGATGAACGACGGTCGCACGTCATTGACGGCGAAATAGAACGCATCCGGCGAAACATCAGCCAGAGCCGCGGGAAACTCATCCCGCGCTTTCGGGAAAAAGTGCGTCCAGAACGCTCTGCCGCGTCCTACGAAATTCTCCCACATCCGGGACTGGGACTCGTGAATTCCCAGAGACACGGCCTCCGCCATCGGCGTCCCGGAATGCGCCGCGTCCAGCCCCTGGTCGTACAGGCCGTGACCCGCCTCGTGAAGCGTCCCGAAGAAAGCCTGCGCAAACTGGTTGCGGTCGTACCGGGTGGTTATTCTCGTATCGCCCGGACCGATCCCGGTGCAGAAAGGATGCACTGTCTCGTCCAGCCGCCCTCGCTCGAAGTCGAACCCGATGGCTTCTGCCGCGGCAATGCCGAACGCCGTCTGTCGTGCCACTGGATAGTCCCGCGTCAGGATTGACGCATCGGGCTCCCTGCCGGCATCCACGATGGCCGCGACCAGCGGAGCCAGTTCGTCCCGGAGCGCGCCGAACACCCTTTTGAGATTCCGTGAGGTCTCACCGGGTTCAAACCGGTCCAGAAGCGCGTCGTAGGCCGTCCCTCCCGCCCTGAGCGCCGCTGCCACCTCCCGGGTGAGCCGCAGAACCTCTTCGAACTCCGGCCGGAACCGCTCGAACGCCGATTTCTCCCGCGCCTCCTGCCAGGCATGCTCCGCCAGCGTCGTCGCCTTCGCAAGCGCCTCCACCAGTGACCGCGGCAGTTTCGTCCGCCGGTCGTATTCACGCCGGATTTCCCTGACGTTTACAGCCGATGCTGAATCGGGAGGAAGTTGCTCATCGCCTTCCTCGATGCGCGACAGCAAATCACCCACCTCGGTCGCCGTTGCGCGCTCGTGCGCCATTCCGGCCATCAGGGCGTGCTGTTCGGCACGGTGCGCTGCGCCGCCGCGGGGCATATACGTGCGTTCGTCCCACCCCAGCACGGCCGCGCAGGATTCCAGCAGATTGAGTTCCTTCCACCTGCCGATGAGATCGTCGTAGGCGCGGTCCCGGGACATGATAATTCTCCCTTTCGTACACTTCCGACAACAGTCTGGAATGCCGACGCAATCTAACCCGCGCGAGGTCGCCGGTCAAGCGGATTCCCCATATACACCGATCCCACTGGCCTGACATTGACAATCATGGCCGGACGGGATATATTAGACAGGGGACAGCGAGGAGAGAGTGGAGAGAAGCGAGAAGAGAGAGACGGCAATAGTCGAGGAGAGAGCGGAGAGAAGTGAGAAAAGAGAGAAGACGAGTCAAGGGCCTCTCACTCCTCTTTCCATTCGCGTTTCCCGATCCGCTCTTTATCGTTACTCACTCCTCACTCCTCTTTCCTCTCTCCTCGCTCTTCGCTCATCTTTCATCCGTAGACGTCAGGGAGGCGCCACATGCCCAGAATCGACATCGAATACTGCGCGGCTTGAGGCTACGAAGATCAGACCGTCAGTTTGACGGACAGGCTTCTGAGAGAATTCAAGCAGGACATAGATAGCTTTACGCTCATTCCCGCCGGCGGCGGGCGTTTTGAGGTCACCATCGACGGCGAACTCGCCTTCTCCAAGTTGAAAGAGGGCCGCTTTCCCGAGTACGAAGAGATCCAGCCTGAAGTCGCCAGACGCATTTGATGCATCGCCAGGAGACGAGGGTCGTGGCTGCTGAAGAGCGCTCGACCCTTTTTCGTGTTGAAATCCATAAGCGCGGCTGAACACCGGTGCGCCGGATCGCCATTGCAACGGGAGCAGAGTACGATGAACAGAAAGGTTTCGTGCAATCTCACTCTCCTGTCAGCCCTTGTCGTCTCGGGATGGATCACAGGCTGCGCCGGCAGGAACGTCTCCATTCTCGTAACCCGTCCGGCCGAAATCAACCTGAGCGAGTATGACGGAATCACCGTTGGTGAATTCAAGGGAGCGAGGAGTGGATTCGTATCGAAGCTGGATGATCTGGGTAAATTTCTGCAGGGCGTGGAATCCGGAGACACCTGGATCCGACGATTTACAGCCGAGATGTCGCAGACCATTGCACTGTCCGATCGGTTTAAGCTCCTCGACTATGAGAGCCTGAAAGCCGGGGGCGGCCGGGAAGCCGATATAGGGAACGTCGTGCTCATCTCGGGCGGCATCATGGCCTACGAATACGACGAAGAGGAAATCGTCGAAGACCAGAAAAAGAAAAACAGAAAGACGGAAAAGGGAGCCACCGGGCGGGAATACAAACGCAAGGGTACCGCACGAGTGGAGGTCCAGCTGCGAGTTGTGGATCTGCGCACGTCAGAGATATTGGCCGGCAGGAATTTCTCCAGGCGTGAGACGATAAGGACCTCGGGAAAGACGCCGGCGAAGGCGAGCATCGACAATGCGGATCGCAGGCGGCTCTTCGCGAAATGCCGGACGGATATCGTACGCGCCGTAGAGCGGATGATCGTGCCGTATAGCGAGCGCGTATATGTCTCTTTTGAAACCGCCAAGGAAATACCGGACCTGGAACGCGGCTTCCGAATGGTCCAGGCCGGCAACTGGGACGCCGCGGTCGACGTCTTTCAGGAAGCGGCGAATACATACTCTGATTCGCCGGAAGTCCATAAGGCCTATTACAATCTTGGCCTTAGCTATATGTATACGGATCGATTCGACCGGGCGCGAACCGCACTGCGGCGAGCCAATGCCGGGAAATCCAGCGGAAAATACCGGAACGCCATCCTGGAACTGGGCAGGCGCGAAGAAGAAAAACGCCGGCTTGACGAGCAGACGAGGACCGATCAGGGGACCGGGGAGGACGACACGGCTACTTCTGAGGAGCAATAAGCGCCTTCGGGCGAATTCGCCCCTGTCTGAACGTACCAAGGCTGCGCACCCCTTGCCTTCGTGGGTGGATTTGACCAACTCAGACCGAAGCGTTTGCAGCCGCGCGAAGACCACAAGGTTTTTAAGACAGCTTCTGAGGGAGGATCGAATAGATGCCAGTCACCAGAAGACAGTTCCTGAAGTCAGCGACCGCCGTCACCGTGGGATTCCAGGGGCTGCAGCACTTCGTGGTGTGGGGGGAGGCCGCCGAGCAGGGGATCACCGCGGGCTACGGCCCCATGCTGCCGGACCAGGGTGGGATCATCGACCTGCCCGCGGGCTTCACGTACCGGGTGATCTCCCGCACCGGCGTCGAGATGGACGATGGCTTGCGGGTGCCGGGGCTGCCTGACGCCATGGCCGCCTTTCCCGGGGCGGAGGGGCGGACCCTGCTGATCTGCAACCACGAACTCAGTGCGGGGGCCCGCAAGGTGGGCGCCTTCGGCGATGAGAACGAGCGTCTTGGCAAGCTACCGCGGGAGCGGTTCTACGACTGGGGTCGCGGCGACCCGCCGCAGGGAGGGACGACGACATTCGTGCTCGGCCCCGACGGTGAAGTGGAGAAACACTACCTCAGCCTTGCCGGCACCGTGCGCAACTGCGCCGGCGGCCTCACCCCATGGGGAAGCTGGATCACCTGCGAGGAGACGACCCAGCGCGCCGACGAAAACCACGAACAGGACCACGGGTACAACTTCGAGGTCGCGGTGGGCCCGGCCACGGGGCCGGTCGAGCCGGTGGCCCTGAAGGCGATGGGCCGCTTCAACCACGAGGCCGTGGCCGTCCATCCGGCGACCGGCATCGTCTATCAGACCGAGGACGCCGGCGACGGTCTCATCTACCGCTACCTGCCCGACGAGCCCGGACGCCTCGCGGCAGGCGGCCGGCTGCAGGCGCTCAGGGTCCTCGACCGGCGGAGCCTCGACACGTCCAACCACAATTTGCAGACCGTCGCTCCCGGTGACCGCCTGGCCGCGGCCTGGGTCGAAATGGAGGACGTGGAGTCCCCGGAGAATGACCTGCGCGACCAGGGCTTCAACAAGGGCGCCGCCCGCTTCGCCCGCGGCGAGGGCATGTGGTACGGCCGGGAGGCCATCTACTTCGCATGCACCAGCGGTGGCAAGAAAAAGAAGGGACAGGTGTGGCGATACGAGCCAAGCCCACATGAGGGAACGCCCGACGAGACGGCCTCGCCAGGGACCCTGGAGCTGTTCATCGAGCCCAACGACGGCAACCTGGTGGAGAACTGCGACAACCTGACGGTCGCGCCCTGGGGCGACCTCGTACTCTGCGAGGACGGCGGCGGGGACAACCACCTGGTGGGGGTCACTCCGGAGGGGCGGATCTACAAGCTCGGCCGCAACGCCTTCAACGAGTCCGAATTCGCCGGCGCCACGTTCTCGCCGGACGGCCGCACTCTGTTCGCCAACATCCAGTCGCCCGGGATCACCCTGGCCATCACCGGGCCCTGGACGGGTTGAGCCGCGGCCCCGGTCAAGTCCCTGGCGCCCGCGGCGACCGGAAGAACGAAAAACGGCGGTTTGAATCAGAAGGTGCGCAAACATTATGACAAAGCTCCCGACACCCAATGCGCCCGATCCAATGGCATGCGCAGTCGCCAGGGCTGTCAGCGACGCGGTTCGCCCTGACCGGGTCATCCTGTTCGGCTCGCGCGCCCGCGGCGACTACAACCCGCATTCGGATATCGACCTGCTCATCATCACCGACTCCGATTCCACGAACGAGCAGAAATATCAGGACACGAGCGCGGCGGCCCATCGCAAGGTCGACGAATTGTATGGCGACCTGGTCGGCGTCGATCTGGTTCACCTGAGCGAGAAAGCCTTCCACGAGGGTCGCCGGGCGCGAAACCACGTGGCGGGCCAGGCGGTACGTGATGGTTTTGACGAGAATGGCGACAAAGTTAACTACGACAACCTGGAACCGTCCAACTGGCCTGACATCCGGCAGCGTATCGCTAACGCAAGGCGGAATCTTGGAGATCTGGAAGTCCTTGTGGAAGACTCCAGGTCTTCACAGGAACTGATCGGGTTTACCGCGCAGCAGGCAATGGAAAACGCGCTTAAAGGCTGGATTTCCGCGCTTGACGCAGACTATCGTAACACGCACGATCTGGCGAAGCTTGCCGCCATCGTGAGGCAGCATCCCGG
>CAZKDZ010000040.1:0-9607 GCA_964551635.1 uncultured bacterium | reverse complement strand
CTCACGAAAACGCGTGGGAGTGTCCATCTCAACCTCAAGTTTAGGGTCCTTGCCGACACTCCTATTATACGAAACTTTCATCCTGTTGGGTACTCCGACAGGCTCCTAGAGGCATCATTCTGGGAGAATATGCGTTGGTTGTTCGTGATCGTCTTGATCGTGAATACCGCTTATTGGTGGGTTTATACGACTTATATGCATGGTCGATTTGGACAAACTGTGGGGAAGCGTTCTACATACGTAAGAGTTGTTGATGCAAAAACCGAGGAACCGATAACTTTCAAACATGCCTTGATCCGAGACAGCATCCCATTGGTTATCCTGGCCCCCCTGCTCATTTACGAATCATATCGATTCCTGGTGGGATTACCTATTGGTGAACTGCTAATTGGCGCCGAAACTGATACCGATTCAACAACTTCACGTGAGATGTGGACATCTGTCGTGATACTGGCCTGGTGGGTTGCGGAATTCGTTACCATGCTCACGAACAAAAAGCGTCGGGCGGTACATGATTATATCGCCGGGACGGTTGTGGTGAGGACGAATGTCGAGGGAAATTGAGTGTCTATGTATCACTTGAAGTGGATTCGAATCCACTTATGCGAAAGGGAGCCATAAATGGACCTTGCGAAGTTCGAGGACGATACGGTCATATCGGAACAGCTTCTTGTGGAATCCGAGAGCGAAGGGAACGTCGACCTGCCGGTGGATGCCGCGGACTGGCGTGGGGTAAACGAAGTTCGCGCCGAGGTGTATCTGCCTACAGGTGCAAGCGGCCTGCTGTGGTGCCGGTTGACGTCGGGCCATCGCACCGGCGGCATGAGTGAGGACGACGGCTATTTTTTCCACGCCATCGTCTCCCCGCGCGGCGGGAATATCTGGGAGGGCTGGCGGGAATTCCGGTTTCCCGCCGAGTGTTTCTATACGCAGGGGATTCCATCGGGATGGGAACAGATGCGATCGGCGGCTATTGAGGGTCCGCAGGGCAGCCGGTTTCGCAATATTCGCCTGGTGGAACGGGCAATAACGCCCGGCCCGCGGATGACGGATGACGCCCTCATCGCCGCCCTGGATCCGGACCACACCGGCCTGGAATTCCTGAAGGACGCGCCGAGCGGGTCCACGCTTTCTGAGGTTGCAAGGTATTTCCGCTCCAGCGGCTTCGATCGGGCGCTGGTCCCGAACGAACGGGAGCCGAAACCCGATCCGGATCAGGCCGACCGCGTGCTGGAAGGCAGGGTGCTGGGGCAGGACTGGTCGGCGGAAATAGACTGGGAAGCCAATCCGACCGGCTATATCGAATGGACGCTGGCCATCCACTATCTCCTGTTCCTGAGGCCCGCGATAGACGCGTTCTGGGAAACAGGAGACGCGAAGTACGCGAAGGGCATCGAGCGATACATCGCGGACTGGATGCGGCGCTGCCCGGTACCCTACGGCATTCGCGCCGGTGGATACCCGTGGGGCCATTCGCTTGTGGTGGCCATCCGGCCGTTCAGCACGCTCGTGGACGTCTTCCGCGTCCTCTGCGCGTGTCCGGAAACCGATGACGCCACGATCATCGACATGCTCAAGTCCATCTACGAGCACCAGACCTGTCTGCACCGTTTCGAATCCTTCCCGCCCTCGAACAAGACCATTGCCGAAGCCCGGACCATTGCGGCTCTGGGCTGCGCCTTTCCCGAGTTCCGAGACGCCGCGCAATGGCGGGAAGAAGGGTATCGCCGGCTGTTGGAGGATATGCGCATCCAGGTGATGTCCGACGGGGCGTCATACGAGTTGACTCCCGGTTACCAGATGAGCATTGCAACGTGGTTCCTGGAGTCCTATCAGGTGGCGCGCAAGTTCGGCCATCCGATCGATCCCGAACTGGAGGCCGGCATCCTGTCCATGTTCGACTGGTGCGTGGCCATCACCCGACCGGACTTCACCCGTCCCTCCGTTTCCGACGCCGGCAGCATGGACTCGAAATACGGTGAGTCCCTTGAACGTCCGGGCCGTATTCTCGACAATCCCGCCGCGTTGTGGGTGGGCACCGAAGGCCGCGAGGGCGCTCCGCCGGACTACCGTTCAATCGCCCTGCGCGACTCGGGCTACTTCGTTATGCGCAGCGGCTGGGACCGCGACGCCCGGTATTTATTCTTCGAGGGAGGACCCTACGGCCGCTGGCACCAGCACGAAGACAAACTCAGCATCGAAGTCTACGCCCATGGGACGCCGTACATCGTGGATCCGGGCATCGCCTCGTACTACACCAATCCGTGGACCCGGTTCTATGCCACCACGCAAGCCCACAATACAGTCCTGGTGGACGGCTGCGCGCAGGCCCGCGGCCGAAGTCAGACGATCGATGAATGGACCCGGTCGGCCTGCGATTCCACATTCTGGCATTCGGACGACCGATCTGACGTTGCCGAGGCGAGCTACGACGCGCCCTACGCGGACCTGGATGCGGCGGTCCGGCATCGCCGCGCGGTGGTTTTCGTCAAACCGGATTATTTCATCGTCTTCGATGAACTGACCGGCGAGGGAAGCCATACGTACGAGGCATTGTTCCACTTCATGCCGTATCGTCTGCTGATCGATTCCAACACCGGCGCCGTCCGAACGGGGCGCATGAACGCACCCAACCTGGAATTGCTTCCCCTGACCAGGATGACGCCGCGGACGATCTGCGGCCAAAACGACCCGGTCCAGGGCTGGCTGGCGGTCGGCGGAGAGGACGTGCCGGCGCCGGTGGCCGTCTTCACGAGACGGGCGCGGCTCCCGTTTCGGACGGGATACGTGATTTACCCCTTTGGCGCGGACCGCGTCACCGCCGGAATAACGACAAAAACCACCCGGCGCTCGAACGTGTGGACCGTAAATGTCGACCATGCCGGCGGCAGGCGGGACCGTGTGCGTATGGATTGGGAAGACGAGCGGGGACCGGAATTATTGCGGTAGCAGTCCGTTGATAAAGTCGCTCTGCAGGCGAGGCCGCGCAACGCAGTATTTCGTCCGCAAGGGCCGGCCGCAGCCCGGATGGGCTTTTTCAACGGGCTGGTAGGCTTCGTTACGGCACGAATCAGGTCGCGTCGTCCGGTTCCGACAGGTGCGTCTTTCGCGCCTCCTCTACCTTCTCTGGCGGAACGGGCCTGGAAAGCCCCACGTAAAACGCAAGGTACCACATGACGAAGATGCCGAACGCAAGCATCAGCAATTGCCAGACCCACAGCGACGGCAGGCCGAACGGTCCCCAGGTAGCGGGCACGTTGGGGTCGCCGAACAGCGAATTGCCAACCACGGCAAATGGCCCGAAGCCCACAAGGAACCAGACCACAGTGAGCACCCAGGCAAGGGGTACATGCCTGCGCCTCTCCTGCGAAATGCCGGAAACCGCCTGAACGAAGCGGTGATGGTTCGTTTTTCTATCCCGGTCCTCTCCGGTTTCAGGCCGCAGATACGACACAAGAAGGGCAATCAGCATGTTGAAGAAAATGCCCCAGCCAGCGCTGTGTATCGTCAGCGGGTACGCACCCCAGGGCGTGTCGCTGATTGTGGAAGCGATGCGGTCCGGCATGAACAGCTTTACGAATCCCATGATCGCGGGAAGCGCCTCGCTTACCGTGCGGTCGGTAAGCGTAACCGCCACAAGGCCCGCCACGAGCCCCCAGACCACGCCCTTCCTGGTGAAGAACCGGAAATAGCACAACCCCATCAGCGCAGGATACATCTGAAACCCGTACGCCACCGCCAGCCCGCCCAACATCACGATGGCCTGCGTTGATTTGGCCGCAACGATCAGCGCAGCAAGCGTTACGAGTATCACGAAAATGCGGCCGTAGAGCTTCTGCGTGCTGTCCGAAGCATCGGGCGAAACATAACGCCGGTAGAGGTCACGGGTCACCATGCCGCTGAACGTGGACATATACGCCGCCCCCGTGCTCTGCATGGCCCCCAGAGCGCAAACGGCGAGCAGTCCCACCAACCATGGATAGTTATCCGCCATCAGGTTGATCAACTGCGGCACCAGTTCCGGCCGGGACACCTTCTCGAAGACCCCGTTGGCCAGCAGCACGTTGCCGCCCAGACCCTGAAAGATGGTGAAGGTAAACAGGATGATGCCGATGATCACGGAGGACGCCACCACCTGCTGCCAGCGAAAGGGTTCGCTGGTACGGTTGGAAAATGCCCACATGGAAAACGCGGGGGAAGATTGAATGCCCATCAGCGCGAACATATAGGTCATACACATCATGCCGGTCCAGACGCCGCCAACGGCCTTCGACCCCTCGGAAACAACCTGAATTGAGCCGGGCAAGGCCACGTAATGGGAATACCCCGCGGGCGTCAGTCCCTTTCCCGAAGCCAGGTCCTGCCGAACGAGATTTCCGATTCCCTCCGTAAACGCGGTCCATCCGCCGGCAAAATGGACGGCCACAAAACCCAGCGCGACGATTCCGAACGCCAGAAGGATGCATTGCGCGCAGTCTACGTAAGCCACCGAACGCAGCCCTCCTGCAGCCACGTAGATCATTACGATGGCGGAAAGGGCGAACATACCCACTTCCACGCTCAGCAAATTATCGGAGAGTACGTTGAACAAAAACCCGGAGGCCCGGAGCTGGACACCCAGATACGGTACGCTGAACAGAAATGCCACCAGCACGGTCAGCAGCCGGATCGTATCGCCGCCGTAGTAGTGGGAATACATTTCGCCGGGGGTGATATGTTGAAACGCTTTTCCGATGAGCCATTGCCGCCTCAGGAAGAGTACGCCGGTAAACGGGATCGTCAGCGCATAGAAGGAAGCGAACGCATAGGGAAGGCCGGCCTCCAGAATGAGACCGGGATGACCCACGAAGGTCCACCCGGAAAAACTGGTGGCCGTGGCGGCGAGTACGAATACCCAGATTCCTATGCTGCGGCCGGCCACGAAGTAATCCGCGGATGTGCGTGTCCGCAGGGCCCCCCGAAACCCCCAGAAAAGACAATAGGCCCAGTACAGGCCCACGAATATCAGCAACCAGATGAGTTTGGCTTCCACGACGTCCGACCCTCCCGCGGAAATGAAGAAAAACGACGTACAGGGCTGGCAAAATATGAAGAAAAACGGCGATTGGCAACGACTAATTACAGAAAGAGGGCTCGCCGCGGCAGGCTCCGGAGGAGGGCCTCCCGGGACACCGAATCCGATTTTTGATTTGACAAGATGGCCGGAATTTCGTATGGAAAGTTGCGGTCTCGCACGGCATTGCCGCCGGGACTGTCTAATCGCGAAATACGACTGGACGTTCAGAAAACGGTGTGGCGCGGCCCGAAGCGCCGGGTCGATTGGCTTCGGTTCACCTGCATGTCTCAGACGCTGAAACGATTGACGAACGCTTTACTCGGCCTTCTCGTCTCCGGCTGCACACTGGCGCCGCGTTCAACGCCGCCTGTTGCAGAATCGGTTGCGAAGCTGACCGACGAATCCGCCGGAGATGAATCCGCCGGTTCAATCCGGCGGCGGGAATGGTGGAAGACCTTCGCCGACCCTGCCCTGGACAGGATCGTCGCAGGCGTGCTGGCGTCGAACTTCGACCTGGCCGCCGCTGTTGCTCGCGTCGAACAGGCCAGGGCGCGGGCACGCATCGCCAGGGCGCCCCTTTTTCCCTCCATTCAGCCGACGGCCGGCGTTAACGAGTTCGACGCGCCCACCAACGCGGGTATCGGCGCCCAGCTGGACGAACTGGGAGTCGGTTCAGGAGGGGGCGGCGTGCCGGGAATCACGCTCCCGGATAGACTCGGGCTGACGACCTACACGGCCGGTGTGGAATTCGCCTACGAACTGGATTTCTGGGGACGGAACCGGAACGACGGTCTGGCCGCGGGCGCCGGGCGCCTCGCATCCGAGTCGGACTATATGACGGCCAGAATGGGCGTTCTGGCCGAAACCGTCCGTACCTACCTTGAACTCGTCAACCTGCGCCGACAGCGGACGCTGGCATCCGAAATCGCGGAGGTTTTCCGGCAACGGGAGTCGCTGGCCGAGTCCCGCTACGACCGCGGGCTTACCGACGTGAGCGTCCTCCACAGGGCGCGACAGGATGCGCGCGGCGCTCAGGCCGAACTCCCGCAGATCGAAGCGCTGCTGGCCGATGCCGAGGGGCGGCTCCGGGTGCTTATGGGGGACCACCGCGTGGACCTCGCGCAATTGACGTCCGATTCCCTGTCCGGCAACGGAGCCCCGCACCCCGTTCCACCCGGTATTCCAACCCGTCTGCTGATGCAGCGTCCGGACGTTGTCGCGGCCAGGCAGCGGATGGAAGCGGCCCGATTCCAGGTTGGCGCCCGCCGCGCGGACCTGGCGCCTAGGCTGTCCCTTCACGGATCTATCGGGTTGCAGAGTACGGAGTCGAGCGAGTGGTTCGACCCGGAGCAATGGTTCCGGAATCTGAGCATGAACCTGCTGGGACCCGTCTTCCAGGGAACTCGGCTTCAAGCCAATCTCGCGCTTGCGAAAGCCGGATTGAAAGGTGCGGTCGCGGCCTACGGGAGATCCGTGATCACCGCCGTCAGCGAGGTCGAAGCCGCCCTTGCCGGCCTGGAGGCCAGCCGCCGGCGCCATTCGCTGCTGACCTCTCGATTGAACGCGGCTCAGGCGGAAGAAGAACTGCAGGAGCAGCGGTACGTTTCCGGTGTGGTTGACTACGAGGCATTACTGACCTCAATGCAGGTCCGGATGACCGCTAATTCCTTACTCGCGACGGCGGAACGAGACCTGGGGCTTGCCCGTCTCGCCCTGCACCGGGCGCTTGGCGGCGCGTGGGCCCCCGAGGCCCGCCGGGCCTTCGGACCGGAACCGCCGCGCCGGCGCACATCCCGACCACCGAAGGAGTAGAACGCCATGTCCCGCATATCCAGCATTCTGATTTCCGTCGCCATTGTCGTGTTTTCGGTGGGTCTGGCTGTCCTTCTGGTTTCACTGGCGCCCGAACCGACGCAGACCGAACAACCTCCCCAGATACCGTTCGTGCAGACTGGTCGGGTTATGGCCGGGTCCGGGCCCATACCGGTTTTCGGTGCCGGCACGGTGCGTCCCGGCGCCGAGGTCGATATCGTTCCTCAAGTGGGAGGCAGGGTCGTCTGGGTCGATCCGGGATTCAAGAGCGGCGGGCGGGTAACGGCGGGACAACCCCTGTTCCGAATCGAGGACGTCCATTATCAATTCAGAGTGAAGGAAGCGGAAGCCAATCTCGCGGCCAGCCGGGTGGCACTGCTCAGGGAGCAGGAACAGGGGTCGATCGCCCGTTCACAGTACGATCTTTATGCCCGAGAACAGCGGGAGGGGGCGTCCTCGTCCGACACGAATCCGCTCACACTAAGAGAGCCCCATTTGAACGCGGCGAGGGCCGCGTTGAGTCGCGACGACGCCAGGCTCGCCGACGCCAGGCTCGCCCTGTCCAGAACCCGGATCACCGCGCCTTTCAATGGCCTGGTGCGCGTGGAATCCGTGGACCTGGGACGGATCGTCACCCCCGGCCAGCCTGTGGGGCGGCTTTTCGCCGCCGATGCGGTGGAAGTGGTTGTACCCCTGCCCGATGGCGACGCCGCCCTTATCCCGGATCTGTGGCGTCTGCAGGCGGGTGACGGCAATCGGGGCACGGCAGTACGGGTAGTCGCCCGGCACGGCGATGCGCAATACGAATGGGAAGGATACGTGGATCGAGCCGAAGCAGCCCTTGACGAGCAATCGCGCACCATCGACGTCATCGTGCGCGTACCGGATCCGTTTTCCGCGGGCGTCCCGGCGAACGGGAATGTCAGCCCCGGCGGTCATCCACCGCTATTGGTAGGCAAGTTTGTCCTGGTGGAAATCGAGGGCCTGGCTCTGGAGGGCTATTTCAAAGTACCGCGGGCATCGCTGAAGCCCGGAAACGAGGTCTGGATGGTGAAAGGCGGCGTTGTGAACATTGTTCCGATCCGGGTTTTGCAGCGTTCCGACGATGAAGCGTACGTTACCGGCTCGCTGGAACACGGTCTGGCGGTGATCACCGGCGGAATTCACTTCGCCACGGAGGGAATGCCCGTCCAGACTGAGACTGACGAGTCGCCATGAGTACGAACGACAACATCGACCGCGAACGGCCCGGGCCGATCGCCTACATGGCCGGCAACAGCATCGCGGCCAATCTGCTGATGTGGGCCATCATCGCCGCGGGGCTGGTTTCGCTGACCGGAATCGATCGGGAAGCGTGGCCCACCACGCCCTTCTACCACATTGAAGTGTCGATGGCCTATCCCGGCGCCACGCCGGAGGAGATCGAGGAGTCGATCGTCGTCAAGATCGAGGATCAGGTCAGCGGGCTGGACGACGTGAAGGCGGTCAAGTCCGTAGCGGCCCCGGGTATAGCGTCCGTGCGGGTTCAAATGGATTCCGGCACGGACATGGTCCAGGCACTGAACGATATCGAGTCCGCGGTCAATCGCGTACAGTCTTTCCCGGCCGGCGCCGATCGACCCGGTTTCCGGGAGATGGATAACCGCATGAGCTTGATGCGGCTCATCGTCTACGGCGATGTGTCCGAGCGTTCGCTGAAGGAATTGGCGTATCAGATCGAGGATAAACTCACGGCGCTTCCGTCCGTGTCCCAGGTCGACGTCAGCGGCGTTCGGAAGTACGAAATCTCCATCGAGGTACCGCTTCATCGGCTTAGAGCCCTTGGACTGACACTCGCCGACGTCGCGGAAACCATTCGGCGCAGTTCTTTGAACCTGTCTGCCGGCAGTATCGATACCCGGGAATCCCAGGTGCGGATCCGGACCCTCGGCCAGAACTACGACCAGCAGGATTTCGAAGAGATCGTCCTGCTCAGCAGGCGTGACGGAACGGTCGTTCGCCTCGGGGACATTGCCTCGGTCCGTGACGGTTTTCAGGAAACAGACATTATCGTCCGGCATCAGAACCATCCCGCCGTATTTGTCGAGGTGTTCCGGGCCGATGGCGAACAGGTGATGGACGTCGCGACGACCGTCCGGGAACATCTGGAAAACGAGGTGATCCCGGCGCTGCCGGACGGCGTGGCCGTCACCATATGGAATGACGAATCCCAGGTCTATGAGGAACGCGCCGATCTCCTTATCAAGAACGGCATCCTGGGGCTGTTGCTGGTGTTGATCGCACTCAGCCTGTTTCTCGAAATCCGGCTTGCAATATGGGTCGCCGTCGGCCTCGCCGTTTCGGGTATAGGCGCGCTGGCCGTCATGAATGCGCTCGACGTGGCGATCAACGAAATCAGCCTGTTTTCCTTCGTACTCGCCATAGGGATCATCGTCGACGACGCCATCGTCGTAGCCGAGCACATTCGATACGAACGCAGTCGG
This sequence comes from uncultured bacterium, assembly GCA_964551635.1. Lineage (GTDB taxonomy): Bacteria > Latescibacterota > UBA2968 > UBA2968 > JAAXHE01. The sequence goes on along the minus strand of CAZKDZ010000040.1, from coordinate 256 downwards.
GGAACGCCCGGTGTTACGGCCGCGATCCGCGGCGTACGGCGGATAAAGGTGCCACTGACCTTCGCGGTCCTCACTTCGGTGGTCGCCTTCGTGCCGCTGCTGTTCATCCCCGGCGGCATCGGTGACGTATGGCGGGCACTGCCGGTCATCATGATCGCCATGCTATTGCTCTCCCTAGCCGAATCGCTGCTGGTGCTACCCAATCACCTGGCCCATTGGAAGGGTCCGGAATGTGTGCCGACCAGTGCTTTCGACC
>CAZKDZ010000039.1:0-22781 GCA_964551635.1 uncultured bacterium | reverse complement strand
CGTCCAGGACGACAAGCCCCGTGATTTCCCCAACCAGGTTTATTTGCCAGACTTCAGCGCCGTCCTGGGGTTTGACGGCGTAGATCCAGCCGTCCTCCGTACCGTAAACGACTTCCAGAACGCCGTCGCTGTCCAGGTCGCACAGCACCATATGTTTCAGGCCGATGCCGCGCCTGGGCGTTGTGGCGTTGCCGTGCGATCCGACCTGCTCGAACGTGGACCAGCGAAACGACCCGTCGAAATTGTGTACGGTCAGCGGCGTGTAATATTCCGTGCCGGCCAGAACCTCGGCCCTGCCGTCGCCGTCCACGTCGGCCGCTTTCAACGCGGTGATGGCGTGATATCGAAACCACTCGGCCCATTTCGGACTGCCGTCCGACGCAAATGCGTTCACAAACCATCCTTCTGTACCGGCAAGCACGCTCAGGTCGCCGCTTCCCTCCAGGTCCGCGACCGCAATGCCGGAAACCCGCGTGCCGCGATTGAACATATTCGCCATCGGGCGCCGCCACCGCTCCGCGCCGGAATTCCCATCCAGGACAATCAGTTGCGAGTCTTCCGTACCCACCATCGCTTCCACGTTTTCGTCGCCGTCGATGTCCGACAGAAGCACGCGGCTGGCGCCGCCCTCCGCGTCAATCGTCCGGGACCAGGCCGCCTCGCCGGTGGTCGCGATCAGGCGTGAGACCTCCCCGCCGCATGCAAGTAGCATTCCGCCTTCGTCCGAGACGGAGACATTCCGGATGTCGGCACGGAACTCGCGGCGCCATCGTTCGGTCAGTCCACAGGATGGCCTCGCGGTATGCTGGGCCGGCTTCGCCGCGGGGGCCTCCCCGGCGGACCGTATCCTCTCCGCAAGATCCGCTCGATCCTGCGCGTGTTCTGTGCTGTCGACCTCCTCTCCGGCCAGCCGCTCGACGCCATTCAGCACCACCCGCCCTTCCCGGGCCAGGCAGGCGAACATGCTGCCGGAAATCTGCAAGCCGTCCAGCTCCAGTTCGCCGGCGCCCAGCAGCGTGACTTCGTCCCCATCCGTTACCTTTACCGCGTCAGGCCCGATTCGCTCGATACGAACGTCGGGGTCCGGGGTGAGCAGATTCAGGAAGGTAAAGGACGTTCCCGCATCGAGGGTACACTCCGTTCGCTGGTGCAGTACGGAAATCGTCCCGTCGGAATACGGATAGCTTACCCAACGGCTCTTCACGTGCGGATCCCGTACGATCTCCTGCGCGGAACCGTCCACGTTACGGATGTGAAACTCTTCTCCCTCCTGTCGGATGCGGACCCCGCCGGCATCGAGCGCCGTATCCCCCACCGTTCGCCACAGACACTGCAGACGATAGTCTCCGGCTTCAAAGCAGCGCAGCCGGTCCATGACCACCATGTATCGACCCCTGCGCCAGAAAATGTCCCGCAGCCAGTCCGCGCCGTTGTATCCGCTGGCTTCGGAACGCAGCGTCGCGAGTTCAGCGCCGTCATTGCTGACGTTCAGGGATGCCAGAGGAGGAATGACCACGCCGTCGCCCGGCGATTCGAGAACCCCGACGCCGTCGCGCGTCACCGTAACGGAATTGTGAAACCTGGGCGCCGCCCGGATGTAATCCCCGTCCGCCAGCCACGCCCGGTTGTTCCATGTCAGCCGGATGATCGCATTGGTATCCTCGTGTCCGTGGCAGGTCGTGCCGATGCCTTCCAGAAGCAGGTACTCGCCGAGGGGATCGAAATCACGGCGCAGGGACAGCTTGTCGAAATACCGTCTGCCGGATTCCGGATGATGCGCAGGTGGCGTGTACCGGCGCACCCAGGAGAGTACGGCATCCGGCATATCCATCACGCAGATTCCAAGCAGGTCGCCGGGCGCTTCCGGCGCGCACCCGTCAATGGCGAAGCCGTCACCCACGTAATCCACCGCCGAATAGAGACCGTGCAGCGCCCGGTCCGGCGGAGGTCGTTTCCCCTCTCCAAGCCAGTTCAAAGTCCACAGGTGCCCCGGGTCCGGACGATACCACGTTGAAACCATCAGCGGCCAGAGGCGCGCTTCCCATCCGTCCGTCGAAAACCGGGAATACCCGGTCGTATCGCCGTAGCCGCATTCGCTGCGCATGTTGTCGGTTGTGACAACGGCCAGTTTGCACAGATCCGCCACGTGGCCGCCGGTTATATAACGGTCGTCGCCGCGGTACAGAAAATAGTTGAGCGTCTCCTCGGGCACGTGCCAGACGTACCCCACTCCCCCATCGTCATCCGGCTTGTAGCAATCCATCTGACCTTCGAATATACGCCTTGCAATTTCATTCGCCCGCCGGAACTCCCGGATACCGTGTCGCCTGGTCATGTAGTCGCCGCCCACCGCCAGGTTCAACCCGATGAACGTCGTATGGTTCTGCCGGATTTCGCCCGGAGGATTCACTTCTTCCGAGACGTAAGAAAGTCCCATGAGATGTCTCAATAACTCGCCGAACATCGTGACGGCCCCCAGGCGGTCTTCATTGGTGAACACGGGGCTGTCTTCCGCCAGGTCCCACAGGTGGATGTAGAGGTGCAGGTTGAAGAAACAGTGGTAGGCCTCCGGATGGGCGCGGCACTCCGCCCGCCACGGTTCTATGGACCCCTTCAGGATTTCCACCGCCGCACGCGCCCAGACCGGATGATCGGTGAGATAATGATACCAGAGATAGGAGAGCAGGTTGCCGCCGCGGAACGGAGAGGCCGACCACCCCGTTCCCCAGATCTTCAGATCGTCCCGAACCATCCGGTCTGTCTCCGAAGCATCCGGCAGGCGCGGCAGATCACCGCCTGAAGACGCGGCGTGGACGCGATCCAGACTGCCGCTGCAGCCAGCGACGATGTCCCCGAAGACCTCAAGAGCCGTTTCCATCCCCTCGTCGAAACTGGCGCCCGCGACAATGCAATTGCGGCCGTACCCGAACGGGTCTGAAATGGATTTGACCAGATAGCCGTTCGCACCCGGAAAGCAGGTGTCCACAAAACAACACCGGGCGGTATACAATCGCTGGATCGCCCGGTTGTTCGCCAGATTCCCGCAGGCAATGACGTGTTTCTCGCGGAACATCGACGGTTGAAAACATCGCTGGGGGATCGTCTCCGGAGGTCGTCCCACCCGTCCCACCGCGTCGCGAACGCTGGCGACGGCGGAATGCCGCACCATATCGTCCGGGACCACCAGCAGGACCTCGTCGGCCAGGTCGGTCGGCTGAAATTCACGCGACCGGGTCACTTTCAGCTCCGGACTCGTCATCCTTCACCGCCCATCTGCTTGAGTTCCTCCTCGGCGCTTCGCGCAACCGGGCTCCTGGCGTAACGGTCCAGGATACGCTGCAGCAACATTCTGGCCTGAGCTGTGTCTCCCGATGCTCGAAAGCAGCGCGCGGCCTCCCTGAGCGCATTGGGCGCGAATGGAGAGTCCGCGAATTCTTCGGCGAACGCCTGGTATCTGGCGGCCGCTCCTGCCGGATCACCCTGTTCTTCCATTGCAGCGGCGATCCCGGACCAGGCGCTGTACCTCGCTGGCCCCGTGGTTTCGAAATCCTGCAGGTATTTCTCGAATGCAGCTCGCGCATCCGCATAGCGTCCGGTTTCGAAATAGAGGCCGCCCGCCAACTGAAGCGCGCGCCCGGCCGCCGCGTCACCCCCATAGGCTTCCGCGACGCGTTCCGCATCCAGAATGGCGTCGTCGACCTGCCCCTGGAGCAACATTACGCGGACCCGACCCTCCGCTTCCACGGCCTCCCTGGCCTGGGCGTCCATCTGCTGCATGACGAATACGCCGATCAGGATCAGGACAACCACCCCGCCGCCGATTGCAAGCACCCGGACATAGTTCTCTTCCACATAGGCCCATGCCGCCAATATTCTGTTGATAAATTCGTCCTGCCTGAGTTCCCGTCTGGTCATCCGTCCCCGCGTGCCCTGCATCTGGCTTTCCTCCATACCATAACAACGTGAGATGAATCCATGTCAATTCCCTGCTGTACCGGAAGTCGTAAATATAGGTATTTTCCAGGTGCCGGCCAAGCGAAAGACGGGTACCTCCGACAGTTCCGGTTGCCCGTCGGGATCGACGGGCCGCGGGATATTCCGGTCGACGCTGACCCGGGGCGGCAGTTGACGGATCCGCGCGGGTTTCCCTGCCGGGGCCTTGACGAAACGTGAAAGATTGCCCATATTCCGGACCGGTGGTGTGTCCTCTTCTCCCGGGTACGCTTTTTGCACACCGAAGGCTGAATTGAGAGCCGGAACTTCCCGAATATGTCGTTATTCGAGATCGCATTTACGGATATTGTGGACATCGCGGTCGTGGGTGTCCTGTTCTGGGGCCTGTTGGCCTGGACCCGGAGAATGCACGCGCGAATGGCGCTGATCGGGCTTGCGTTCCTGGGCGCATTCTATCTTCTCGCGCGGCAGTTCGAGCTGCAGCTGACGGCGTGGATATTCCAGGGATTTTTTGCCGTGCTGGTTGTGCTGCTCGTCGTTGTATTTCAGGACGATCTGAGACGGCTCTTCGAACAGATTGCCGCACTGGGGCTGGGCAGACGGAGTTCGCGCCCCCGCGGAGGCAGTCTGGCGGTGCTGGTGCGTGCGATGCATCAGCTGGCGGCGAAGCGGCGGGGCGCCCTCGTGGTCCTGCCCGGACAGGAACCGCTGGACAGGCTCCTGCAGGGCGGGATCGTACTGCAGGCGACCATCAGCGAAGAACTGATCGACAGCCTGTTCGGTACGTCGTCGGCGGGCCACGACGGGGCTCTGGTGATGAGAGAAGACAGACTGGAGCGTTTCGCCGTACATCTCCCGCTATCGGAAAACCGCGCGGAACTCGGGCCGGGAGGCACGCGCCACGCCGCGGCGCTCGGACTTGCCGAACGCAGCGATGCCCTGTGTCTGGTTGTATCCGAGGAGCGCGGCACCATCGCCGTGGCGCTACAGGGGCGACTGGAAGTTATAGACGATCCCGAAGAACTGCTTGCCAGATTGCAGGAACACGCGCAGCATGCGGTCGCCGGCGGACGGAAAAACGGGCGGAGCCGGCTTGTGCGGCGGCTTTCGGAAGGGCTGGTCTCATTCGTGCTGGCGTTCGGAACGTGGGTGTTCCTGGTACCGGGCGCATCGGTCCAGGAAACGACGTACGAAGTGGCTGTCGGCGTGGAGAATCTGCCGGGCGGCTATGCGCTGCAGGGTGTTGCGCCCCCCGTTGTCAACGTGACCGTGAAGGGCCCGCGCCGCGCCATACTGCTGGCGCCCGTGGGCGACTTCCAACTCGTAATCGATGCCAACTACGTGAGGTTCGGACGCAGGACCTTTGAGTTCGGCATCGAGTCGATCAGGCACGGGACGGACCTGACGGTCGTAAACGTGGAGCCCCGCAAAGTCCGGCTGGACGTACGGAAGGAATAGGACCGCCAACCTGCGATCCCGGGCTGGACACCGTAATTCAGGCAGGCGGCTATTCAGGCATGGGCCCGGGCGGGACGTTACGAAGATACCAGCCGCTCCCTGGATTCCATCTTGCGAAGGCCGACGAAGAGCAGCAGACCTGACAGCAGCGCAACCGCCAGGCGATTCAGCAACACACGGTCGCCCCACAACGTGTCTTCCATTCCCACCGGGGGATCGAACGTATCCAGGAAAAGCACGAAAGGCGAATCGTACATTGATTGTGAGACAACCAGCATCAGACCCATCACGCCGGTAGCGAGCATCGCGGCCGCGTTTCCGCTTCGACAGAGAACGGAAAAGTAGAACGTGAGTCCCGCGGCAAAGCACGCGGGCAGAAAGGCGTTCAACCCGCCCCGGACGATCGGCAGTTCCGCGAAGAAAAAGTAAGCGACAACCGTCATTCCCATAAGGGTTCCCGCCAGCACCAGATAGACCCCCACCATTCGAATCGTCCAGATCCGGTAGTGCGACGAGGTTGTGCTGAACAACGTCTCCAGTGTATTCCTGTCCCGTTCTCCCGCGACGAGATCCATCGTCAGATAGATGGCCAGTGCGATGCCGGGAATTTCAACCAGAACATGGAGCGCCTTCGATACGCCGAATCCTTCGTCGGGACGCCAGACCGCAAATGCGTACATGGCGACATAAAAGACAAGGATGCCCAGGGCCATGAAAATCAGTTTCCTGTGAAAGATAATTCTGCAGCTCAGCCGAAAGAGCCGCCACGTGGTCAACAGCAGTTCCCGCCAGTTCAGCACGGCTGTCCCTCCCCTCCTCCAAGCAGGTAAAGATATGCGTCTTCCAGGGTTGGTTCCACGCTCTGCGCGCCGACACCGGCCGGCGCGCGTTCCGACAGGAAACGCATCCGGACGCCGTCGGGGGTTCGCTGGTGCGATATGAGCTTCAGTTCGTCTTCCACTTCGGAAAAGCGCCCGTCCGAGACCACCGCGTCCCACACCCGGCCCGCCGCCAGTCTTCTCATCTCCGCCGGCGTTCCCGTATACAGTAAACGCCCCCGGTCCAGTACCGCCAGCCGATTGCAGCTTCCCGAAATATCTTCCACGATATGCGTGGAAAAAATGACAATTCGATCCTGACTCAATCTGGCGAGCAGGTTGCGAAACCGGATACGCTCCAACGGATCCAGACCCGCCGTGGGCTCGTCCACGACGACGATCAGCGGGGCATGCAGGAGCGTCTGCGCGATCCCCAGGCGCTGCTTCATTCCGCCTGAAAATGAACCGATGGGATCGTCTTTTCGTTCGATCAGATTGACCTGCTCCAGAGATTCAATCACCCGGGTCTCGCGAATCTTCCTGTCCTTGAAGCCCTCGAGCAGCGCTCTGTACTCCAGGAATTCGAATGCGGAAAGGTGTCCGTAGTTGCCGAAGCGCTGCGGAAGGTACCCGATCAGTCCGTGGATCGAACCCTTGTTCAGGATGTTTCGGCCGTCGATCAGAATGGACCCGTAGCTGGGTTCGAGTACCCGGCAGAGAATACGCATCAACGTGGTTTTTCCGGCGCCGTTCGGACCCAGAAGACCGAACATACCCCTGCCGATTTCCAGGTTGACGCCCGCCAGCGCTCGAAATTCCGGCCGTGGAATGCCAATAAGAGGAAGGGCCGACGCAAATCGATAAAACCACCGGCGCGGCCGCGCAAGACGTCCGGTCAGGTCATCGGGGCTGACTTCGCCCGTCCGCACCCTGTCGGCGAGCCGCCGCACCAGACGATAAGCTGCCCACATCCCGCACGTGGCAAGCGTGACCGAGAGCAGGTTCAGCCGCCAGTGTACATAGGCGACCAATGCCAGCGGTAGTGCGACTCTGTGAAGCAACCGGACGAAACGGGCCAACAGCGCCGGCAGATGCCGTTGACGGAGGTCTCCGAAACATCGGCCCACGTGGGATGCCATAAAGGCCAACGCCAACGCGTGCAGATAGATCCAGATTTCGTCTTCGAAATAGGTCGTGAACAACGACAACAGCGCGAGCATTGGCAGTTTCCAGATGAGGGCATCGCGAACCGCCTTGCGGTCCCGCGGATCCATGCCCGTCTTCATCAGCCGCCCTTGCCGGCGCTCTTGGCGCGCCCACTCCCTCGCAAAACGCCCGGGCGCGCCGTAAATCTTGGTAAGGTTTCTCAGTTGTATGGAATGCACAGCGCTCGACACACGGCGGGCGGCGACTCGCGCGTAATGCACCCGTTGGATGATCCACGCCGCGGCCAGAAATGCACCCCAGATGGGTAATATCGAAAGGCTCGACCAGAAGATGCTTTCATATCGGACGTAAATGCCATAGCCGGCCGCGGCCGTGGCCAGCAGCGAAAGCGTGACACCGACCCACCCGATTCCGGCAAGCCAGTCGCCGATCTGATCCAGACCCATATATACAACCGGAATCAGTATCAGCGTGGACATCATGGAAACCGACAAACCTCCAAGCACCGTTATTGCAAACGGCGGCCAGATTTCAAAATCCCCTCCGAATTCCAGAGCCAGTGGAAGAACGCCCAGCAGCGTCGTGGCCGTCGTCATGAGGATGGGTCGCAAGCGGGATCTCGCCGCGGTGAGTACAGCGCGTTCACGGCGGTAGCCGAATCGGGACCTGAGTACACCAACCGCGTCAATCAGGATGATCCCGTTATTCACGGCAATACCCAGCAGGACGATGAAGCCCAGGAGCGCCATGGGACCCTCCTGCTGGCTCAGGCCCGTGCCTGACATCATCAGCGCCCAGCAGGAGCCGATGGCGGCGGGCGGAAGCGTACACAGGATGATGATCGGAGACGAGAGCGATTCAAACAGCGATGCCAGTATCATATAGATCAGTACCGCGGCGATTGCCATCATCCAATAGTAAATCGTCTCCGCATGCGCCTCGATGATTTCGATTGAATAACCCTCTGGCAGCACCATATCCTGCAGTGTCGTGCGTACGACCCGCCTTGCAAGTTCCAACCGTGGTTGTGAATCCAGGACTTCCGAAGGAAACCTGTAGGAAACCACGAGCCGGCGGGCCTGGTCGGTCCGCAGCAGGCTGCTCCTTCCCTCGTCAGTCCGGACCCGCGCGACTTCGTCCAGAGGTACAAATTGGCCGGCCTGGTTCAGAATACGCGAACGACGGAATTCAGCAAGCCCGTAACGGTCGCGGTCCTCCTCTTCGATTGTACGCACTTCGATCGGGATCTCGGTCGCGTCGGGCAGCAGAAACGGCACGGTTGTGCGGAATCCGTCCCAGCGGGTGTCGCCCATTGCGGCAAGGACCTCCTGCGCGCCGAGCCGCCGGTCGAACAGGGCGTCCGCGTCGGGTATCACCTGAACCTCGGGCGAACTCCGTTCAGCGTCGGCGCGTACGCTGTTGGCATCCACCTCCTCGAGTTCCTCGAGCCTGTATGACACGTCGTTCGCAATCATCGTCAGAATCGTAAAGTCATATCCACGTACCACAACCTGCTCGTTCGGCGCGGTCCCGGTCAGATCAAAGCCTCCGGAACTGCGTCTCCGTCGTTGTCCGATCCCCTGCCCGCGGCCGCCCCTCCCCGCCCGTGCCCTGGGTTCGTATCCGACGACGCCTCCCTGCACATTCTGCAGTTGCTCGTCCAGCTGTTCCTTGACTTCGTCAAGCGTGATATCGCCGGGCCGGTCGGAACGGTTCAGCAGCATGACGGTTACGTCGGCCTCGGCTTCCCGTACCGACGTCGTAAACCGATCCAGTCCGGGCACGTCCTGAACGGATTCTTCTACCTGTTTCACGACCTCATCCGTGGCATCCAGCGTGGCCCCTTCCGGCAGATTCACGTAAACCGTAAAGCGCGTCTCCTCCCTCCGCACCTGCTGCTGAAGCAGGTAGAAGAAGGCCAGAACGAGCGTCAGCAGGAGGGCGCCACCCACCGCCAGGACCACCGAAGCACGGTGGCGCAAGGCGGCCTTCAGCAGCATGGTGTACCGTTCCAGCAGACCGCGGACGTCCGGCGGCTGCCGGACCTCGCGGCTCAACGCGCGGACGGCGAGGGCGGGAACGAGCGTAAGCGCAACCAGCAGTGAAGCCAATAGCGGAAACGCCATGGACAACGCGAGTTCACGCAGCAGGTCCCGAGCATCGCTTTCAATGAACAGAACCGGCAGGAATGCGGTTACCGTGGTTGCCGTTGCCGCGACCACGGCGCGCCCGACTTCGGAAGCCCCGTCACGCGCAGCGCGAGCCGGCGATTTTCCTCGCTCGTAGTGTTTGAAGATATTCTCCATCACCACGATGCCGTTGTCTGCAAGCATTCCCATCGCGAGGGCGAGACCGCAAAGCGACAGGACGTTGACAGACAGACCGCCCAGGTACATCAGATTAAAGGTCATCAGGAGAGAAACCGGGATGGCCAGGAGGAGGACCGATACAAAACGAAGGTTACGAAGAAACAGAAAGAGTACGATCAGTCCGAGTACGGCCCCGACAATGGCCGCCTGCTTCAGGGTGGAGAGCGCCCCGGTCATCAGATCGGCCTGGGAGGAACTCACCCCCAGTTCCACGCCTTCATTCTCCAGGTCCCGATTCAGCCGCCCGATGGTGGCTTCCACGGCGGCGGCCACTTCAATCAGATTGGCTTCGTCGTCCTTCTGGATTCGAACGCCGACCGACGGTTTGCCATTGACCCTGTGCCGGTCGGACTGATCCTGAAGGCCATGTGCGATCCGCGAGACGTCACCCAGCCTGAGCGTGCCGTCATCGTTCACAACGAGATCTTGAATCTGACGGAGGTCCGTGAACTGTCCCTGAATACTCACTGAATAGGCCCGGTTCCCGTCGAATACCCGGCCCAGGTACTCACGCCTTCGGTTGTGGTTGTTCAGTCTCGTCCGTACCTGTCCCGCCGAAAGCCCATGCGCCTCCAGCAGAAAAGGATCCAGGACGACTTCCACGGCGCTGCGGCGCCCGCCCAATACAGACACGTTCACAACACCGTCGACAGACTCCAGTTCGGGTCGGATCTTCTCCTCCGTGAATTCGCGCAACTGGTTCAGATCCCAGTCGGCAAGCACGTGAAGCTCCATAATGCTGCTGCTGATATCCGTCGAGTCGAACCTGCGCACATCGGTCTGCGTGCGCTCGGGAAATGCGGGCTGCAATCGGTTCAGGTTGCTCTGCAGTTGAAGCAGAGCGAATTTCATATCCACGTCGGGGCCGTAGGATATCCTTATCCCCCCCCTGTTGGCCGTCGCGAACGATTCCATCTCCTGAACGCCGTCGAGCTTGCCGATCTCCCCTTCCACCGGAATCAGCAGATCTCTCTCTACCTGTTCCGGAGAGGCGCCCTGCAGCGTCAGCGTGACAAACACCTCCGGAAAGATCAGCTCGGGAAAAAGCTGAACCGGAAGCCTCGTCCACGACACGACGCCCAATATGGCGAGTGCAGCGAAGAACATGGACGTCGTCACCGGCCGCCGGACCGCAAGATCGGGAAGAATCACGCCGCACTCCTGTTTCTGAGCCGTTCGATCAGTTCGTAAACAACCGGAATCACCACCAGGGTCATCAACGTGGACGTTACCAGTCCCCCGATAACCGCCACCGCCATCGGCGCCCGCAGACGGGCGCCTTCGCCCACGCCCACCGCCATGGGCAACAGGGCCAGAATGGTTGTGGCGCTGGTCATCAGGATCGGTCGAAGTCGATCCTGCGCGCCCTGGAGTACGGCCGTTCTGACGTCGGCCGTTTTACGCCGCAGCTGGTTGATGTGGTCCACCAGAATGATGGCGTCGTTCACGGCGATGCCTCCCAGCATGATCGCTCCGATGAATGCCATCACGCCGAACGCCTCTCCAAGACCCCAGAATGCGAACACCACCCCGATGCCGGCCAACGGCACGGTCAGCATAACGGTAAACGGATGCAGCAAAGACTCGAAAAGCGAGGCCATGACCATGTAGACGAGCACCACGGACAACAGGAGGGCGAATTGCAGACCTCCGAATGATTCGGCCCGCTCACGTTCCTCTCCGGTGATGGTAATACGATATCCATGAGGAACGGCCATCTGCCCAACCGCCTGCCTGATCTGCGCTGCCGCCTGGCTCAAGACCATGCCTTCGGCCAGAAATGCGGATACCCTCCCCACCCTGCGCTGCCCGTCACGCAGGATCTCCCTTGGACCCTGAACCACGCGAAGGTCCGCGAGATCACCCAGCGTGAGCATCGCCCCGTCGGGGCCGTCAATTCTGGCGTGTTCCAGCTCACGAAGATCCACGTCCGCGAAGCCCACCCGGATGGTTCTTTCTCGCTGGTCCTTGGAAAGTTCACCGGCTTCCTCGCCGCCGAGTCTGCGCTCGAGTTCACGCACGAGGTTTTGTGAGGTCAGGCCGAACGCCGCGGTGACATCCGGCCGAAGCACGACGTCCACTTCGGGCTGCCCGTCCTGGAAACTGGTCCGTACATTGTACACCGTCGACAACGCCTCCATGCGCCGTTTCAGATCTGCCGTCAGTTCCCGAAGCAGTACCAGGTTCTCGCCACTCACCTCGACCTGGACCGGTGCGGCGCCGCCGCGTATAAGTCCTTCCAGCGCAGATTTATGAAGTCGATAGTTCACTTTGATATTCGGCAAATCCAGCAGGGCCGCATCCAGTGCGGCGGTTAGTTCGGTGACGCCGCGGCGGCCCGCCTGCGGGCCCAGAACGACCGTCAGTTCGGCCCGGTTCGGGCCTGTGGGTTCTCCCACGGCCGTGAACCGGTTCGGATCTGTTCCTACCCGCAGGTAGATGTGCCGGGCTTCCTCTCCGGCAACCGCCTTTGCAATCGCCGCAACGCGTCTCGCCACCCTGTCCGTTGACTCGAGCCTTGTGCCCTCGGGCATCGCGAGGTCCACGTGGAGGACTCCCTCGTCTTCCGTGGGAATGAACGACGTATGGATGGACGCGGCCATATAGAAGGCGGCCGCAAGGCAGGCCGACAGTACCGCCATCGTGCGGCCCTTGCGGTTGAGTGACGTTTCCAGGAAACGCCTGAACGTCCGCGCCCCGGCGACCCCCGTGGAACTGCGCGAATACCGCCGGAAGAGCCGTGCGGTCATCATGGGGACCACCGTCATCGCCACCGCGAGGGACGAAACCAGTGAAAACGCCACCGTCCATGCCTGTTCCTTAAAGAGTTCGCCGGCCAGACCGTGAAGATACACGATGGGTAGAAACACGGACACGGTTGTCAGCGTGGAAGCCAGAATCGCCACACCGACCTCGCCGGCGCCTCTGACGGAAGCTTCTGAGGCCGATTCACCGCTCTCAAGGCGCCGGTAGATATTCTCAATCACGACGATGGCGTTATCCACCAGCATGCCGGCGCCGAGCGCGAGACCGCCAAGGGTCATCACATTCAACGTCAATCCCTGGAAATACATCAGCGTAAATGTAGCCAGAACGGAAATCGGAATTGCAAGGCCGATCACCAGCGTGGCGGTCCATTGCCGGAGCGCGGCAAGCAGCACGCCCACGGCCAGCAGCGCGCCGATAACTGCCGCCTCTTCAACTTCGTTTACCGCGCGTTCGACAAAGCGTGCCTGGTTTTCCACGACCGTAAACCGGATCCCGGCCAGATCCGCCTCCAGGCCTCCCAGTTCCCGGAGTACCCCATTGACCACTGCAGAGGTATTCGCGCCGGCTTCCTTGTAAACCGAAAGCCCAACGCACTCGATGCCGTCCAGACGGACGATGGTTTCTCTCTCCTTATACTGCAAGGCCACGGTACCCACGTCGCTGACCGTAACAGGCACGCGCTGAGTCGGAGCACCCTCCCCGTCGTTCGAAGACTCGCCACTGCGCTCGCCCACAACCAGGCTGTTCACGTCCGCCAGATCGGTCAGCCTTCCCAGACCCTTAACCAGGTAGGATTGCTGCCCGTCCTTCAACGTTCCTCCGGAAACATCCGAATTCGCTTCACGAATCCGCGAGACCACCGTCGCGGAATTAACGCCGAATGCCTGCAGAAGATAGGAATCGAGTGTAACGCGGATCTCTTTTTCGGCTCCCCCTTCGATTTCAATCGAAGCCACCCCGGACAGCCCTTCGAGTTTGGGCCGGATGATCGTCTCCACGCCACCCAGCAATTCATCCGGATCCCGCCAGTCCGCCCCTGAAACGGCCAGGCGCATCACGGGCAATGCCTGCGGGTCTTCCTGTGTAACGTCCAGACTCGTGATATCGGGGTCCGACGCGTACCTCGCCACTTTCTTCTGCACGTCGAGTACCGCGAAATCCATGTCCGCATCCCACTCGAACTCGGCGATTACCACGGCCTGCCCCGAGCGGGACACCGAATGGACGCGTTTCACGTGTCGCACCGTACCGATGTCCCCTTCAAGGCGCTGCGCATATCGTTCCTCCATCTCTCTGGGCGTCTTGCCGGGAAAACGCAGGTCGACAGTAATCACGGGAGAACGCAGGTCGGGCAACAGGTCCACGTCCAGCCTGTCCAGCGAGATCCAGCCAAGGAGCGCTACCGCCAGCGTCGCCATAGCGACTGTCACGGGGTATTTCGTGGAAAACTCGGGCAGTGACATCGTATCAGCCCTTTTTTAATGTGAAAGCTGGTTTCTCCGGCTCAGAAACCGAGATTTACATGGATGTGCGCGATGGCAGGAACACGAATTCCCTTGATCAAAATGAACACGGCCCGGAGGTGTGGTTGCTCGCGGGTTAAAAAACCCCTCCGGAAGGCCCACACGCAATCCCTGGGCCCCAAAGGGGTCCAATCGAGAGCTCACACTCGATGTTTCGTTTGCTGCGGACGTTACCTCTCGGGTCGGCAATGGACTTTCAAGACGACGGACGTTCGTGGCGCGAATTCATCATTGCTGCCCCTCCACACCCTCCCCCGTCACCCGGACGCGCGTACGCGACCGCAGCGTCTCGTAGTTGCTGGTAATGAGCCGCTCGCCCGGTTCAAGCCCCTCGAGAATCTCGACCCGTTCCGACCCCTCCAATCCCAGCTTTACGTCGCGCATCTGCGCCCTCCCCTCCTCTTCGACGAATACGACTTTGCGATTCTGGCGAGTCAGGACGAAACGGCGCGGGATCACCACCGCGTCCTCGTGAGACTCTGTGACAATTTCTGCCTTCACGAACATCCCCGGCCGCAACATCAGGTTCGGATTTTTCACAGCCCCCACCACCCGGAACGTACGCGTCGCCGGATCGATGGCCGGGTCCACCACCTCTACAGACCCCAGAAACCGTCGGTTGGGCAATGCGTAGTTCTCCACGCGCAGGACCTGGCCCGGTGAAACGGACGCAATATATGCGTTTGGGATTTTGAGATCGACGAGCACCTGGTTGTAATCCATCACCGTTGCAATGGTCGTGCGGGCCTCCACCAGCGTACCCTCGGTAATATCGGCCAATCCGGACAGAAAGCCGGCGATCGGCGTCCGAATCGTCGTCTTGGCGATCTGAACGAGAGCGTCTTCATAGTTGGATTCGGCCTCCGCAAGGGCCTGGCGCGCTTCTTCCAGGTCTCTCTCCGTGCCCAGTCTCCGGTCGACGAGTACTTCCTGCTCCCGCAACGTACGCTTCGCCGATGCGCGCGCAAGATCGCGGGATTCCAGCCGGGCGTTTACGACAAGCTCCTTGTTCACCAGCCGGGCGATTTCCTGGTTCCGGGTCACCCGCATCCCCTCCGCCGGTCGTCCACCGGCGCCCCGCGCCACAAAGTGAATAATTCCCTCGACTTCGGTCTGAATACGAGCTTCTCTGGAGGGCCGAAGCGTACCCGTGGCCGCCACCGTTGCCTCCATGGTGTCCAGACGCACCGCCTGAACCGTCACGGGGACCGTCAAATCCACGGACCGCTGTTCGGTTTGCCCGCCGCATCCGGCCAGAACGGCAACAGCGGCGAGTACCATGCAATGAACGTTCCGGTCTCTTCGATTCAAGTTTCACCTCATTAAAGGGTATTAATTCGCTGTTCGCCAGTGAATTACCAGCTTCTTCCTCGCCCCTGTCCTCCACTGCCTCGCCCGCCCCGGTTACCGCTCCTGCCGCCACGTCCGAAATTCCACGTTGGAAGATCCTCTTCGTACACTTCTTCCGGGTGGTCGGGATCCACGTATCTCCAGCGCACCGCATCGGCATAAAGGCGCCCGTTGGCCCGGTCAGACAGTTCGACACGCGCCAATTCTCCTCCTTCGAACCGGTATCGTCCCAATACGTTCCAGCCGCCCTTGAGTTTACCTGCTTCGACCGACAGTGTATCCACCTCGCCGCCGTGGCAGACAGCCAGACTGAATTCCGTGGCCATACGCAGGCGCCTGGAGAATCTGGGATGAATGAAATAGTAGTAGACGTCGTAATCTCCGCTGTGCGGCAATCGGGCCGTCCAGACCGCCGGTTGCGCGCCGTCGCCGGGTTTCTTCCACCGGTAGTTGGTTTCATACCGGCCGAAGGAAAACGGCATCTGTCGTTCCTGCCAGTTGTCCCCTTTCAACTGCGGTCGGAGATAACGCCGCACCCTCCGGACCGGCATTTCGAAGCCGTCGTCGTCGTTGTCCACGATGATCTCGGTCAATCCCGTCTCATCCGGGGCGACCTCTCTCACGTAGGTCGTGGCGGAACCGTCCATCGGCTGCTCGGGTATGCGCAGCGGCGCCATCAGGACGCGGCGGTTTCGTGCAAAAAACGGCTCGACGCTGATTCTCGACGGCCGTTCCCAGAGGATCAACCCGACCTCGACTTCCTGTCCGCCCTCTATCTCAACGCCCTTCACCGCCTCGTCCTCGCTCCCCATCGCTCGAATCTGGACGAATCCGCGCCCCGGCTCTCCGTTTCGGATCCGCACGACGACCTGATACACCATCATTCCCCACCCATCGTCCACTTTGTACGCCTTTGCCCTTGTGAGCGTATATCCCGGAACCTGGGTGCCGTGCAGCCAGTCGCTGACGAGGCGGTGCAGGTTGGGTCGTTCCGCCCGGCTGGAGGAATCTCCGACAGCCGCACGTTCAAACGACTCGAAGTTGACTGCCGCGTGCCGGTTTGACTCCTCGAAACCGCTGACCACGTCTCTGAACGTCTCGTCACCCACCACGGCCTGCATCATCCCGAACATGGAGGCGCCCTTTGCGTCGACGACCGCCCGGTAGAGTTCCTCGTCGGCATCCGGGTCCAGCTCCGCGAAGGAACGCTGGCGCATCTTTGACGTAACCGTATCCCATGAGACGCCCCGCGCGCCCCTGTTGCGCCGGAACCGACCCCGGAACCTGCCTCGCCGCGAATACAAGCTTTGCTGCAGGCTGGTCTCGAGATGTTGCTGAATATAGACGGGCATTCCGCGCTTGAGCAGGGCGTAGTGTTCGCCTTCGAAGCCCTTGTTGAATGACCAGAGGTGTGCCACTGGACTCCGGTAGATGCCACTTTGAGACGATTCCCGCGCAAGAAACGTGCGCAGGACCGCGCTGACCAGCAGATCCCGCTTGATCCTCGCGGGGTCGTCGTTTCGTCGCTGGCGCCGCTGCATCCATTTCAGGCGCCGCTGCAGATTGAGCCGCATCAGGACGTCCTCTTCCAGCATCAGCACGCCCGGCTGCACGAGTCCTCCGGCTTCCTCCCAGCCGTCGTAATACCATTGTACCTGGAACGGCACCTCCACAACCGACAAGCGTTCGTAGGGATAGGTCAGGCCGGTTTCCTGTTCAACGCTGTCCAGGATGTCGCCCAGCGTTTCGAGAGCGTCGTCCCTGGCGTCTTCGAAGAAGGTGACCTGCCTGGCATGGGCCGGATGAACGTAAACGGCGCATTGAATATTATGGATTTTGGCCTGGTAGACACGGTAGACGCCGGCGTTGAGCGAAAGAAAGGGTACAGGGCGTCGCGCTTTCCACGAATGGACCTCACGACCGCCCTCCGTCTTCCGGCCGACCGGCACACCCTGGGTTACAACCTCCAGCCCCGCCGGAAGAGAGATATTCAGATCCGCGGTGGCGAAGGACACGGGTCTGCCATCCTCGTGTCCGTAGTCCACGCCCGGCGAAGGATACCACCGGCTGCGGGGCGGCAGGAATACGGAATTCCCGCGAATCCAGGCGGTCAGATCGCCCTTTCTGCCCGGCCCCGCGCGCCGCTTCTGCAGACGCCTCGCATCCGGATGGCGCTTCAGATCGAATCCGCTGAGGTCAATCGAACCGTCGTATACGAACGCCAGCGTCGCCGTGCCGCCAGGCTGGAGCGTTCGGGCGACCCGCACGACGGCGTATTCGCGCCGCCAGCTAATGGGAGCGTCCTTTTCGTTTCGCGACTTCACGGATCGCAGCTTCAAACCCGGATTGAGACTGAAAACAAGGGTATCCAGTGGAACCGAATGAGGGTTCGAAATGCTCAGGACGGCCGTGCCCCGCAGGGGCGTCCTGGCCGTGGCAAGGTCCAGGTCGAGCGTGTAGTGCGTGACAACCACGGTTGGCTGTCCGGCGTATTTCTCATGAACCTCCAGTTGCGCTGTCCTGTATGCGAGGTCCGAGGCGTCGCGGTTTTCAATATACATGTAGAGTCCCAGCGCGGCGACGAAACCTCCAGCGGTCAGACATCGGCCGAATCCGCGCCAGGCCCTGGACTGAGGCAGCCGCGGATACCGGTCGATTGACAGACCGAAGAAAAACAGGGCAAGCACGATGTAGAAGAACCGGATCTCCGCGACGCGCCGAATATCGCCGAGACCGAGCATATCCGAGTAGAACACCGGGGCGAAGAACGCGCCGAAGTCGTAGACGCCGCCGTATCGGCGTCCGAGGAACAGGAGGACAATCAGTACATATGCGATGGTCAGCACGGTCACCGCGGCCTGCCGGCGCAGCACCGCCCCGAGGAAGAACGTAAGGGCGGACATGTAAATCAGCCCCGGCAGATTCAGCAGGAGCAGGTACGTCAGATAGGGTCGAATCGTGAACGGGGCCCCCGTAATGCTGATTTTGGCCGCCTGCACCCCCAGGCTGAGCACCAGCACGATCAGGCTCAGCGTTATCAGGGCGCCCAGTACCCCCAGATACTTGCCCATGACCAGTTCCGCGGTAGAGAGCGGCCGGGCCGCGACCACCTCGTAGATTCCCGCCCGTTCATCCGCCGCCCTGAAATCTCCCACAATAAACGCGATCACCACGGTCTGGAGGAGACTGTAGACGAAGAAGGGCATATAGGCGCCGATTCCGCTGACAGACTCGAACTCGACGCCTCTGGATTCGGCGATCGCCACACCGATACCCAGGACAACGGGGATGAGTACGCCGATACCGCCGAGGATGCGAAACCGGATTGTTCGCATCAGCATTTTGCGCTCGTATCTGGCGACAGACAAAATCGTGAATACCGTATTCATGACCCTTTCGCCCCGGCGTTCCGCTCCGGATTCTCCATACCCATAAAATACACGTACGCGTCTTCAAGATTCGGCGGAACCGGTTTGGAGTTTGCCGGCGGCTGCCCATCGCCCACGAACCTGAGGTCCATCCGGCCGCCATCCACCGCCACCGTCACGACCAGAAACTTCCGGGATATCGATTCGAACTCGGCGTCGTCCGCATGCAGGCGCCACGTCTTGCCATCGGCGCGATCGACCAGCGCCTCGGGCGATCCCCTGAAGACGATCCGTCCTTCATTCAACACCGCCAGATCATCGCAGGTGCTTGAAATATCACCCACGATGTGGGTCGAAATCAGAATGGCCCGGTCTCGACTCAACCGGGCGAGAATTCCCCGGAAGCGAATGCGCTCTTCCGGATCGAGTCCCACGGTGGGCTCATCCACGACCAGGATTTCCGGATCGCCCACAATGGCTTGCGCAATCCCCAGGCGCCGCATCATGCCCCCGGAAAACGTGCCGGTCCGGCGGTCTCGCACGTCGTAAAGCCCCACGTTCTCCAGCGCATCGCGCACCCGTCCCTTTCTGCCGTTGCGTCGCCGTCCGGCCGCCAGCCGGTCCATATAGTCCAGAAACTCCCACGCCGTCAGTTGCGGATAGGAACCGAAATGCTGGGGAAGATAGCCCAGACTGCGACGCACCTGGGAGCGGTTTTCCTGCAGATCCCACCCGCCGACGCATACACGACCGGACGTTGGCGCCATCTGAGTAGAAAGAATCTTGATGAGCGTGGTCTTTCCCGCGCCGTTCGGTCCAAGCAGCCCGAATGTCCCCTTTCCGATCTCGAGGTCCACGTTGTCCAGCGCGGGCACGGTCCCCTTCGGATAGATTTTCGTCAATCCAGTCGCAACGATACGCATTGCCGGCCCCCTGGAGGTTGTTTTTAAATTACCTGTGAGTTCCTCAGCGCGAGCGAAAAAGTGGCGGTCAAGGCGGGAAAATTCGCCCATATTCGTCTATACGGGTGGATTTGACCAACGCCGACCGGCGCTTTTGCAGCCGTGTGAAGACGGCTTGGAATTTTAAAACAGCTGCATATCCGTGTTCCGAGGGAAAACCGTACACTGTGCTTTAGACCGGTCAGCGTTGAAGATCGTTCCGGAAGGATTCGCGAGTAATGCGCGGAGAACGGCCCTTTGCTGCCGATGCAATCAAGGATTGCCCGATTCCACTGACGAGACGCGACCCACACGCCGTCCGGCTGTCAGCTCCACCTTGACGTGGCGCGCATCCAGCTCAGGCATTGCGGGGCACGGCAAGACGTGAACCGTGTCCGCCGGCACCGCGTGAGAGACGATTTCCGAGAATGCCGCGGCGGTTTCCGGCGAACTGACGTAGGCAAACGTCAGACAGATTTCTCTCCGTGCAAGCGACAGCCGTTCGAGGACGGATGCCAGCTGTTCCGCAACGTGCTCCGGCTCCCGGTTCGGGTCCGTGCCCCGCGGCGCCCGCAGTTCGCCCACCTGGATCAGCTCCCAGCCGCGGGCGCGGCAGCGGCGAATCCGCAAGGCGCCGTCATCCGGGAGTCCGGTGGGAATCCGCGTCTCCCAGTGACGCACCTCGCTATCGTTGTCGGACAGGACGCCCATGACCTGTATTTCCGCATACAGGCTGGGCGGATCGCCGAAACGACGGCTGTCCGACATCATCACGACGGGTCGCGGACGGCCTGACCAGCGACGGTCGACTTCCTTGCGGATGAGGCGCGCGATCCTCGTACAGTGGGCAAACGGACGAAGACGCACGACGTCGCTGAGCGAACCGCCCGCCTCCTCGAAAACGTCCTGGATGAGGTCGAACACGTGGCGGATCTGGCGTTCAGGTTGTCCCTCGAACAGCGGATTTACGTCTTCGTCCCACGCGACAACGCCCGACAGATGGATCTGCCGGCCTCCGCCGAACCGGGTAATAACGGCGGGCGCAAGCGCCATGAACTCGGTATCGTACAGTGATTCCGGACGCCATATGGCCTGATGGAACGCCGCGCCGGGTCTCGCCACATAACCCACTGCCTGAATGCACGTGGAAAGGCCGGTCCTTGAATGCGCCCAGCCAAGAGTCGTGATCGCGGCGCGGTACCCGTGACCGAACCGGGCCCGCCGCACACTGCGCATGTGGGTGCCGTCGTACCGCTTGTTGTGCAGAACCGTCCATTCGGCAAAGGAATCAAAACCCCCTCCAAACCCGGCGGCGACCTCCGTCATCGTGTCGCAGAGCGCCACATTCTGGGATTCCGACCAATCGTCGCGCAATGCCTCGCCGGCAGTCTCAGACCATGTCGCGCCCTGTATGCCATGAGCGGGCAGTTGCGAGCCCAGCTGATTGAGATCGATACGCACGGCATCGCCCCAATCCGTATGCCGGACCCGCATGTGTCGCCGTACATCGGCGTGAGACATCAGTGAACGCTCCGTGTGCCGGCGCCCTGTCTGCGCAGCGGAAAGACCGTGGACTGACGCGTCCGGTGATCGCTCAGCTCCACGGGAACGGACTGTTGGATACCGGATGGAGCCTTCCCTCGGCATAACGGGAAAAGCGGAACGGCTCCAGCAGGCACGAGGATTCGCCCAGGAGTTCCCTCGCCACCAGCCTGCCCACGCCGATCATCTTGTACCCGTGGTTGGAGTCCGCAATGATGTAGCAGTTCTGGTAAAACCGGTCGAACACCGGAAAACTGTCGGGTGTAAACGCGCCGATGCCGCCGGACGGCTCTTTCCTGAAGCGTGAAGACTTTCCTTCAAACCGTTTGTGACAGAATGCCAGTGCGGAACACCAATGATGCGCGAACTGGTCTCCGACAATGAAATCGGGGGACTCCGGGCCATAGGGATCCACCGCCACCTCGTCCGGCGGTCGTTCCACCCGGTAAGGCATCGCCCCCCCCTGTACACCCCCGAAGTGGAAATCGGGCTTGTAATAAATGCCCCACAAACGATCGGTAATCAACGAACCGTCTACGTCCGAATACAGCGGCGCGTCCGTGTCCAGATGAATTACGGGGGGCATCCTGCCGTCGTTGGTCTTGAGATAGTTGGGGTCGACGCCCAGCGTACCTTCCTGTAGACACCAGTAACTCCACATTGGTATTTCGTGATGCATCGCCCCGTCCGGACCCTTAATGCTCACCGACGCGGGCAGATCAAGCCTGTCCCAGAGCAGTTTTGCCCACGGCCCCGCTGCGATAACGACCTGGTCTGCCCTGATCACGCCGCGATCCGTTTCCACCGCCGAGACAGCCCCTCCATCGAGCCGGAATCCGGTCACCGCAACGCCTTCCAGAATCCTGACGCCCTCGCTTCTGGCCTTGTCCGCCAGGCCCTTCATCGACGCGCGATTGTTGGCGTACCCCCCTCTTTTTTCGTGAAGAACGGATGTGATTCCCTTCGCCTGCCAGTCGTGAAACAGACGCCGCATGTATTTCATACAGTCTGCATGGCCTTCTATGAATTCCGATTCGTAACCGATCTCGCGCTGCTGTTGTGCGATGCTTGCGACGTCTTCATGCATGGATTCTGGGCTGATCTGCATGTATCCGACGGGATGGTAGCTGAACGCCTCCGGATCGGTCTCCCATAAATCGACGCTGTGCGCCATCAGTTCGCGCATGGCCGGCTGGAAGTAGTTATTGCGGATGACGCCGCAGGCGATGCCGGAAGCGCCCGCAGCCACTCCCTTCTTGTCCACGATCAGCACTTCGGATCCGGCAAAGCCGCGCCGCCTCTTCAACTCCCTCGCCAGGTGATATCCTGTGCTCAGACCGTGGACTCCGGCCCCGATGATCAGGTATGTTGTGTATTCGGGTATACGCATGGTTGCCTCTTGTCCACGTCGCCGGCGTTCCGGCGCCGAAAACGCTAGCAGTCCGTTGATAAAGTCGCTCTGCAGGCGAGGCCGAGCCATTGTGGCCGAAGACAAGGCGCGCAACCGAGTCCCATCCTGCGA
>CAZKDZ010000038.1:0-9860 GCA_964551635.1 uncultured bacterium | reverse complement strand
ACCCCCGCCGCCAGACGCCGTCGCCAGAGCCACACCCGACGGATCGACCAGTCCGTTTGAGCCCGTAACCAGGTCTTCCACGTTGGAGCCGTCCAGGTTGGCGCGTTGAACCTTATTCGTGCCGATGTCGGCCCAGTACATTTTCCCTCCGGACACGTCGAGAGCCAGGCCATTCGGTCGATTCAGGCCGCTGGTGACAAGGTCTTCGACATTGGCCCCACTGAGGTCCGACCGCTGGATCTTGTCCGAACGCCTGTCCGTCCAGTACATCTTGCCCCCGGAAACATCGAGTGCGATCCCGGTCGGACTGTTCACGCCGCTGGTGACCAAGTCTTCGACCCCCGAGCCATCCAGATTGGACCGCTGAATCCTGTTCGCGCCCGGATTGGTCCAGTACATCTTGCCGCCAGTCACGTCCAGCGCCAGTCCGCCGGGAAACGTCAGACCGCTGGTGATCAGGTCTTCCGCGTTGGCGCCGTTGAGGTCGGCACGTTGTATCTTGTTCGTCTGCCGGTTCGTCCAGTACATCTTGCCGCCGGACACGTCCAGGGCCAGACCGTACGGGATTCCGAGGCCCGTTACCAGGTCTTCCACGTTGGCGCCATTGAGATCAGCACGCTGAATCTTGTTGGTTCCCGCATCCGTCCAGTACATCTTGCCGCCGGCCATATCCAGCGCCAAACCGTCCGGCCCGTCCAGTCCGCCGCCGGAGACCAGATCTTCCACCCCCGAGCCGTCCAGGTTGGCGCGCTGGATCTTGTCGGTTCCCCAGTCCGTCCAGTAGAGCTTGGACGTTCCAGGGGCGGGCGGCGTAGCAACGGTCAGAGCGACGGATGCAGAACAGTTGTTCCCGGTATTGGACTCTCCTGAAACCGCGTCGACGCACGCGCCGTAGTAGTAGGTTCCCGAACTCGAAGGCGCCGTCAGGTTAATCGACTCTGCGCTGACGCTGCCGGCCGAGAGTCCGCTCACCGCGTCTGTGCCGACTTGCGTGTCGCTGGCGTTCACTGTCGCGTCGGTCGAACGGTAGTAGCGCAACGTCGTCGCGGCAGATGATCCGTTACCCTGGTTCCGGACGGTCGCGCCAAGCGTAAAGGTCGCCCCTTGCGATACGCGACTGCTGCTCAGGGAGGGGGACTGAACGACCACATCCGGGTTGCCGCCACCACCGCCGCCCGGTGATGGCGGCGGCCCTCCAAAGCTCTGCGCGAAGATCAGAAAATCCGTAAAGTCAACCGAACCATCGGAATTCAGGTCCTGTGCGGCATTGTACCTCCCATCGCCCTGCCGCGACCCGAACGCGCCCGCGAAAATCAGAAAGTCCGTAAATCCGACGAAATCATCGCCGTCGAAGTCCGGAGAGGGCGCCGAGTTAAACGTAACCTCACTGCTTGTCCTGAGTTCGTCGCTCGCGGTGGGACTCTCCGCGAGGGTAACCGACTCGATGCCTATGGCGAATTCCCGGCCGGTTACGTCCGCAACGGTCGTAAACTCCGCACGCGCCAGAAACCCGGAAGCCGCCAGTGTGACGGGGCTTGACGCCGCCAGGTGGGTGCCGATGGAACCCTCCGGAAGCGACAGTGGGAACGCGCTGTTTTCGGCCTCTTCATACGACAGCAGCGAAGCGTCGAAGTCGAATTTCAGGATCATTCCGGCCAGGGACGTCCGCAGGCCGGTCGCGAATACCTCAACGGCGATGGTTGTGCCCCGACCGGAAACTGTTCCCGACGTGACCCCGTCATCCGTCCGGTTTCCGGCGCCTCCACCGGGAATCAGGTCAAGCGACAGGACGGCATTGGCATTGGCGCCGGCGAAAGCCTGTCCGGAAACGACGACGACCGCGAGGGCGGCAATCAACAACAGAATCCGTTTGGGAAGCATCGGGGAACACTCCTTTGTTTCGACGTCGATTTCATTCCGGCAACTCGACCGGGGTTGGGATTCGAATCTTGGCTCGCGACGTCGCGATTGAATCTCCTGCGCGTACGATGTCAACTGGATTCAGAATCGTGGAATTGCAGTCAGGCCTACTTCAACAACAGCATCCTCCTGGTCGCTGAGAAACTGCCCGCCTGTATCCGATACAGATAGATGCCGCTGGCCACGCGCCGGCCCAGCGCGTCCGTCCCGTCCCACGTCGCAGTAAAAGACCCGGCGTTTCTGCGTTCGTTCACCAGGACGCGCACCTCCTGGCCGAGCAGATTGTATATCGCCAGCCGAACCATTCCCGCCTCCGGCAACTGGTAGCCGATCGCGGTGGAGGGGTTGAATGGGTTGGGCATATTCTGCTCCAGATTGAACCGATCCGGCAGCGGCTTCAGATCGCCGATTTCGGCGTGATGCAGCATGTCAACGGCGCCATCCATGCCCACCAGAACGCTTTCCGATACCTGAAAGTCGGACGACAGCGGCGTTGCGCTCGTCCTGAACACAAGCTCGACGAGCTTCCCGCCGCCACTGGCGCCCTGCCCGTCGATCTTCACCGCGCCAATATCCACCTGCCCCGGCGTCCGGTTCGACGAAAGGAACAGGGTCTCCTGACCGGAACCGGATTTCAGCAGGTTGCCGTCGAGTTCCGTGGCACTAACGAACTCATACTTCAAGGGATCGTATTGCAGCGAAAACCCGTATCCCTTCAGATCACTGGTCTGCGCCACCGACACGAGCATTTTCAGAACGCCGCTTTCCGCGTCCGGGTCGTTCACGCGCTCCAACTTGAGCGTAGCGCCGGAGTTCCGGCCTCCGGTAATGGTCAGCCCGCGGGTCATGTCCCCGGCGAATACCTGGCCGATCAACACAAACGCCGCGCAAACGGATGTAGAAACGAGATTCCACATAACTGCCTCCTCTTTGCCGTCACCCGATCGGTGACGTAGTGGGTACTGCCGACCACGTGGCCTTGAATACCGGTTTTCCGATCCAAAGAACTCGGAATCCAGGAAACAAGCCTCTCGTCCAGAATCACGAACGTCGTTTATTGAAATCGAGCTCAATCCGGCATTCGTCAGAACAGGCACAATCATACTCACTGACTCGCCAACGCCGGCCTGAATCCGGTATTGAGACTCCGACTTCATTTGCTCCCACCCTTGCCAGACGGGCGAGGTGTTCTGCCGAAAGCCTCCTTCCGTTCCTCAATGGGTCAATCACCAATGATGCCGCCGGCTTCCGGCCACCGTCCCCCGTACTTCTCCCCCACAGCGTGGTGTAGCCCCGGTTTCTTCTTGCTCACCGCCGGCTTCGACGCACCAAATGACACATCGACGCCTCTGCGCCGGAGATCCGGAATGTGCACGTTGATCGAGGTCGCATTCAGTGGGTTATTCCTCACATCCAGGAGATCACCGCTGCCCATTCCGGTATTTGCAACGAGTGGCGCGAGGTCCGAAACCTGGTTGCTTTCGAGATCCAGCCACTCCAGACGGGTCAGACCCGACAACGCAGACACATTTGATATGCTGTTGCCGGCAATCCACAACCACTCGATGTTTCGCAAAGTCGATAGTGCAGACACATTCGATATACTGTTGTCGTCAAGATCCAGAAACTCCAGACGGGTCAGACCCGACAGGGCCGATACGTTCGAGATGCTGTTGCCAGCAAGCCACAATATACTCAGTTTGGTCAATTTAGATAGTAAAGACACATCCAAGATGCTATTGTTATCAAGATCCAACACTTCCAGACGAATCAGGCCCGATAGAGCCGATACATTCGAGATGCTGTTGTCCGAAAGACCCAGTCCTGTCAGGTTGATCAGATACGAAAGCGCAGATACACTGGAGATGCCGTTGTCGGAAAGATCTAGGATTTCCAGACGGGTCAAGTCCGACAGCGCCGAAACATCGGATATCCTGTTGCCCGCAATTCCCAACACGCTCAGGTTGGTTAAGTTTAATAAGACAGACACAAGCGCAGACGTACTGGAAAAGCTGTTGTAGCCAAGGCCCAGGGTATCCAGACGGGTCAGACCCGAGAGGGGCATGACGTTCGAAATGCTGTTTTCGGAGAGATCCAGGAATTCCAGGCGGGTCAAGCCCGACAAGGGCACAACGTTCGAAATGCGGTTGTCTGAAAGATCCAGCCGCTTCAGGTTCACAGCAGCTTCCAGCCCGGTCAGATCGCCGATCGACTTCGAGTATGCCTCAAGGCGAGTCAGGGTAGCCATCTCCGCCGGAGTGACCGGCGCACCCCGTGGCTTCCCTAGACTGTCGGTAATAATGGTACGCAGGGTTACGTCCGGAACGGAAACTTCATTTGAGCCATCACCGCCCGGCGTTCCATTGACCGAAAGGGTATTCTCACTGACGTACTTGCCCCTTACTCCGTTGATCGTGATTTCCGCTGCCAATCTGTATTCACCCGGGCTGGAGGGTGAATAGGAACACAGACCGGCGCGCTCCGTACCCGAAACGTCGACCCATGTCTGTCCATCCTTGCGCTGCCACTTGGACGTATGAGTCGTGTAAACGACACCGTTGACATTAGCGTTGTTCCAATGGATACATCTTCCAACCGATATGAAGCCAAACTGGACCCGTCCGTCGGATACTCGAAGACCTGCCAGAGGCTTATAATCCGCGGCGGGCGTCGTTGGACCACCCTCACCAGAGGTCGGAACCTGACTGCCGAATGCGCCCGCAAAGATCAGAAAATCCGAGAAGGCAACGGACCCATCGCCGTCCAGATCGAACCGCGGATCATACCGCGCATCGCCCCGGCTGGACCCGAAACTGCCCGCGAATGCAAGGAAGTCGGGAAACCCTACCGTCCCGTCGCCGTCGAAGTCTGGCGACGGTGCGGTGTTATGCGAAATCTGTCCTTCCAACAAAAGCTTCGCCGCGACACTGGTTGTGTCCTTCGGAGGAACCACGATCGTCGAGGCTTCGCCACTGGTCACGCTACCCCATGCGTCGCCGGCATCGAGCCCCAGAATCCTCTCGGCGTTAGCAATGGGGCCGGCGAAACCAGGAGCTGCAACAGCATATACCGCTGTGGCAGCTATCATCAAGGGCATTATAAGAGTCATTGGCGACTCACTCCGCATCAATGGCCAATCCGTTTAAAGACACTGGGAGCATAGGCACGCGGGCGAATGAGGCGCTCGGATCGCGGTCGGTACCTGACCGCAGCCAGCAGCGGTGAAATGACGCCTGGCAGCCTTGAGAGAAAGACAGCAGTGCCCCTCTCGAATACGTTCAACTGCACACAAATCCGCAGCCGGAGGAATGTCGCCGATATGAGAAGGAAGGGACGACCTGGAGCTGCTTAAAGGCTGGCCGGGCAATTCGGCCGCACCGGCGCTTCGACAAGGGAAGGAAAGCGGGTGGGGAAGATCTGTTTTGAGACGCTCTGCGCGATTCTCGTGGGCAGCGTGTCGCGATCGCCGAAACCATACGGGCTCCGGGACAATGGCCGTTGCGACCGGCCACACACCCAGTTGTTCGAGTACCATGTCCACTCCCTCCCTTTCACCTACGACAGCTCGATCCAGAACCCAGGACTTTGCGTCAGTCACGGTTACTGCATGCCCAGGTGTGCCCAGACTGAGAGCAAGTTGGAAAGGAAATGCCGAATCCATCTGCCGACTACGGTTTCGGCCACGTTTCAAGATGAAGCAATAGCGGCAGATGCCGCGTG
Organism: uncultured bacterium; assembly: GCA_964551635.1. GTDB lineage: Bacteria > Latescibacterota > UBA2968 > UBA2968 > JAAXHE01. Next base: position 4,220 of record CAZKDZ010000038.1, on the reverse strand, counting down.
AGACCTTCCAGTCTGGAAACAAAGTGTTATCGACCTGGTACCCCGGCTCCTTTCTTTCAAATTTTTCCTGTCAATTTCTTGAATCATCCTGGCCATATGGCACACAATATAACATGCAAATATCTATGATATGTTCGTGATATTTCCCTATAATAATTAACCTCAATTCAAAAAAACAGCAACGCGGCGACGCGATAAAACCCTCCGAAACAGGGCGTTATCGACGTATAGACGGACGTTTTTTTCCTTCACGTCCTGTGACCTGGTGTATCCTGGTAATCCGCCTTCAAATCGCCTTTATCAGCTTGCACATATACGATTTAACGTCCACGAAGAATTACGAATCAAGGTTAATGTTATTGTGATATTTCGCCCGAGATGACGTAGCAGAGGTAATTCACAAAAACGGATAATACCTGCGAATAAAAAATCCGAGATCCAACTTTGAAGTCAAGACCTAAGGTTTGTCCGGACGTCCTGGACTTGTCCCAGTTTCCAATTTCTGCGGTACCTGGTCGGGCTGTTGCCGTATTTCTCTTTAAACACCTTGCTGAACGTCGACAGTGATCCGAAGCCGCAGAGATAGGCGATTTCCGATATGGAAGCGGTGGTTTTCTTGAGTGCTTCTTCGGCCTTTGCCAAACGGACGTTCCTCAGACTCTTGCTGAACGATTCTCCCAGATGCTTCCTGAACAAGGCGTATCCGTAGGACTTGGAAAACCTGAAATATCGCACGACGTCTTCGAATTTGAGGTTGGGGTTGCTGTGGTTGTCTTCGAGGAACGACTCCAGCCGGCTCTTCCACAGGTCCCGCAAGGGCATATATTTTCTGATGTTTGCAAGGAACGCATCTCGATCAATCGGCTTGTCGAATACGCTCATGGTGAACGGCCTGTGCACTTCCTCTCCCGGTTCAAGGCTTCCCAGGCTTGTAACGAGCAGCACAGACGTTGAAATCTCCTCTGCCTTCATGCCCTCCAGAAGCGTCATCCCGTCCTGATCCTCTACACATACCTCGACTACGGCCAGGTCGATCTTTTCTCTCCTCAGTATTTCAAGGCCCTTCGGTCCGTTTTCCGCGGTGACGATTTCATAGGGTTCGTCTCTCAGGAATCCTGCAAGCTCCGACGTTACCTCCGGATCACGGTCCACAATCAGAATTTTCCGCTTTTCCATACCGTTGGATCCCCCTCCACAATCAGAGTTGCCCGATCTCAGACCATACGATTAACCCGCGCAATGGCCCTGGGGAATCTCCGGATTATGGCGCTCCGGAGCGGTCCAATGCGGCGCACTCTAAGAATATCAGCGTCGGAAATACGATGTCAAGAACGCAAGTTTGTTCTGGAGTACTAAATTTGTCCCAGTTTCCAATTTCTGCGATATGTAGTCGGATTCAAGCCAACTTTCGCCTTGAAAACCTTGCTGAACGTGGACAGAGAAGCGAAACCGCACTGGTATGCGATCTCCGAAATTGACGCTGTGGAGTTCTTCAGCGCCAGCTCTGATTTCGCCAGGCGGACTCTCCGGAGCCGGACGCTGAACGACTCTCCCAGATGCTGCTTGAACATCCGATAACCGTAACTGCGGGAGAACCTGAAATGACGCTCCACGTCCTCAAATTTCAACTCCGGATTGCCGTAGTTGTTTTCCAGGAACGAATCCACGCGATGCTCCCAGGTATCCTGCATGGGCAGACATTTGCTTATACCGGCCACGAACGATTCTCTCTCAATTGGTTTATCGAATGCACTCACCACATAGGCCCCGTTCGATTTCCTTGACGAATCCAACTTTCCGAACCTCGTCACAAGCAGCATCACCGTGCGGATTCCCTCTGCCTGCACCCCTTTAAGCAGTGTTGTGCCCTCGATATCCCGTACACACGCCTCGACGACTGCAAGGTCGATCTTCTGGGTTCTGGCAATTTCGAGGCCTCTTCGTCCGTTTTCGGCGGTCACGATCTCATAGGGTTCGTCCTTAAGGAAACCCGCGAGTGTCGAGGTCTTACCCGATTCATGACCAACGATCAATATTCTCCGCTTATTCATGTGCCCACTCCCTGGTAGAAATACGGGTTGCCTGTATCCACGGCGCACAGACGCGCCTGGCACGCACAATTCGAAGTCTCCGGATTACGGCGGTCTACAGCCGGCCGTTACATCGCACGTTCAGATCGCACGCGCCGGAAACGGGAATGAATACAGGTATGGAGGAAGGTGAATCGGGAGAGGATGGGGCCTGATCGCCTGCGGAACTACCGGGAGAGGGAGCGAACCGGTTGATCTGCGAGTGAAGCGACCGCGAGGAGATGGAAAATACCGGGCCCGGCACACTGGCGGTGCTGAGCGCGAAGGCGGGAAATTTGGGAGAAAATGCCATAGTCAATTCAGCGAACCGTTCAGTAAATTGGTGTGATTGCCGGCGTTGCGCCGTTTGCGAAAATTCATTCCGATAAATCGCAGATTCAGCATCCAATTTACATATTTAATTGTTTTTAAATCGCTTAAAAACTGTTCGCGTTATTGATTCTGGCGATCTCCTCTCGAATGCGGACAAAATGCGTTGGTCTGGATAACTCCCTTTCGGCATCCGGGACCGGCTACGACATTCAACCCCGGACATCCGTGATTTCCGTCAACTATTGCGCTTCACACGCCCTTGTCCCGCATGAAGTTCCAAAAAAAAATCTATCGGATGATAAGTGTTTAAATTATCGAAACTTATACTTTCTGAGCGCTTGTCCGACTATTGTTAACCGTCCGAATCACCGATGACGTGAAAGAGGCAACTTCAATACAAGGCGTGAACAAAAAAAACTCCGAAAAGGCTGGCGAAACGCTGAAGCCGCCCCCCGGAGAACTATGTACCCTGTACGATTGGCCCAATCGTCGAAATCCGGCTACCCGATCATAGACGTTTCCCTGCGATCCGATTCATCGGTATACGATCAACCGCTCTTTCTCGCGCACCCGTTTCCGGCCGTCGTCCGCGGTTACCGTGTAAAGGTATACGCCGTTGGCCAGCAGGTGACCGTCTGCGTCACGCCCGTCCCATCGAACCTGATTGTACCCCGCACGCCCCGGAGCGCCATCCAGAATCCGGATCAGTCTTCCGGAAATTGTAAAAATGCGGATTACCACCTCCGCCGGCCGGGACAGAATGTACGTAAACTCCGTCTCGGCCGCGGTCGGGTTCGGGACGTTCAGCACCCTCTCGATGGCCAGGTCCGACGATACCTGAAATGCCATGGACTTCTCCGCTGGGCCGTTACCCAGCTGGTCCGTCCCCGAAACCGAAAGCGTGTAGCGGCCGTCATCCAGCCGCACAGACCAGGTGAATTCCAATGACGTCCGGTCTTCTTTCCGATCCGACACCCGGTCCGAGGTCAGCACATCCGAAATTTCATCCCCGGGTCCCGCAAGCACAATCCGCACCGATCCTGCGTCTATGCCGCTGGAGTCCCGGAACACGGCGGAGAACTCCGGAGTCGACGGGAGAAAGTCATCCGGCCGGACCTCCCCCGCGGCATCCAGCGCGACCAGGTCCAGTTCCGGCCCCGTCCGATCGTCGCTGGGACGGACCTCGACGGTCTCGTCTGCCGTGGTTTCTCTCACGTAATGGCTGCGGCGACCCGAGAGATCCTCGAGCCGCGCCGTTACGACGTTTGTCCCCGCAAATCTGGCGGTATTCCAGACAAGGGATACCGCCGTTGTTTCACCGACCGGCGTTTCTTCGGGAACCGACGCGCGTCCAATCAGCCGTCCGTTCTCGGGCGCACCGCTGTAAAAGGCGACGACAGCGCCCGGAACCAGATCCAGGGGACCCATGTTCCGGGCCTGGACGGTCAACCGCACGGGTTCCAGTTCATCAACTTCGAGGGGCGCCGCATTCAGCCCGGACAGCACAAGATCGGACTGCGGCCGGTAACGGACCTGCCATCCCGTTAAACCGGCGGACGGTCCCAACTCCTCGCCGAACAACCGGACACGAACCCGGATACGGTCTTCCTTCAGGTCGCCGAGGTTTATCTCGTCGTCAGCGTCCAGGCCGGTCCATTCGGCAAGCGGCGCGAATCCGCCCGACGGAGACGCGCCGAGTATATCCACTTCCGCCCGCCCGCCCGCGACATCCCGAACGTCGAGCGTCAGTGCGTGCCATGCCCCCGCCGGACCGATCGGTTCCGACGTCAGCGTCCCATACGGTGGCAGCGTCTTCCC
>CAZKDZ010000037.1:0-3361 GCA_964551635.1 uncultured bacterium | reverse complement strand
GTGCATGGTTTCGAGGGTCCGGCGCAGGGCCTTGACGTCCGTATAGGGTCCCAGATAACGCGAACCGTCCCTGACCACGTCGCGCGTAAACAGAATTCTGGGAAAGGGCTCATCGGTAATCCGGACAAACGGGTACTTCTTGTCGTCTTTCAGATTGATATTGTACCGGGGCTTATGCTCCTTGATCAGATTGGACTCCAGGATCAGGGCATCCACCTCCGTATCCGCCACGATATATTCCAGGTCCCGCGCGTTCCGTACAAGCGCCCGGAACTGACGCCGTCCGTCGTGCGCGTTGGACCGGATGTAGGATTGCGCCCGGCTTCTCAGGCACTTCGCCTTACCTATATAGATGATCCGCCCCTGTTCGTCCTTCAGCATATACACGCCGGGTTCCCGCGGCATATGTGACACGATCTCATTGAGGCGTCTGCGCACGGCCTTACGGCTCATTCCGGCCGGCGCAGCGCTACGATTTTCCGATCCAGAGTTCATCTGCCATACCTTGATTGCGGTGGACTGCCCTCCGTCCCGTGGTCATAAGTCGAGAATCTCCACGTGAAGGCGCTGCAGGTCCAGCAGCCCCACCGTGGACCGGCCGGTCACCCAGCCGCCGGCCTCACCGGGATTGACGACCAGTGTTTCGCCGGTACGGACGTCGATCTCGTGGGTATGGCCGTAGACGATCACGTCGTAGGCGCCGCTTGCCGCCAGCGCGTCCACTTCATCGGGTTCGTGAAGAACCAGCATCCGCCTGCCCTCGTGCACGAATGCATACGGTGCGCGGTGTATGGCGCCCAGCGACTCGAACTGGGCGCGAAGCCCGAAGCGCTCGCCGTCGTTATTGCCGAAAACGCCCACCATGGGCGCGTTCAGGCCGGCCATCCATTTGGCATTGAAAGGCGCGATATAGTCCCCGGCGTGCACCACCAGCCCAACGTCCCGTTCGTTGAATAACGCCGTTGCCCTTTCCACGGACGCCTTGTTGTCGTGCGTGTCGGCAATCAGTCCCACCAGATGCGCGTGTGCCATGGCGACCATCCGTTCGTATGTGGTTTTCGAAGACAGGATTTCGGTGCGGACAGGGAGACGATATCAGCGTCCTGTCCAGCCTGAAGGCGCGTTCTGATTTCAAGACAAACTTACGCCTCCCCGATGGTTTTGTCAACCGCAGGGCGGAAGCCTTGGGGCGCTCGGCCGCCGGCCACGTGGGCCTTTCCTCGCCTGTTTGGGATAGGTTTATGTTGACAAGTATGATGGATTGTGTGAATTTTGAGACCGTCTATTTCACAGGCGGGGTCTAAGAAGCTGTTTTAAAGGTTCCCCGCCGTAGGGGAATCGTCAATGGCGGTATTGAAAATCGCGCTGCCGTCGGGCAGCCTCCGGGAGTCCACGCTCAATCTGTTCGCGAACGCCGGCTATCGGATTCGCGCCAACCACAGGTCCTACATCCCGTCCATAGACGATCCGGAGCTGGAGGGTCTGTTCCTTCGTGCGCAGGAAATCGCCCATTACGTGGAACGGGGCGTGCTGGACGTGGGCCTGACGGGCAAGGACTGGATTCTGGAAAACGACGCCGACGTCGTCGAGGTCGCGGAGCTGCCGTACAGCAAGACCACCGCGCGGTCCGCCCGCTGGGTGATCGCCGTACCGGAAGAATCCCCGGTCCGCACCGTGGAAGATCTTCAGGGGAAACGTATTGCAACGGAACTGGTGAACGTCACCCGGAAGTACCTGGACGCGCGTGGCGTACAGGCGGACGTGGAATTCTCCTGGGGGTCCACGGAGGCCAAGGTCCGGACGGCGGGCTCGGCGGCGCAGGCGGATGACGGCGAGGTTTACGCGCCCGGTCTGGTGGATGCCATTGTGGAACTCACGGAAACCGGGTCTTCGATCCGCGCCAACAAACTCCGGATTGTGGAGAACCTGCTCGAGACCACCCCGCGCTTCATCGCCAACCGTAGCGCATGGGACGACCCGTGGAAACGGGAGAAAGCACGGAATATCGCCACGCTGCTGGTGGGCGCCTTCCAGGCTGAAGACAAGGTTGGCCTGAAGATGAACGTAAGGCGGAAAGACCTGGATGCGGTTGTGGGGCTGCTTCCCGCGCTGAACAACCCCACCATTTCCAACCTGCTCGACGGCGACTGGGTGGCCGTGGAAGTTGTCGTTGACGAACGCGTTGTGCGCGACACCGTGCCCCTGCTGAAGGACAAGGGCGCCGAAGGCATCATCGAATACCCTTTGAACAAAGTGATCTACTGATGATCGACGTTGTCACCCACGATCCGGAGAACCCGCCCCCCAGACTCAGCGCCATTCTTTCGCGGACCACCGATTTCGAGCCGGACCTGCTGGCCTCCGCGCAGAAAATCGTCAGTGCCGTGCGGGAGCGCGGCGACGACGCGGTCCTGGAATACACCCGGAAGCTGGACGGCGTGGATCTCACGGCGGACGGGATGCGCGTGCCCGAGCCGGACATCCGGGCCGCGTACCGCGAAGCGGACCCCGGCCTGATCAGAACCATCCGCGCCGCGGCGGAGAACATCCGGCGATTTCACAACGCGCAGAAACAGACGTCGTGGTTCATCGAAGACGGCGACGGCGTCGTGCTCGGCAGGCGGGTGCTGCCCATCGAGCGGGTTGGCATTCTCATTCCGGGCGCCAGCGCCCCGCTCTTTTCGACGCTGCTGATGGCCGCAATTCCCGCCCGTATCGCAGGCGTGAAGCGCCTCTGCATGGCCACGCCCCCTCGTCCGGACGGCTCCGTGCATCCGGCCGTGCTGGCGGCCGCCCACGTCGTGGGCGTCGATGAGATCTATCGGGTTTTCGGCGCCCAGGCCGTTGCCGCCCTGGCCTACGGCACCGCGTCCATCCCGCGGGTGGACAAGCTCGTGGGCCCCGGTCACCCGTCCGTCCAGATCGCCAAGAAGCTGGTTTTCGGAACCGTCGACATCGACATGGTCGCCGGGCCAAGCGAAATCGTTGTCCTGGCCGACGACGAAGCGAATCCCAGGCACGTGGCCGCCGATCTGCTGTCGCAGGCTGAACATGGAAGCGGCTTCGAGGCTGTGGTTTGTATCACGCCCAGCGCGGAACTCGCCGGCGAGGTCGCAGACGAAGTCGAACGGCAGGCCGCCCGCCTGGAGCGCCGCGACGCCGTCCGAAAAGCCCTGCGCAACTTCGGCGCGGTTGTGATTGTAAAGGACGTGGACGAGGGCATCCGGCTGGCCAACCGGATCGCCCCGGAACACATCGAACTCCTGGTGCGCGACCCATGGGCCCGCCTGAACGAGGTCCGGAACGCGGGCGCGGTCTTTCTGGGCGCGGCCTCCTCCGAACCCGTGGGCGACTACTACGC
>CAZKDZ010000036.1:0-44782 GCA_964551635.1 uncultured bacterium | reverse complement strand
CACGGACGTCAATATCCTCGATCGCACTTGGGGGCACCGCATTGGACGTCACTCCACCTTCCGCGCTCAACTTGACTTCACGGGACTTCGATGTTACTTTGCTCATCACAGGCTCCTTTCGTATGAGGATACAGTAATTCTTCGCGGAACTACCGTATCCAATTTACATCGGAGCCTCTTCTATTTCAACTAAGGTAGGCACATTCCCCTGCTTTATGCTTCGAGCATAGATGGACGACTTGATACCATAGGAAAGGATGTTTCAGTCATAAAGAAGGATCTTTCAGCGTTAAAGGGAGATCTTTCAGTGTTGAAGGGAGATCTTTCAGCTTTGAAAGGAGATCTTTCGGCGTTGAAGAACGATCTTTCAGACATTGAGCGTCATATTGGAGTTTCGTCCGCTTCAATTGCAATCGGCGATAATTAGACTCAATCAAACCCACTCGATAAAAATTCTATCCAGAGGGTTTTAAACAGCCTGGAACAACAAACCGCTCAGTCACTCAATTGTGACTGAGCGGTTTGCTTTGGGATAGGGAAGTTCATTACGCAATACAAGATGTCGGGATTTTTTAAGTCGTTTTTGGTAATTTCGAGATTCTCTTGGGATTTTCCACCAGAGTCTGGGTTTTGTCCACCAATACCGCTTCATCCTCCGCCACTGCTTCGTTTTCTGTCTGTGATTCGTAATGGTCCAGAATGCGCCGGACACGGTCCTCGTCCCAACCCTTTGGCGTTGGAGTGTTGTTGACGTGGTTACAAGCGTGCAAATGTGTCAAGTCAATAATAAAAAAAACCGCTGTACGATGCAGTTGAAAGCGGTTTTCCAATTCGTCCCAATTTGACGGTATTTCGTCAAGTTAGGTCTGGAAATTATGGTTTCTCGAATAAGTCCTTATCCTTCTTCTGAAGTAACCGAACTCCAATTTCCGTAATTTCCCAAATACCCGTCACTTCATCCCTTATACACTGCAGTTCTTTTAATTTGTATTTCGTCCAATCAACGGAACTATACCACCTTGGATTCCTAGGTTCTGATGGAGTTGAATCAATATCGATTTCCCTTAAAGTCATATATTCAGGGATCTTTTTAAATACTGTGGCCCGGGAAGCTGAACCCCATTCATCATATAATATCTGCAAAATTGGACGACGAAACTGTTGCCATGGGGTACGTGATTGTCGTTTTTTTTTCGATGGGTCAATTGCTGAATAATTATCTCTCCATTTCTGATAAATTACCTCAATCTCATCATGCAATCTTGTTTTGTCTGTTGCTTGTTTTGCAAATCTAACCGTATTCTCATAATTCTTTTCACGGAATGCTCTTTTACTTTGTTGCGTTGTAATCTCGATATCTGTCTGTATCTCATCAAGTAATAGGTCAAACGCCCCCAATACATCTGAATCGTTTTTGGACATTCTCATATATCCAGTTTAAGAATTAATTCGTAGGACCATTTCGACCAAACTAACACCTATAGTCAAAGACGTCAAAACAAAAAACCACCCGCCCCTCCTACAAGAAGGGTGGACGACACAACTGGAACCAGGGTTTAATTCGATCCATGGTTCCAGTTTTGTGGTTTCATGAGGCTTTTATCCTTCAGATCTGTCTCGTCTTCCTCCATCGCTTGTTCCTCAGTTTGGGATGTGTAATGTCTGAGTAGACGTTGAACGCGTATCTCGTCCCAACCCTTGGGAAACCTCGTGGCTTTTTCCGCTTTTTCTATCATCTCTCGCGTCCCAAGCTGCGAGTCATTCAAGTTGTCGGGCTAGACAATGGGCACAACATACATCCATTACCCGACGAAAATAAACAACCAGCGCAACCACGAGAAATCGGAATTTTCCTCAGTTGAGTAGCTATGCCGGCTAGTTCAGTCGTCTTGGTTCATCAGTTCGGGTGCAAGCCATCGGAGCCAGATTTCTACAGCCTCTAGGTCCCTACGAGCCTCCGTGAAGCCAATGTTGAATCTCTTGGCGAGTTCGCGATAGGCGTAGGGAGCATCGACTTTCCGTGATCGAATCGAGGCGTTGGTAAATGAGGAGGAAAGCAAACAGGTCAAGGCCCACGACTTGACCTGTACGTTGGTCAAGCCTTTCGGCAATTGAAGCGCGTTAAGATCCCGATTTGCCGCCCGTTGTTCGTCGGACGAGGCGATGGCGTTTTCTCTCCCGTTGTAGGCAAGTACCAGGTGCTGTGGAACACGGGTCGATGGTCGCCATGAGTCAATCCGCTTCTGTAATCCAGAAATTGAAGCGGCGTCAGCTCTGGTGAATTTCGTTACGGATTCCCAATGGTGAAATTCCTCATCACTGACTTCTCTCGACTCTCCGAATAGAACTGCTTGGAAGGCTTCTATGTCAAATTCGTCTTCAGGACGACAAAGTATCTCAAGGTTGGTATCACTCGACCATCCCATTCCCGATGCTGTAAGGTTGGCTGAACCGATCAGCACAAGATTATCTGTTCGGTAATACTTGGCGTGAAGCGATGCATGTAGCCTAAATGACCCACCTCGCTCGGTGATAATGTCGCGACAGTCTATATCGGAAGCGCCAACGGCGAGGTCATGCGGATTCCACCTTGTGATGCAGTTGATCGATGCTTTTGAATCTACAACTTTCAACACCCGCAAGAGAGCATCAGCCTTTATGTAAGGTGCCGCGAGAATTATATCTTGTGCCCCTGAACAATCATTGCTGAGTATATCTCCTGGTCGCTCGTACATGCTCAACCGTCTCTGTCTCGAAGTTGGCTGATCGCCTTGTCGACTTGACGGCCCCAATTGGTTGCGATGTGCTGGATGCTTATTCGATCTTTTCGCGCTTCGGTTTGGTCTTCCATCCTGGCCCATGATGACAACAATAATCTGATACCAACGCTGGCCTGGAAGGCAGGGTTACTCTCGTCGACATCTTCTGGCAAGCCATCTTCGATGTGCCTAAGGAGATCATAGATAGGGTGCTCGGTATTGAGGTTGATGTGCAGAATACCCTGGTTCGAGCGCACATTGAAGATTTGATAGCCGTCTAGCTGGGCTGAGTTGAATTGGTATGAAAGATCTTCTTGTATCAATAACTTCGCTAATTGTTGTGCGTCGTGATCAGCTTGGCCAGATTCGACGAATTGTTCCGTAAGCCGGGCTTCCCGCTCTTGAGACGGAATTCGTTCACGGTCTTCATCCGTCTTAGTCGGCGTCTCTTTGCCGGCGGCTATAGCGTCTCGGTCGGCGTCAGTAGCTGTCTTCGCGGCCTTCCTCTCTGGGTTTTTCCTTTTGCCGCCGTTCCGGATGTTTCGGCGCTGCGAGAACATCTGTCTGATTTCCCGCATCATTGCGCGTGTTTGGTCTCTGATATCTCCAACGATCTCATGGATGAGATCATCTTCGATCCCCATCTCGTCAAGGATTGTCTGATTGGGGCGGTCATCACGAGCGAGCGTTTTTGCAGCTTGTGTGAAATTCGCAACCATTTGCTTATTGTGGTCAACGCCGAAAAGTTCATCACAGCTCCGCCGAAAATGCACTTCGCAGCCCCACCAGCGGTTCTGAGGATTGTCTGCACTGCCGCCTTCCCTGAGAAAGGCATCCTCGAGAATTATTTCTCGATCTTCCCGAACGACTGAAACGCCAATATTGTGCCTTGTGTGTCTGCCACGAGGCGTATCACCAGGATTTTGAGTCACTCTATCTGTCTTCAATGCGTCGGGTTTGACAATCGAATATTTAACTTCAATGGTTACTTCACGACCGTCGACGTTGCGCGTGTAAGGGACCACTTCGCCCCGCTGCTTAAACATCGATTCCCTGTCCCATGGGGCCGGCGTAGACGAAGGAGTCATCAAGTAGAGAGGGTCGTTTGCTACAACATAGGCCTCGTCCCGAAGTTCATTGGGACGGTTTGCAAGGAATGAAGCGGTTCGAATCCTAGTGATATCTGCATAAATCCAATGTCGATGAATTCGCCCAACCTCTCTCGCTGTGTGCGCAAGAATAGTGCTGCCTGTTTTCCATTGAATCTTATCGAGATTGCTCCAAACCACGAGTGTTCCCGACTGGTTATCGAAAACACCATCGCCCGCCGCCTTTATCCAAACCTCCGGTATCTGTGTTTCTTGGTCAGGGATAGGTACCTCATGGTGACCTTGCGCGATTTGGTCGGCGTCGATGCTGGAGTGCCATACCGAATCTAAGCCATTCTGCCACGTCCATACATCCACCCTTTTACATTGTGACATTGACGCAGTTGGAAGGCCCATCCCATATTTCCCGACGCCTCTGTCCGAGTCGTGACGAGTACCTCCGCCAAATTTGAGGGCGTCGAATAGGATTTTCACATCCATGCCGTCGCCATTATCGAGTACTGCCAACTCGGCTACTCGTCGCCTAGTTCGAGCACCAACTTCGCGGAGCTCTTCCAAGCAAAGAAGGTCAATGTTCGAAGCATTGGCCTCTACGGAGTTGTCAATCAACTCGGCAATAGCGTATGCTGTGTTGTGGTAGCGACTGTCTCGCAACGCACGAATGGTGAAGTTGCTCGGAAATAAGCTACGATCCGCATCCTTTAGTTCGGCGAGTTGGTCGACCATAAATCCTCCCAGTGCGTAAACGCCTCCGTCACAGACCCGAATCCAGGAAGGTTTGTGTCGGCTACAGTATAGATCTCTGCTTTTGAATTCCCGCCGGTTCTAGGTCCGCGCAGGGCTCGTCCCGCCATCTGTGAGTAAAGGACCAGGGATGTCGTCGGCCGAGCGATTATGACGCATCGGGTACGTGGTGCATCGAATCCGGCCGTGAGTACGCCAAAATTGAAGATCACCATCGGCTCTCGTTTGTCGCTTTTGAACTCATCGATGATAGCCCGACGGTCATCCCCAGGAGTGTTAGCTGTAATCACCTGAGCAGCAATTCCTCTGGCATGAAGAATCTCGTTGCATTCCAATGCGCTATCCACAGACGGACAGAACACAATCGTGCGTGGGTGCCGCGAAGCCGCGCGCTCCGCAAGTTCGACGATCTTTTGGGTACGTTCGTCGTTGCGGCCGAGGTTGTCGAGATCGTCAATGTTGTAATCCATGCCAGGTCGAGGCTCAGGTATCGCAACTTCAGAATCGAAACTGACATGCACAAAGTGAGGGTCGGCCAAATAACGGTTATGGATCAAATAAGTGACGGCGCTACCGTGGCCTCGTGGGTCTATCGAGACTTTGTTTTGGCAAAACATGTCGGCAAGTCGATAGTCTGCATCCGTTAGTTTCGCCGTGCGTCCGGGTGTTGCTGTAAGACCGAGAAGCGGTGGCCTGACGCTACATAGTTGCTCGGTAATGAATGTATAAGTTTCGGCGAGTGCCTGGTGCGCTTCGTCAAAGATGACAAGCGCTGCACAATGCGCGAGATGGGCAAGCAGAGTAATGTCCTTGACCGCGGTTGAGCGTAACTTGGCCAAACCCGTTACCAAAAATCCGGACGGGAGACCCCTAAGATCAAGCCACCGATCACCCCAATATCTGTGTACAAATGCACTACGCCGTCCAAGATATCTCCAAGCGTAGGAGAGTTGCTCTGCAGCCTGCTGACAAAGTTCCTCCGTTGAGGCCAGCCAGATTACAAGAGAGTCGTCCGCGTCTTTCTCGTTGAGCAGGTGCGCGGCGGCGTGGGCCGCGATTCTCGTTTTTCCAGCACCTGTTGGCAGATGGGCGACAACTCGACGCTCAGGTAACGCCAAAACGCGAAGGATATCTGCCAAGACCTGCCGCTGGTATGAATGTAGCGGATACTTGGGGCTGACCAAATCCTCGTTCGTCTCAAACACCACAGAGTCCCTCGCATTCCTGATTGAAAGGGTTGGACTCGTTGGTGTCTTCTGCTTCTCGTTCCGCCATGACGCTTTCTAGCGGGCGGCGTGCAGCATGGAGATATGGTCGCCCATTCAGAAGTTGCCGTACCGGATTCTTTGCACTGTGGCGGAGCCACCGATCAAACTTTACGGCCTCGGTGTAACTGGATGGTTCTGTTCGCTTCAATTCGAGCCAGTGTTCGTCGGATCGATACGGGCAAATTACACATGCCGATCGCGGCAGGTAGCGATCCGGATATTCAGAACTAAACCATTCAATGCATTCTTCGCGGGTCATACCCATATCCACGAGGGGCCAACGGTGCTCGACCCAAGGTTCGCGGCTTGGCTTCATTCGGCTTACTTCGTCTAGCGAGATTCCGAGCCACATTTCAGCATGTGTATTCTTAGGAAAAGGGCGTCCGCGCTTTCCTCCGGCCAGAGCCCTGGTCCTACGATAAATTGGTCTGATCTTATAGTGGTTTGTGCATTGCCGTCGGAGAATACCTTTTTTTCCCTTTTCACCAAGTATGAACAATGGTACGTCGACAAAGCGATGTCCTGACACCGTCCGACCTTGTTTCAGGTTCGTCTTTATGTTTCCATCGGTGACCCGAATCAGCGGAAATGTAAGCTGCTCCTCAAGCCAGTCAAGATGCTGATATACATATTTGGGCTCCCATCCTGTGTCAGCAAAAACGGCAACATCCGGCTTTGGATAGCCAAGCTTGGCTAAGCGTGAGTCGGACCGGGACAACAAGAGCGCCAGGACAGAACTCTGCGCACCTGCACCTAACGCCAGCGCGCGATATACTACGGTGCTTGTTTCCGTATCCATTTAGTGTAAACCTCCATAAGCAAAATCAGATCGCGAATTCTTGACGTGTCAGGCCGAAATCCGGTTGACAAGGTCGTGGCCTCGCTATCATTGCTTGTCGGTCTTCAGATTGAGCGACTCGATTGGCCAAGCTCCGTATCGAATACGGCAACCAGAGTCTGACATATTGGTCGGGTTTTCTGGTGGTAGTTCACATCCGGTACAAGTACGCGTGGTGAAATCCGCACCAGCCTTTATCGGTGATGAACAGTAGCAGGATTTCGGCGTGAGAGGTTGCAATTCTGTAAGCGGAAGCAAAACGAACCGCGAGTCTTATCAATGTATCGGTGTTGAACAATTATACTTACAATTTCGGATGGAGACAAGCTGGAATAATCGCAATTCTTGTTCATCCGTCTACCACCCCCGTCAGGTATATTTCGTTTGGAGAACCTTGTAGATCTCAGAACTATAGTATGTCTTTTGCGAACCCGTCTTTTTTGCAAGATCCAAATATCGGACCGTGCAGTACTTTTCACCATGCAAATCCCGATTTTGCAGGTCCTTCATTATCGCATTAAATCTCCGATTCTTTTTGAAGTTATGATATTTCGAGCGACAGCCATTTACGACGTCTGCATAGGTAAGCGGATACTGCCGACGAATTCTATCTTCCTCCGTCACCGTAAATGCCGGAGCGTCTTGCTCACCAGTCCATCGAACGGCAATGTCCGAGTCGGCCGATGAACGGGTGAATCTTACTTGTATCGATAATGCCACAGAGTAGAGTCCGTTCTCATCTCCAGAACACTCACCCTGTACCCTGAGCAAATGTTCCACCAAGTTCTGCATCTGTTGGTTGGGCCGTGAAGTAGAGCTGACCAGTTCAGCCGGTGGATAGAAGGAAATAGGCATCAAAAAGAAGTCGAAAGTGGAAAGATCGATCCCGAACCACTCCGTCAATGCCGTGAGGTAGTTCCGAAGCGCTGCCGAACCAATCTCCTGTATCCTTCTTACAAAGTTGAGATCTTTGTTCATAAAATGCACAGAGTTGTCCCGGATCTCTATTAGAAGTCTCAAGTTCGCATTGCACCTCTCATCCAAATCTCCGTCAGCTACGAGTTTTTTCGAAGCCGCAGCTATGCCCAGGGTTACCTGATTTCCGGCTTGGCTCAACTTCACCTTTCCGTTTGCACCCTTCACATAGATGGACGTCCGCCTGCCGCCGCTTTTTTGCAAGATCCGCGCTTTGGCCAACAGTTCCCACGCATTCACAAGCAGAATCGAGAATGTCTCCTCTCGATATTGGAAGTCGGGCTTATTGTAAATCTCTATCGAAGAGACCGCCGCAGCGATCGACTTGTTTAAGAGTTCCTTAGCCCAACCCCGGGGCGGGCGCGATGCCGGAATATAGTCGATGATTTTCCTGCAGGCGGCTCCTTGAGAGTTGATGAACTGATAATTGGGATTCGTTCTACCGTCATCCTGAAAAACGAAGCCGTCCTTTCTTAGCGATCGAACGATGCCTGCAGGTTGATCACTGATTGACTTGAGGAGATCTACGGTGGCTTCCCGCTTGTACGCAGCCACGAGAAATGCGAGCTTCTTTGTGGCGCGTGTTGGCAATCCTGATCGTCCCTGAAAGTCGGTCAGTAACTGTTCGTTTGGAGCAAGCCTGTATTTCCGAATCGATTCTTCGATCGCCTTTCGACTTCGGTCTTCCAAGCTGAGTTTTCGTTCAGTATCCGTATTTGATGTGGCACTACTTGAGGTGTCACCCATTTCTTGTTTCCCTCGCGGTCTTCAATCCTTGCATTTAGACGTTGTTGCAAATACAAACTGGTTACTTGAGCAGTGAATATCCCACCGTTTTCGGTACATAGGCTCAGGTACCCGTCCCCACAAATTCCAGCCAATTCCCGAACTCGATCTTCCTGAAACTCTCTTCTTCCTTCTCTTTCTTCTTCAATCTCACCAGCAGATTCTGGATGTCTTCCTCCGCGAACATCGACCTGTAATTCGACGCCCAGTGCTGCATCAGCCTACCGATGTAGTCGTAGGGCAGTTCGGGATGGTATTGCGTGCAGGTGATACGCCGGTCTTTCGATACGACGGCCTGCAGCGTTGTCGCATTATCTGCGACAATTTCGAACTCGCCTGGCAGCCGGGCGGTCTCGTCGAAGTGATGAGCGGGCGCGTCGAACAGGCGAGGTTTGCCGCGATACAGAGTCTCGGCGAAATCCATTGATCGGACTGAGATGCCGGTTGCGATGCCGATTTCGGGATTGCGCGCCGGCGCCACCTCCCCGCCGCAGACGGTCGTGATGACCTGAAACCCCCAGCAACTGCCCCAGACGCGGGGAATGTCCGCAAGAACGCGTTCGCCCAACGCGAGTTGGCGGCGATTGAATGGATCGTCCTGGTAGATGTTCCCGCCCCCGCCCGTCCAGACCGCGCCATCGTACTCGCTAAAGTCCAGGTCTGACTGTCCGGCGTCGAAGTGCGTATTGACGATCCGGATTTCCGCTTCAGGTTGGAACTCACGAACGAGCGACTCGAAGATGTGCGTCTGCTCCTGCACCCCGGCGTGCGCGTGCGACCGATTCCCTTCACGGGTCCATCCGTCGACGATCAGGATCCGCATCTCCAGGTCACCTCGCCGCAAGAAGCCATTCGTCACCGATCTCGATGTCGCCCGTCGCGGTCAATAGTGCAGGACCGCCGACGTCCACGGAAACGACCTTTCCGTCCCTGAGCCGGGCCGCCGCGTCCATTCTGCTGGCGCGGCCCATCTTCACGCCCTGCGTTACCGACAGTTCCAACGCGCCCGATTGGATCCCGCTTCTTAGTCCCGCAACGCCGACAAGCGCGGCGACTGCGCTGCCCGTGGCCGGGTCTTCGTCAATGCCGTGTGAAGGCGCCGACATCCTCGCGTAGATCTCCGCTCCGGATTTCAGTTCGCCCGCAAAGAAAAAGATATCCGACGACCGTGCATCGGAAAGCAATCTGCCCCACGCCTGCTTGTCCACGGATGCTCGGTCCACGGCCTCTCTCGACACCAGGTGCGCGAAACAGAAGTCCAATCCCACGCCCGCGAAGAACCCGTCGAGCACGTCATCCGCGTTGAGGGAGAGGACTTCCGCAAGGGACGAAGTAGAGGGTCCTTTCGCCGCGTAATCCAACGGCGCATCGCTGGTCAGAGTGCCATACAATACGCCGTCCTCATTGGAGATCCTCACCGGAATCCGGCCGACGTTTTCTTCCAGAATAACGAGATCCGAGACCGTATGTCCGCCATAGCGGAGGGCGCAGGCCGTGCCGACCGTGGGATGACCGGCGAAATCCACCTCGGCCGCAGGCGTGAAGATTCGTACCCTGGCAGTCGCAGTTCCATCTGTGGGGGGAAACACGAACGTGGTTTCCGAAAAATTGAACTCACGCGCGACTTTGAGCATGCCGTCACATCTGAGACCCTTTGCATCGGGCAGAACCGCCAGCTGGTTTCCCCCGAATGCCGTCCGGGTGAAGACGTCCAGGATGTAGAACTGATATTTCATGGGTGTCCACAACTGTCCAAACCGTCTATTCCAACCGCTATCACGACATGATCCACCTGTAACCGGAGCGAGGGAAACCCGCCCTCGCACTTCGCGTCACCTATCCCTGTTCGCGTCGAGTGACTGACGGGGCCATTCAATCCGTCACCGGTTCGCGGAAAACACCGTTTGCGAAGAGTTATCCGACGTCGAGGGCAGGATGCCCTCGCTCCCGGGAACGCCAACCACACCGGCCCCAAATCGGTTCCTGTCTTGGACAGCAGTGATGGTCGTCATTTCAGATTGTTCGCGGCCTGTAATTTGGGTTCGTCTCGCGGTCCCACAATATAGGCACGAAGAGATTCCAGAGAAAGACAACTCGTCAAACGCGGGCCATTTGAGCCCGGCAGCCGCTGAATCTTTGGTTCTCCCTTTAAGGACTCCGGGCTTATATTATCAGGTAGATCGCAGCCGATGTGTCCGGACTGAACCAGCTGAGCTCTGGTCATCCAGCGGGCCGGCATCGTATTGCGTCTGGTCGAACGTGATCAATGCGCCACTGTTCGTACACAAGAAGGAGGACGAATCTATGGAAGAGCGTACCTTTGACCTTACTGTACCGGTGACACGTTTGTTTCGGATAATGTGGGTTACATATGCCGTGATATTGATCTTCCTCGGAATCGCGAACATAAACGATAATCCGTTGCTGGGCGCCCTTCAACTCGTGTTGGGACTTATCACCCTGCCCTTTATGGGTCTCCTGCACCGCATAAACAAATACATAATCACCGTTTCCGATGCGAATCTGGCAATTGACAGGAGTTTATTCAGAGGTCGGAGAGTTCCCTGGGAATCGATCTCCGAAATTGATGTTCAGATGATGAAACTTGAATTCCAGCTCGCCAAGTGCAGAAACATAAAGATCGACTTTACTGCACTCAGCTATAACGACAACCAGATCATCAAACCGCAGATCGTCGATGCGGTCAGGGCATTCGCGGAGGCGAAGGGGATTCCTGTACAGGACGGCCGCTCAGGATGAGCGATCATCATGCGCGAAGGTAATCGCCTGGCATGCGGGCGACCGGCCGGTCGCCCCTACAAATCCAACACAGGCGCGGATACCGCAGGTTGATATTGCCGAAACGTATCGCTGACCGGTTCAAGCTGATCGCTGACGGCTGACCGCTGATAGCTCCCCCGAGGGGGACGGGGGGAGAGGTCTGCGCCATTCGCGGTGATCCACACATAAAACGCTAACGTCACCTGATTCGGTTTTCGGTCCTTGCTGAGAGCTGACAGCTGATAGCTCTATGCCTCTAATCAAATTCATCGCTACAACTCTCATCACAGTTTTCGTCGTCCTGGCTCTGGATACCCGGATGGGCGGGTTTCCCGCAGCGGGAAGATTCCTGAGTCCGTTCCACGGTTTCTGGCAGAACGCCGAGACGCAGCACCCGCCGGCGGAAGGCGAATTGCGGCTCGCGGGACTGACAAATCCCGTAACGGTCCTCTATGACGAACGCAGGGTGCCTCACATCTTCGCGAAGAATGACCGGGACCTGTTTTTCGCTCAGGGGTACATAACGGCAAAGGACCGCCTCTGGCAGATGGAGTTTCAGACGATGGCCGCGGCAGGGCGGCTAGCCGAAGTTCTGGGACCCGGCGCACTGGCGCGCGACCGGTACCAGCGGCGGGTCGGCCTGGTTCACGGCGCACGGAATACGCTCAGGGAAATCATGGCCGAGCCCGAAACCCGGCATTCCGTCTCCGCGTACGCAGACGGCGTCAATGCATACATCAGCAGCCTGCGCGAGAGCGATTTTCCCATCGAGTACAAACTGCTGGGCTACGCCCCCGAGCCGTGGACGCCATTGAAATGCGCCATCCTGATCAAGTCCATGGCGTGGATACTGCGCGGCGGGAACGCGGAACTCAGAATGAACAATACGCTCGACCGGTTCGGCGAGGTAATTGTGCGGGACCTGTTCTCAAACTCATCCGGAGACGACACAATAATCCCCCGGGCAACCCCATGGGACTTCGAACCCCGAAGAGTCATCCGGCCGGATACGCCATTCAACCGGGGGTCGATCGGCGCGGAGAACCGCAGCGGAATCGGAAGCAACAACTGGGCTGTGTCAGGTACCAGGACCGCCAGCGGGTACCCCATATTGGCGAACGACCCGCACCTGGGCCTTTCCCTGCCGTCACTGTGGTACGAGATTCAACTCGTCGGTCCCACCGTCAACGTGTATGGCGTATCCCTTCCGGGCGGTCCTGGCGTGGTTATCGGATTCAACCGGCATATCGCCTGGGGGTTCACGAACGCGGGGACGGACGTAACGGACTGGTACAGGATCACCTTCAGGGACGACACACTCCAGGAATACCGCCACGACGGCAGGTGGCGTCCCGTGGAAACCGTCGTCGAAGAATTCAGCGTGCGGGGCGGCGAGACCTTTCGCGACACCGTGCGCTACACGCATCACGGACCGGTCGTATGGGATATCAGCTACAGGCCATCCGACTCCCGGGTGCCGGAGCGCCATGCGTTCCGCTGGACGGCTCACGACGGAGGAAACGAGTGGCTGGCCTGCCACCGCCTCAATTCAGCGCGCAGCTACGACGATTTCGTCGCGGCGCTCCCCCACCTCACGGCGCCCGGTCAGAACATCGCCTACGCCGACGTCGAGGGAAATATCGCAATCTGGCACAACGGCCGCTTCCCGGTAAGATGGAAGGGCCAGGGCGCCTTCATCGGCGATGGCTCGGACCCCCTCCACGACTGGCAGGACTGGATACCGCACGCCCACAAGCCCCACGTCAAGAATCCTGATCGCGGATTCGTCAGTTCCGCCAATCAGCGCCCCGCGGATGATACCTACCCGTATTGGCTGGCCAACGGCTATTCGTCGCCTCTGCGCGCGCGTCGAATCAACGAACGTCTTGCCGAAATGAAGGACATCACACCGGACGACTTCCGGAAATTGCAGTTCGACACGAAGCACACCCGCGCACAGGTCCTGCTACCCGTACTGATGGCGTATCTGGAGCCACAGTCACTCAGTACCGATCACGCGGCAGTCCTCCGGACGCTGAGGGACTGGGACTGTTTCGCGAATGCTGAAGAGATCGCCCCAACCGTTTTCCAGACGTGGTGGGGAAAACTCTACCGGGCCATCTGGGACGATGAATTCAGCGGATCAAACCCCGGTCTGCAACGCCCTTCCGTGGACCGAACGGCGAGGTTGATCCTCAACGAACCAGACGCCAGGTGGTACGACAACACGCGGACGGAACCCGTCGAGACGCTGGCGGACCTCGCCCGCGGCACGTTTGAGTCAGCCTGCACGGAGCTGGCCGTCAGGCTGGGACCGATGGGAGATTCATGGAAATGGGGACGCTACAACGGCGCGGATATCAGGCATCTGTTGAGGATTCCCGAACTCTCGCGCATGGACCTGTTCGTTGGCGGCGGCCGAGACATCGTCAATGCGACCCGGGGGGGTCATGGCCCCTGCTGGCGTATGGTCGTGTCCCTCGGTCCCGACGTGAAGGCCTGGGGCATTTATCCCGGCGGCCAGTCCGGTAACCCCGGCAGCAGGCACTACGACGACTTTGTCGACACGTGGATGCGGGGAGAACTGGATGAACTGCTCTTTATGCGGACGCCTGAGGACGGCCAGGGGCGTATCGGTGAGCGGTTGATGCTGGTTAAAAAACCGTGAGACGGAAGACGGGAGACGGGAGAAGAGAAAAAGAAGAAGGAAGAAAAGCGGAAGAGGGAAAAAGGGAGAAGGAATCCTTGCCCGATAGTCCCTCCGATTTGCCGCCGGCGCGAGGAGAAAACCCACAAGGCTGGTAATCTCTTCCCTCTACCGTCTTACGTCTCCCCGGTTTTTGATGATAGCTTTCCTTATATGATTTCAACCGCTCTATACGTCCTCGTATTCGGCCTGATTGCCGGTCTGGCGCTACCGTGGTGGGGCATCGGTGCGGCAGGACTCGCGGCCGGATTCTGGAAGGCGCCCACAGCCTGGAAGGCGCTGGGCGCGGGTTTCAGCGGCGCAGGTATCCTGTGGGCGGCCGCCGCTGGCTATATCCATCTGAAATCCGGCGGCATTCTCACCGCGAAGATTGCCGGAATAGCCGGCCTTTCGGATCCATCCCTTCTGGTTGCGATCACGGCGCTGATCGGGGGCCTTGTCGGTGCGCTCGCCGCGGCGGCGGGATACCATCTCAGACCGCTGCTGAAGAAATCCAAAAGGCGGGGAGACGGTAGAGGGTAGACGGTAGAAGAAGCCCTTGCCAATATGTCCCTCCGACCCGCCTGCGGCATGAGAAGAAACCCTTTTGGGCATGCGATCTCTACCGTCTTCCGTCTCCCCTCTCACCGGCTTTAGCTGATTGTTTACGGCTGAAAGCTGATAGCTGAAGAGCAAGTTTGATATTGACAAATCCCCGGAGAAAATCTATCTTCTTCATCTTCAGCGTGATACGCGAAATTGCCCTTTGGAACCCGGACGGAAAGCGCGGGTGTCGATGCGGGAACGTACATTGTTGATCATCAAGCCGGATGCGGTTTCCCGGAATGCCATCGGCGCGATCCTGAAACGTGTGGAAGGCAAAGGGTTCAAGGTTCGACAGATGAGAATGACGCGATTCACTCGCGAGGAGGCCACGCGGTTCTACGCCGTACACGAAGGACAACCTTTTTTTGACGGCCTGATCGATTTCATGTCTTCGGGCCCCATCGTGCCAGTGGCGCTTGAGCGGGAAGACGCGGTGTCGGTTCTGCGCGAAATCATAGGCGTAACCGATTCGACGAAAGCCGCTGACGGCACCATTCGGAGAGATTTCGGCACAACCGTACAGCGCAACGCCGTCCACGCGTCGGACTCGCCCGAAACAGCGACCTGGGAAATTGCCTTTTTCTTCGAAGACGACGTATAGCAGCCCGTTGAAATAGCCCATCCGGGCTACGGCCGCCCCTTGCGGTCGAAATACTTCGTTGCCCGGCCTCTCCTGCAGAGCGACTTCATCAACGGACTGATTGAACGGACACAGTGAGTCCACGCGGGAAAGATCGATGATCATTGCGCTCAATGAACTTGAAGAAGGCACGGCCAGCCTGGACTGGGAAGAAACCCCGGAAGAGCTGCATATCCAGGACGAGGACCTGCAATTCGTGGGTCCGATAAGGACGCGAATCGAGTTTGTCAAGATCGGCGAGTCCATATCGGCAAAAGGCCGGACCAACGCCGACCTTCGTCTCGAGTGCGTGCGCTGCCTGGAACCCGTATCGTTCTCCCTTTCCTCCGATTTCAAGTTCGTCTTCCAGAAGAATCGCCCGGAGTCCATGGAGGATGACGAAGACGAAACGATGATTTGGCTGGACGAATCCGGAGACAAGGTGGACCTTGGCGAGGAAATCAAGGACTATATCCTGCTGGAAATGCCGTTGAATCCCCTGTGCAAGACGTCCTGCGGGGGGCTTTGCCCGATCTGCGGCGAGAACCTCAACCAGACGCAGTGCAACTGTACATCAACTCAGACCGACCCCCGTTGGGAAGCCCTGAGAGCGTTTAAAGAGTAACCCTGAAGGAGCATTTCAAAATGGCACACCCGAAACGCAGAAGCTCCAATTCCAGAACCGGCAAGCGACGCGCCCACTGGAAACTCTCGAGACCCGCTTTCTCCGACTGTCCGAACTGCGGCCAGCCTCGCAGGCCTCACCGGGTCTGCTCCAATTGCGGACAATACAATGGCCGCGAAGTAACCGAAGGCGAAAGCGTCTGATTGCCGCACCTGGCAGATTCTCTGTTCGTCGTTCCCTGAATCTCAATCCTTGCCTATGAACAAAAAAGTCAAAGCTTCCGTCACCGGCGTCTCCCGCTTTCTCCCCGAACGCCGGCTGACGAATGCCGACCTGGAACAGATGGTGGATACCTCGGATGAATGGATTCGAACACGAACGGGTATTGTAGAACGCCGCATTCTCGATGACGGCCTGGGCGCCTCTCACATGGCCTCCGGGGCGATGGAGTCCCTGCTCGAACAAAAGGGACTGGACGCCAGTGAAATCGACCTGATTATCGTTGCAACGGTCACGCCGGACATGGTGTATCCGGCCACTGCTTGTCTGGTGCAGAACGACGTGGGGGCAGTGAACGCCTGGGGGTTCGACCTCTCCGCGGCATGCTGCGGGTTCCTGTACGCCCTGATCGTTGGCGTCCAGTTTATCGAAAGCGGAGCCCACAGGAAAGTGGTGGTCATCGGCTCGGATAAAATGAGCTCCGTCGTCGACTACACCAACCGTGAGACGTGCGTCCTGTTCGGGGACGGCGCGGGAGCCGTCCTGCTGGAACCCGACGTTACCGGCGCCGGCATCCAGGACTTCATCCTGAATGTGGACGGATCGGGCGGCCAGTACCTTTGTCAGCCGGCCGGCGGCAGCCTGCACCCGGCAAGCCACGAGACCGTCGACAAAAAAATGCATTACGTTCACCAGGACGGGCCTCGCGTACTCAAGTTCGCCAGCAGCAGCATGGCGGCGGTATCGGCCGAACTGCTGCGACGAAACGGACTCAGCGGCGACGATATCGCCCTGCTGGTACCGCACCAGGCGAACAAACGCATCATCGACGCAACGGCGCGCCGGATGAAGCTGGCGCCCGAACGCGTACTGGTCAACATCGACAGATATGCGAACACGACATGCGGCACAATCCCGATCGCCCTTTCCGAAGCGGTCGAACAGGACCGGGTAAAGCGGGGCGACTATATTGTACTGGCAAGCGCAGGCGCCGGCTATACCTGGGGAAGCGCCCTGCTGAAGTGGGCGTATTGATCGGAGTCGTTGGTTGGAATCCACACGCAGAACCGTTTTTGGACCGTCATGTCCCTAGCATTCTTATTTCCCGGCCAGGGCGCGCAATACGTGGGTATGGCCAGCGATCTCTACAGCGCCTCACCCATCGCGCAGTACGTATTCAATCTGACCGACCGCATCTCCGAGACCGGACTGAAGACATTCTGTTTCGACGGTCCCGAAGAATCCCTGAAGCAGACGGCCATCACGCAGCCGGCCATCTTCGCGCATAGCATCTCGGTATTTGAAATCCTGAAAGACAGGGGCATCCACCCGGATTTCGTTGCAGGACACAGCGTGGGAGAACTGGCGGCCCTTGTCGCCGCCGGGGTCATGTCCCTGGAAGACGGTGTCCGGATCGTGGGTATTCGCGGGCGGGCCATGCACGCGGCGGGGAAAATGCATCCCGGCACGATGGCGGCCATCATAGGCCTGGAAGACAGTGAGGTCGTGGACATTTGCGAATCGCCGGGGCCCGGCGTCGTGGTCGTGCCCGCAAACTACAACTGCCCCGGTCAGGTTGTCATCTCAGGCGAGCCGACCGCCGTGAAACGGGCCATGAAGAAGGCATCGGACGAAGGCGCCAGGCGGGTTGTGGAACTCCAGGTCAGCGGCGCCTTTCACTCTGGTCTCATGCAATCCGCCCTTGGCACGCTTGAAGGCGCCCTTGCAAACGTTCCGTTCTCGGCGGCGCGCGTTCCGGTCGTGCCGAACACGACTGCGGAACCCACGACCGATCCGGACTTGCTCAAAGACCTTCTCATCAGGCAGGTCGTCTCCCCCGTCCGATGGACGGCTTCAATGACGCGGCTGGTTGCCGAAGGCGTCGACCGCACCATTGAAGCCGGACCGGGAAGTACGTTGAAAGCCCTGATGCGGCGCATCGAAAAGGGGGTCGCCGTATCGTCCGTCGGAACCCTCGAGGACCTGGACAGTCTTACGGTATGAATCGCCTCAAGGACAAGACAGCGATCGTCACGGGCGGGTCCCGCGGTATCGGCGAGGCCATCGCCAACCGCCTGGCCGAAGAAGGCGCAAGGGTGGCGGTGTGCTCCAGCCGGAGCCTCGACAGCGCACAGGCGGTGGCCGAAGCCATCGAGAACCGCGGCGGGAGCGCGCTCGCGCTGCAGGCGGACGTTTCGAACGCCACCGACGTGGGCGGGCTCTTCAAGAACGTCCTGGACCGCTGGGGCGGGGTGGACATTCTGGTCAACAATGCCGGTATTACGCGCGACGGTTTGTTGATGCGACTGAAACCGGGTGATTGGGACGCCGTTCTCAACGTCAATCTCAAGGGCGCATTCTTGTGCATGCAGGCCGCCGTACGACCGATGATGAGAGCGCGGTCCGGGCGGATCATCAATATCTCATCCGTAACGGGGCTGATGGGAAACCCCGGACAGGCCGGGTACACCGCCGCGAAATCCGGGCTGATCGGCCTGACAAAGACCGCCGCCAAAGAACTGGCGAGCAGGTGCATCACTGCCAACGTGGTGGCGCCCGGATATATCCCCACCGAAATGACGGAAAAACTCCCGGAACAACTCAAAGAGAAGATTCTTGAGCAGGTCCCCCTGGGCACGCCGGGTACACCCGAAGATATCGCGGCGGCGGTCGCGTTTCTGGCCTCCGCCGACGCCGCGTATATCACCGGGCAGGTCCTGGTTGTGGACGGCGGGATGGTGATGTAGTTACAACTGAACCGTCTGGCGACAGACGCGAACGGAGAGTTGCGCCGGGCTGTACGGCGCGACAAAAAAGGGAGACAGTTGCCATGGCTGAAGATATTCAGCAGAAAGTCGTCGATCTCATCGTTGATCAGCTGGGTGTGGATGCCGACAGCGTAACACCGGAAGCCCATTTCATAGATGATCTTGGCGCGGATTCCCTCGACACGGTCGAATTGGTGATGGCCTTCGAAGAAGAGTTCGATATGGAAGTTCCCGATGAAGACGCCGAAAAGCTGGAGACCGTGAGCGACGTCACGGATTATCTCAAGCAACGCCTGAACGAATAGCCGGCCGCGCCTGCGCAGACACGAAAATCAGGAGAAGGTGCCCTTGAACGGTAACCGAAGGGTTGTGGTCACAGGCCTCGGCGTCCTTGCGCCGAACGGAATGAACACCGAAGCCTACTGGGAGGCGCTGCTCAATGGAGAGAGCGGCGTCGATCACATCCGCAGATTTGATACGACAGGATTCCGGGTAACGTTCGGAGCCGAACTGAAGGATTTCGACGCCGAACGTTTCGGTCTCGACCGCAGACTGGCCAGGCGCAACGATCTGTGCACCCAGTATGCCATCTGTTGCGCACGGATGGCTGTAACGGACGCCGACCTGAACGTGGACGACGGAAACCCCGACCGGATGGGCGTGATCTTCGGGTCGGGCATCGGCGGTATCTGGACGTTTGAAGATCAACACACCGTCCTCCTCGAGAAGGGCGCACGGAGGATCAGCCCGTTTTTCATTCCCATGATGATCCCGGACATGACGTCGGGCCAGGTTTCAATTCTGCTCGGCGCCAGAGGTCCGAACTATACCACCGTATCCGCCTGTTCCTCCGCCGCGCACGCCATCGGGTGCGCTTTCAGGGAGATCCGCCACGACGAAGCCGACGTCATGGTTACGGGTGGCGCCGAAGCGGCCGTCAGCGCCATGTCGCTGGGGGGTTTCGCTTCCATGAAAGCGCTCTCCACGCGCAACGAGGACCCGCAGGGGGCCAGCCGTCCATTCGACCTGGAGCGTGACGGGTTCGTGCTGGGCGAGGGGTCCGGCGCACTTATACTCGAAGAACTGGAACACGCCCGGCGTCGGGGCGCACGGATTTACGCCGAGATTGCCGGCGCGGGCTTCACCGCCGACGCGTACCACGTTACCGACATGGCCCCGGGCGGCGAGGGCGGCGCCCGGGCGATGAGAATCGCCCTGAATCAGGCAGGCCTGAACCCGGAAGAAGTGGATTACATCAATGCCCACGGCACATCGACGCCGATAGGCGACCGGACAGAAACAGCGGCCATAAAATCCGTCCTGGGTGATCACGCGGAAAAAGCCGCGGTCAGCTCCACCAAATCCATGACGGGCCATCTGCTGGGCGCCTCCGGTGCAATCGAGAGCATCGCCTGCCTCCTGGCCATCCATCATGGCCGTGTGCCGCCCACCATCAACTACGAACATCCCGATCCGGAGTGTGACCTGGACTACGTGCCCAATTCGGCACGGGAAATGCCGGTCCGGGTGGCAATGAACAACTCCTTCGGATTCGGCGGGCACAACGCGGTGCTCGCGATGCGCCGGTACGACGGCCGATAACTCCCGCAGGGCAAAGCTCATCGGACTTGTCAAAATCAGACATACGGTCGCACGCTGGCTCGGGCGCGACCGGGCAGCGCATACCCCGGAAAGTCTCCAGGAAAAGCTCGGCTATCGTTTTTCGGATCCCGACCTCCTGGTCCAGGCGATCAAACACCGCTCCTACGCCTACGCCGTTGACGAGGGGAGCATCGCTTCGAACGAACGGCTCGAGTTTCTGGGCGACGCCGTACTGGACCTGCTGGTCACGGAGAACCTGTATCGGAAGTTTCAAAA
This sequence comes from uncultured bacterium, assembly GCA_964551635.1. Lineage (GTDB taxonomy): Bacteria > Latescibacterota > UBA2968 > UBA2968 > JAAXHE01. Next base: position 24,121 of record CAZKDZ010000036.1, on the reverse strand, counting down.
CAAACGTGAAGGCGACCTTACGCAGATCAAGTCGGTCCTCGTCAGCAAAGTCATTCTGGCACAGCGGGGCCGCGCGATCGGACTCGGTCACCACGTCCTGCTCAGCAGGGAAGAGGATCTGGCGGGAGGAAGAGACCGGACATCGATCATCGGAGATACGTTCGAGGCAATTCTGGGCGCCGTCTATCTCGACGGCGGGCTCAAGGCCGCGGACGCTTTCGTCCAGCGCCACCTCCTGAGCAACATCGAAACCATTGTTGCCAACAGCAGCTATCTCAACTTCAAGAGCGTCCTTCTGGAGCATACGCAGGGCGAAGGCCGGGGACACCCCCGCTACCTGGTCAGCTCGGAAGAGGGGCCGGACCACCACAAGACGTTCAGTGTGGAGGTGTTGATCGCCGGCGAACGAATGGGCTTCGGAAAGGGACGAAGCAAGAAAGAGGCACAACAGATGGCCGCGAAAGAGGCGTTGCAGAAGCTGGGAGTCTCCTGATTCATGCAGGAAAACGGATCGCGTCCATGGCGTTTCCTGAACACCGGGTCGGGGAACGCCTTTTTCAATATGGCCGTGGACGAAGCCATCGTGCGCGGTGTTGAGCGGGATACGTCGCCGCCCACGGTCCGGACGTTCGGCTGGACGCCGCCCGCCGTCTCTTTCGGCTACGCCCAGAGGATCGGCCGCGAAGTAGACGCCGACCGATGCCGGCAGCGCGGCATTCACCTTGTCCGCCGGCCGAGCGGGGGACGCGCGGTCCTCCACTGGAACGAACTCACGTACAGCGTCACCTGCCGCGCGAGCGACGCGCTGCTGGGCGGCTCCATTCAGGAGTCCTACAGGAAAATCAGCACCTGCCTGGTTGCAAGCCTGCGGCTCCTCGGCGTGGACGCCCGGTTCGAGCCGCGGCGTAATCCTGTCGCGTCTCCCCGTGGGGAGGGCCTCACCTCGCCCTGTTTTTCGAGTACCACGCAGTACGAAGTGACGCTCAAAGACAGGAAAATCATAGGCAGCGCCCAGCGGCGTCTGGGCGGCGTACTGCTTCAACACGGCTCGCTTCTTATGGGCCCGGAACACAAGCGCCTCATCGATCTCATGCCGGACCGCCGTCAGCCCCTTAAGGAACGGTTTCGGCGGGAACTGGACCGGCACACCGTCTCCCTTGCGGAAGCGGGCCGCCCTGCTGACTTCAACCAGGTGGCGCTCGCCCTTCGGGGCGGTTTTGAAGAAATTTTGGACCTCACCCTGACCGAATCCACGTTGTCTCCTGAGGAAACAGCCGACGCCCAACTTCTTGTTGAAACCAGGTACGGCACCGAATCCTGGAACATGGGCGACGGCATGCGCCAGCCCCGCATCGTCCGCCGCATCATTTAACCTCAATTCGAAAAACCCTGCCAGCCGTCTCCTTGCCGACTCCCGGAAAGCATGGACAAACCGACGATGCCCGAATCGGCAGCTGAACTCCGCTGGACGATCCATCCCCTCCTGGAAGAACCGCCGGCGAAGACCGGCCTGCTCATCCTGGTTATCCTGGGACTGTCGGTTCTGATTGCCATTGAATTCAGCGTGCCGTCGTACGGTTTCCTGTCGGCAGCGTTGCTCACGGCATCCATGTCCCGCTACTTCCTCCCGACAAGGTACGCGCTCCTGGAGAGTCATATCCTGATCGCGCACCTTGGCGCGAGGCGGACCATTCCGTGGAACCGGATTCGCCGGCATACCGTCGTCCGGGACGGCGTCCTTCTCAGCCCGTTCGCTCAGCCCCACAGGCTCGATCCGTTTCGAGGCTGTTTCCTGCGCGTTCGTGACAATCGGGAGGAAATCATCGACTATGTCCAGACCCGCCTCGCGGATGCAGCGCATTAGAACCTGGTGCGCACACGCTTTCGCCGTCAACCCTCCCGCGAGTCGCATTACGGAGGAAGAACGCGCTCTGGCGGCCAGGATGGCTGATTTCGTGGTTCGCCGGCAGATGACCGCACCGGCGCTGATGGTGCTGGAGGCCGGACGTCCATTCAACTTTATAGGCAGTCAGTTTTTGGCTTTTCTTTCCCCCTTTGTCACCCTTATCTTTTCAGGCGAGGAATACGGTCGATTCGTGCGTTTTCTGGAGAAACGGCAGAGCGTCCAGACACTGATCGATGCCCTTGCGGAGACGGAAAACAGACGGAATGGATAGACCGGACGTCATCATCGCCACGGACTGCGGCAGCACGACCACAAAGGCCATTCTCATTGAGAAAAGAGAAGATGGTTACCGGCAGACCTCTCGTGGCGAGGCGCCCACCACCGTCGAAGCGCCGTTTGAAGACGTCACCCGGGGCGTGCTCAACGCCATCCAGGAAGTCGAGGAAATCTCCGGGCGCGCCATCCTGGACGGCGAACGCATCATCACGCCCGCGTCAGACGGCCGCGGCGTTGACATCTATGTGTCCACGAGCAGCGCCGGAGGCGGCCTTCAGATGATGGTGGGCGGCGTTGTCCAGGCAATGACGGGCGAAAGCGCCCAGCGTGCCGCCCTGGGCGCCGGCGCCATCGTCATGGACGTGCTCGCTTCCAATGACGGGCGCCTGCCCCACCAGAAAATCGAGCGCATCCGCCAATTGCGTCCCGACATGGTGCTTCTGTCCGGTGGAACCGACGGGGGTACCGTGAGCCACGTGGTGGAACTCGCGGAGTTCATCGCCGCGGCGGACCCGAGACCGCGGTTCGGCGCCGGCTTCCGTCTTCCCGTTATCTATGCCGGAAACCGGGAGGCGCGTGAGGACGTTCAGCGGGTTCTGGGCGAAAAAACCGCGCTGAAGACCACGGACAATATCCGCCCTCAACTCGAACGCGAGAACCTGGGACCCGCGCGCCAGGTGATCCACGATCTCTTCCTCGAACACGTGATGGCGCAGGCGCCCGGGTACCGTAAATTGATGGAATGGACGGGCGCGCCCATTATGCCAACACCCGGCGCGGTAGGCCTGCTCATTCAAACTGTCGCCCGTCATCGGAACATCAACGTCGTGGGCGTTGACATCGGCGGTGCGACGACCGACGTCTTCAGTGTATTCGGCGATCGATTCAACCGTACCGTGAGCGCCAACCTGGGCATGTCCTACAGCATCTCGAACGTACTGGCGGAGGCAGGCCTTTCGAACGTAATGCGATGGGTTCCATTCGAAATCGAAGAGGCCGACCTCAGGGACCGCATCAAGAACAAGATGATCCGTCCAACCACCGTGCCGCAGACGCTGGACGAACTGCAACTTGAGCAGGCCATCGCCCGTGAGGCGTTGCGCCTGGCCTTCGAACAGCACCGGGCACTGGCGGTAGGCCTGAAAGGCGTGCAGACGGAACGCACCCTTTCCGATGCTTTCGATCAGACCGCCGCGGGCGAGAGCCTGATTCAAATGGCGGACCTGGATCTGCTGGTGGGCAGCGGCGGGGTTCTTTCCCACGCGCCCCGGCGAGCGCAGTCGGCGGCCATGCTCATCGACGCATTCCAGCCCCGGGGATTCACGAGGCTGGCGGTCGACAGTATCTTCATGATGCCCCATCTGGGCGTCCTGACAAGCGTCAATGAACAGGCCGCCGCCGAAGTATTCGAACGGGATTGCCTGGTCGACCTGGGCACCTGTATTGCGCCTTCCGGGCAGGGAAAACCGGGTGAGGTCTGCGCCGCGTACGAGATCTCGCTCGATGACAGCAAAGAGTCCGGCGAGCTGAATGTCGGCGCCCTCCATTTGTTTCGCGCGGGCCCCGACAAGGAGGTCGACGTCAGCCTGCATCCCGAATCGGGCTGGGACGCCGGGGCGGGGGCCGGTCAGTCGATCCGACGCACCGTGAAGGGCGGCGTGGCCGGTCTGATTCTCGACGGCCGCGGACGGCCGCTTCCGTTTTCCGGCGGGGACGCGGTCGAGCGGGTTGCCGCCTGGAACAGGGCATTGGACCTTTATCCTCATCAATAGCAGTCCGTTGACAAAGTCGCTCTGCAGGCGAGGCCGAGCCATTGTGGTCGAAGACAAGGCGCGCAACCGAGTCCCATCCTGCGATTCGGCGAGGGCGCGCAACGCAGGTTTTCGAACGCGAGGTCCGGCCGTAGCCCGGATGGGCTTTTTCAACGGGCTGATAAGCGTCGCAAGGAGGCTGGAGATGGCTAAAGTGTGCGCGCTGGCGATCCTCGGGTTGTTTTTCGTCTCTGCGGTTGCAGGCGAAGACGAGACCCCCTGGCAGAAGGTTCAAAGGACGTTATTGGATACGAAGGAAGCGCCGGCGATCGTACTGGACGGAACGGAACGGGTATCCGCCATGTACGCCGGCGATACCCAACCGGAATACGGAGACTGGATGGTTCGCCACTTCCTGTCCGATCCGGAGAATTTCAATCCGTACGTTTCCAACGACTCAGGCGCCTCCACGGTACACCAGTTCATCTTCGAATCTCTCCTCGAAATCGAGAACGAATCGCCGTACAATCTCAGAGGGTTGGTTGCGAAAGGGCCCCCCGCGGTCTCCGAAGACAAGCTCACCTACACCTTCGACCTGCGCGAGAACGTCCATTTCGCAGACGGAAAGCCGCTTTCGGCGGACGACGTCCTCTTCAGCATCAAGGTCATCAAGAACCCGAAAGTCCTGGCTGCCTCGCTTCGAAACTATTACGCGGCCATCAGCGACGTCGAACAGGAGGGCAAATACAGAATCAGTTTCGTCTGCCGTGAACCCTATTTCAGGAACAATATCTCACTTGGCAGCATGGAGATTCTTCCCAAGCACTTCTACGACCCCGACGGCCTGCTGGATCCCGTCGACATTGGAAGTCTCATCGACGGTTCGTGGGAGAGCGGCCCGCACGCGGAGCGCGTGCAGCAATTCGCGGAGACATTCAACACCGAATACCATCGGAAAATGCTGGGTTCCGGCCCCTATCTCGTGAAAGACTGGGACGAAGACGTGGTCACGGGCCAGAAGGTTATCCTTACCCGCAATCCCAACTACTGGGGAGGGGACCGGACCGATCTGATGCCCAAGGGATACGTGGAAAAGGTCGTCTTCAAGATCGTGAACGACCCTGAAGCCGCGTTCATAGAGCACACCAACGGAAATATCGACTACCTTGGGCTCATGCCGCTTCAGTTCAAGGACAAGAGCTGGTCTCCGGATTTTGTCGAGCGATTCAAGAAGAGCGTGGTCTATTCTTCAGGGTACGTGTACATCGGCTGGAACAATGCGCACCCCATCTTTCGCGACAAGCGCGTGCGCAGAGCGATGACGTATCTCACCGACCGTGAGAGCATGGTGGTGAACCTCATGTTCGGCCTGGCGGAAACGGTTGAGAGTCCCATCCACAAATTCCGGCCCGAATACAACCACAGCCTCGAACCCCACCCTTACGATCCCGACAGGGCGCTTGACCTTCTGGAGGAGGCCGGCTGGAAGGACAGCGATAACGACGGCATCCTGGACAAGGTCATCGACGGCGAGAAACTCCCGTTTAAATTCGAGTTCCTGGTCAATTCCGGAAACCAGCTCCGTAAAGACATCGCCCTGGCGCTACAGTATGAACTGCAGGACATCGGAATCGTCTGCGAGGTGCGCGAACTGGACTGGACCATCTTTCTGGACCGGGTGGTCCGCAAGAAAGACTTCGCCGCCTGTACGCTGGGATGGACCGGCAGCCTGCGCACGCCGCCGGACTCCTATCAGATCTGGCACTCCTCGCAGTCCGAGGGACAGGGGTCGAACTACATCGGCTTCAGGAACGAGGAGGTCGACCGCATCCTGGAAACCTACCGGCGGGAGTTCGATATGGAAAAGAGAATCCAGCTCTACCGGCGTTTCCAGGAAATCCTGTACAACGAGCAACCCTATACGTTTCTCTGGAAATCACGTACCGCCACTTCCTACAGCAGGCGTTTCGCGGGTGACAGCTGGTACGCCGGTGGGACTGACACGCAGGAATGGTGGGTCGGCGCGTCCAACCGGTTGTATCAATAGAGTTGGCCCCACTAGGAAAAAACGGCATCCGGGCGTCGTGATAAAACCCTCCGAAACAGGGTGTTAACGTCGTATGGAAGGACATCCTTTCAGTTGACGTCCAGCAACCTGGTGTATCCTGATAATCCGCAGTTTAATCGCCTTTATCAACTTGCACATATACGAACTAACGTCACAAAGAAACGATGAATCCTGGTCAACTTTCACATATTCGGTTTAACGTTCACGAAAACATACGAATCCTGGTTAACAGACGTCGGCACGGAGAGGCCCGATAGCAGATGATCCAGTACATCCTGCAGCGCAGCCTGCTGATGATCCCGACGATGATCGGCATCACCCTGATTTCCTTTCTGGTCATGCATCTCGCTCCGGGCGACCCCGTCGACTTCTTTCTCGGAGGAATGGCGGGGGAGGAGGGCATCTCAACGGATCGGCAGTCCGACTTTGAAAAAACGCGCGAGGACCTTCGCCGGCAGCTCGGCCTGGACAGGCCGCTTCACCTGCAATACCTGAACTGGCTGTCGAGCCTTGTTCTTCACGTGGAGCCGCTCAGCAACTTCGAACGCATGGGCCGCCGCGTCGACATCTATCTCTCGAAACTGGACATCGCGGAGAGAACCGATCTGGCCTCGCTGGAAGACGAGGCGCGAAAAGCCCGGTTCCTTCGCAGTTTTGAAAAACATCACCCGGACGAGGCGCAGGCACTCGTCCTTTCCTCTTTCTGGGAGAGCAGGACGGTCAAACTCGCGAACAATTACGAATACACCGGCGCCGGCCTGCTCCTCTTCCACCTCTTCGACCGGCGCTTCGTCACGCTCAATTTCGGTCGCTCATTCAAGGATCAGCAGCCCGTCATCTCGCATATCCTCGCGCGCGTGCCCATTACCATCGAAATCAACATCATCAGTCTGATCGTGGCCTACATCATCGGTCTGCCGCTGGGTATCTGGCTGGCCGTGAAACAGGACACCCGGACCGATCGTACGCTGACCACCGGAACCTTCATCCTGTGGTCCATGCCTTCGTTCTGGGTGGGCATGCTGCTCATCGTGTTTTTCTGCAACAAGGAGTTCTTCTACTGGTTTCCGGCCTCAGGCATCCAGTCACTGGACGCCTCTTCCGAATGGGGATTCTGGCGACTGTTGACGGACCACGCCCACCACATGGCCATGCCGGTCCTGGCGTCCAGCTACGCCAGCTTCGCAGGCCTCTCCCGGTTTATGCGAACAAGCATGCTGGAAAACATGAGGCTGGATTACGTACGCACGGCCCGGGCAAAGGGCCTTTCGGAAAAAGTCGTGATTCTGAAGCACGTCTTCCGCAACTCGCTGATTCCCATCGTCACCATTCTGGCGAATCTGCTTCCGGCCATCATCGCCGGCTCGGTCTTCATCGAGACAATTTTCACCATACCGGGTCTCGGGTATCTGGGCGTTCAATCCGTACTCGTGCGCGACTATCCGATGGTGATGGCCATTCTTACCATCGGTTCGTTCCTCTCGCTGCTGGGTATTCTTCTCGCGGACGTCCTCCTGAAAGTCGTGGACCCGCGCATCGAGTTTTCCCGTCTTCAGGGATAAGTCAATGCCCGACGCCAAAACGCGCGATCTGACCGAATCGGACGGGGCTACGTCCGAACAGGAACCTGTCGAGGAAGGTCAGACCTACTCGAAGCTGGTCTGGCGGCAGTTCAAGAAGAACCGGCCGGCCCTCATCAGCCTGGCGGCGATCGGCGTACTTGCGTTCACGGCGGTGTTCGCGGATCTTCTCGCAGGCAACAAACCCTATTATATGAAGTACAGGGGCAAGACCTATTTCCCCGCCTTTCGCCAGTACGCCGTTCATCTCGGTCTGGCCGACTGGCAGGAGCCGCTCAGACGAAGGAGGAATTTCAAACGCCTGAGGTCGAAATCCGCCGTATTCCCGCCCGTTCCGTATGGTCCCAGCGACGTCAACCTCAGGGACAAGTACCAGCCGCCCGGCGCAACGCATTTCCTGGGCACGGACCGGCTGGGACGGGACGTGCTTTCGGGACTGATACACGGAACCCGTTACGCCCTCACGATCGGGCTGGTCTCGGTTGCAATCTCGATGATTATCGGAGTCGCCCTCGGCGCGCTGGCGGGTTATTTCGGGGGCTGGACCGACCTGGTTCTCTCCCGTGTGTTCGAACTCTGGGCCGCCATACCCACCCTCTTCCTGATCATCACGGTCGCAGCGTTCTTCCCGCCCAGCCTCTTCTTCGTCATGATTATCCTCGGCTTTACGGGTTGGGTCGGCATCGCCAGGCTCACGAGGTCGCAGTTTCTGCAGGTACGGAGCTACGACTTCGTCTCCGCGGCCAAGAGCCTGGGATATTCCAGCGGACGAATCATGTTCATCCACATTCTGCCAAACGCAATCGCACCCGTACTCATACCGGCTGCTTTCGGCGTAGCGGGCGCCATCCTGGCCGAATCCGGCCTGAGCTTTCTCGGCATCGGCGTGCCGGCGGAGGCCATCACATGGGGCGCGATACTCGCGGGCGCACGAAACAATACCGCGGCCTGGTGGCTGGTCATCGTACCCGGCTTCGCCATCTTTATTACCGTGACCCTGTACAACCTGTTGGGCGACGGCCTGCGAGACGCCCTGGACCCGAAGATGAAAGTTTGAGATGCTGTGTAAAAACCGCGCCGGCCGAAGATCGTGACGGCCGCCGGCGCGGCACGCCGGTTATGCAAAACTGAAGCCATGGCACATACATACACTCCGGGCCTGCGGGTCACCCGCAGGGCGACCATTCGAAAGAGACGCCAGCTGCCGCTCGCAGGAAAGGTGCTGGTTTCAGAGGGCGAGTCCGTGCAGCGCGACCGGGTGGTGGCCCGGACCGAACTGCCCGGCGACGTGACCACCCTGAACCTGGTCAACAGGCTGGGCGTCACCCCGGACGAACTCCCGGATTTCATGCTCAGGAAAGAGGGTGAGCCGGTTGAGCCGGGGCAACCTCTCGCCGAAACCCGGCCGCTCATCAAGTGGTTCAAAACCACCGTGGAATCGCCGGTTTCGGGCACCGTGGAAAGCGTGTCGCCCGTTACCGGCCAGGTCATCCTGCGCGGTCCGCCGCGACCCGTTCAGGTCAGGGCGTACGTGGACGGCGCGGTTGTGGAAACCATTCCCGGCGAGGGGGTCGTCATCGAGACCGCCGGCGCGTTCCTTCAGGGAATCTTCGGCATCGGCGGGGAAAGCTGGGGTCCAATCCATCAACTTGCCGCCACCCCGGAGGAGCGGCTCCAGGTAGACCGGATCGACGCCTCATGCGCCGGCAGGATCTGCATCGCCGGAGGCCTGGTCACCCTGGACCTCATCCGGAAAGCGCGGGAAGTCGGCGCGGCCGGCCTCATCGGCGGGGGGATCCGCGACCACGACCTGCGGAGCCTTCTCGGTTACGACCTGGGCGTGGCCATCACCGGCACGGAGGAAATCGGCCTTACCGTGGTGGTCACCGAAGGATTCGGCGACATCGCTATGGCGTCGAAAACCTTCGACATCCTGAACGAGAAAAACGGCGAAGAGGCCTCGATCTCCGGTGCAACCCAGATACGGGCCGGCGTGCTTCGTCCCGAAATCATCGTTCCGGACACGGCAGGTTCCGCCACCGCCGAGGAATCCGTTGCAAGGGAAGGTCTGTCCATCGGAGACCCGATCCGAACGATACGGGCGCCCTTTTTCGGAAGCACCGGTGTTGTCACGGCACTGCCGTCCGAACTGGCGGCCGTTGAGTCGGAAGTCAGGGTACGTGTCCTTGAAGTTCAATTCGAGAACGGTCAAAAAGCGGTGATACCCCGCGCAAACGCCGAAAGGATCGAGGCGTGACGATTTGGAGAGTCCGGGCGCGCCTGATTGCAACCGCCGGGAGACCCTCAATGGCGTATCTGGTGTTAAGTTTCGCTCTGGCCATCGCCGTCGCGCCGGCGGCCGCCGAACCGGCGCCGGCCGACGTCCGGGCTTTCGACACGCCCAACGACCAGGGGCACAGCATCACGCTGACGTGGCGGCGGATGGATTTCCTGCCGGACGGCGCACGATATCGCATCAGCGTTTCGGAACGGGCCGGAGGTCCGTTCCATCAGGTTGCGGAGCTGGATCCCAAAACGGCGCCGACGATGGCCGACGAGGCGGATACGTTCGGCAGGGGGGAGGAGAACCGCAACCACCACTTCCTTCACATTGAGTCCTACCGCGATCCGGAAGAACCGAACCGGATCCGGCTCGAGAACGATCGGCCCTATTTCGTTCGCCTCGGCGTCCACGGCGCGGGATACACGGTCGTGGAAGCCCGCGCACACGGCAACTATTTCAACTGGACCAAGCTCAACAATTTCCTGCTGGCCGCGCTGTTCTCCATTCTGATCCTCGTCTATATCCGGCTCGCCCGGCGCAAGAATCTCTATATCCGGCGGCTGGCAGGACTCGATGCTCTGGACGAAGCCCTGGGTCGCGCAACCGAAATGGGTAAACCGGTGCTGTTCGTCCACGGCCTTCAGGATATGGGCAGCCCCTCCACCATTGCCGCCGTGAACATTCTCGGACAGGTGGCCAAGCGAACCGCCGAATACGATACCCAGCTCAAGGTTGGCAACCGGGACCCGATTGTGATGTCCGTGAGCCAGGAAGTGGTCAAGGAGTCATGCATCGAAGCCGGACGACCCGACGCGTTCAACCCGGACAACGTCTTTCTTGCAGCCGCGGACCAGTTCAGCTACGCGGCGGCGCTTGAGGGGCTGATGGTGCGAGAGAGGCCGGCGGCCAATCTTCTGATGGGGTACTTTTACGCCGAATCCCTGCTCCTGGCCGAGACCGGCTCAACAACCGGCGCGATCCAGATCGCCGCTACCGACGCCTATACTCAGCTTCCGTTCTTCATCACAACCTGCGACTATACCCTGATGGGAGAGGAACTCTATGCGGCCAGCGCCTATCTCTCCAGAGATCCCAAACTCCTTGGTAGCCTGAAGGGACAGGATCTGGGGAAGGGAATCCTCATCCTAATGCTGGTGCTGGGTTCCCTGCTGGCCGGCATCGGCTTCTGGCCGATCATGATCTGACAATGACCGCATAGAATTTACGTTCAAGTCTCCGGGAGAAAAACCGAATGGTTTTCCTGCAACGCACCCTGCCGCTCCTCGTTGCCTTTGCCGCGGGCGTTATCGGCATATTCACCTACTATATTCCGGTTGCTCAGCCGGTGGAGATCACAACCTCCACGTGGTACCGGATCATCGCCGCGTTCGCGCTTTTCCTGGGTATCCACAGTCTGCTTCAGATGCACTGGAACCGGGTCAAACGCAAACAGGCCGGATGGGCTTTCAGCGCCGTCGTCTATGTCGGCTTCATCATTACGATCCTGCTTGCCCTCTACAACAACGGTCGCGGACCCCTGCAGCCACTCGCCGAGGGCGACGGTCTGGATCTGAACTGGATGTATACGCACATTCACGTAGCCGGCGGCGCCACGATGTTCTCACTGCTCGCGTTCTTTATCGCCTCCGCCGCCTACCGCACGTTTCGCGCCCGGTCGGCCGAGGCTGTTGTGCTTCTCGTTGCCGCGCTGCTCGTCATGCTGGGCCGGGTGCCCATCGGTGCGCTCATCTCAGAACACCTGCCAGCCATTTCACAGTGGCTGATGGCCACACCCAACCTGGCCGCCCGACGCGGCATTCTGCTGGGCGTGAGCCTGGGCGCGATCGCAACGGCGCTTCGCATTATCTTCGGCATCGAACGTTCCTATCTCGGGGAGGAAGGACAATGATCGAGCGCCTCCTGAACATCGACCGCCGCATCGTGTACCTTACCGTGTTTCTGGCTGTATGTATTCCCCTGCTTATCGGGTTCCAACTGCCCATCAAAGCCACACCCAACGTCCGTGCGGTCTACGACACCGTCGAGAGCCTGGCCGGAAATCCGGATGCCGTCGTTCTCATCTCCTTCGACTACGGTCCCAGTTCGCAGCCGGAACTCCAGCCCATGGCCCTTGCCATTCTGCGCCACTGCTTCAGCCGGAACATACGGGTGGTGGGCGTGACCCTCATTACCGAAGCCGTAGGACTTGCCATGCAGGCTTTCGAGACGGCGGCGACGGAATACGGGCGGGAAAACGGCGCCGACTATGTGTTCCTCGGTTTCAAGGCGGGCGGCCCGATCCTGATCCTGAACATGGGGCAGGACCTGCACGCCGCGTTTCCCGAAGACATCCGGGGCGTCGCCACCGCCGAAATGCCCCTCACCCGCAATCTGCGCTCGCTGAAGGACTTCGACTACGTGATCGACCTCGCCGCAGGGTACCCGGGAGTGGACGAGTGGATCGCGTACGGGCAGGAACGTTACCGGTTCCCCCTCGGCGCCGGGTGTACCGCGGTGATGGCGCCGGATTTCTTCCCCTTCCTTCAATCCCGGCAGCTCAACGGCCTCATCGGCGGACTGGCGGGCGCCGCGGAATACGAGGCGCTGGTGGGCAAGAGAGGCCTCGCGGTCAGCGGAATGCGTCCGCAGTCCGTCGCACATATCGTCATCATCGGGTTCATCCTGCTGGGCAACGCGGTCTACTTTCTGCACCGCAACGCCTCACGGTCTTAGAGGTACACCCGCATGCAAAGAGAATACCTCGTCTTCCCGATCTTCCTTCTGCTTTTTGCGGCCGTGAATGTCTATCTCCTGGCCGCCGGCAGCCTGGAGGCAAGCTGGTCGGGGTTCGGCATCATCCTCGCCGCGGGGATCACGCTGGCTCTGTACAGCTTTCTCTACAGGGACAATCCGCTCTTCAAGCTGGCCGAACATCTCTACGTGGGTGTCGTCGCCGCATACGAACTCGCCCTGGTCTGGTACCAGAGCATCCTGGTGGACGTCGTCAATCCCCTCTTCCGACCGCATCCTGACGCGGGTGTCAACTGGTGGGTGATCGTTCCTGCCTGTCTCGGTCTTTTCCTGATGACCCGCTTTGTCGGCAGGGCTGTCTGGCTCAGCCGCATCTCGTTCGCATTTTTCGTGGGACTCGGCGCCGGGCTGGCCATCCCCCGCCGCGTGGCCTCCTTCATCATCGAACAGATCGGGCCCACGATCCAACCGTTTTCACAGGCGTCGGCGGACTTCGGATGGGCCGTGCTGGATCCCGCGATTATCCTGATCGGCGTGTTGAGCGTACTGATTTACTTCTATTTCTCGGTCGAACACAAAGGGGTTGTGGGCGGTATTTCACGGGTCGGCATCTATTTCCTGATGGTTTCATTCGGCGCTTCATTCGGTTATACCGTCATGGCGCGAATCTCCCTGCTCATCGGACGCGTGGATTTCCTGCTGGAAGACTGGCTGAATCTGAATCCGCCCCTGTTCTGACCCGCAGGTACCGGCGGTCAGAGATTCGGCGGTACGAATTGCCCGCGCTAGCGCGAGTGTTCTGTCCGGGAATGATCGAATCATACACGAATGGCAGGCTTATGTCGGAACCCCTACTTGCTGTCAGTGATCTGAAAACATACTTCCGTACGGACGGTGGAGTCGCCAGGGCCGTGGACGGAGTCTCTTTTACCTTGAAGAAAGGCGAGACCCTGGGCCTGGTGGGTGAGTCCGGCTGCGGCAAGAGCGTCACGTCTCTGTCCGTCATGCGTCTGGTACCCGAACCGCCGGGGGAGATCGTTTCCGGCGAGATCCGGTTCAGCGGACGCGATCTGCTGAGTCTGGACGAGGCCGGCCTCCAGGGTGTGAGGGGTAACGACATCGCGATGATTTTCCAGGAGCCGATGACCAGCCTCAACCCTGTATTCACCTGCGGAGACCAGATTGACGAAGCGGTCATGCTTCACCAGGGTCTCGGCAGGGACGCCGCCCGGGCCATCACGGTGGACATGCTGAATCTGGTCGGCATTCCGGACCCCGACCAGCGGGCAAACGAGTATCCTCACCAGCTTTCCGGGGGGATGCGCCAGCGGGTGATGATTGCGATGGCGCTGTGCTGCAATCCGGAACTCCTCATCGCCGACGAACCGACCACGGCGCTGGATGTGACCATACAGGCCCAGATTCTGGAACTTCTGGACCGGCTTCAGCGGGAATTGGGGATGGCCGTGCTCATGATTACCCACGACCTGGGCGTCATTGCGGAGGTTGCGGACCGCGTGGCGGTCATGTATGCCGGAAAGATCGTGGAAACCGGAACGGTGGACGAGATTTTCGCCAGTCCGCAGCACCCTTACACGAAGGGTCTGCTGGAGTCCATACCCACGCTCAATGAAGAGAAGAGCCGCCTGTCCGTCATTCCCGGGACAGTGCCCGACGCCACCCGATTTCCCGATGGATGCAGATTCGCGGCGAGGTGTTCCTTGGCGGAGGACGTGTGTGAAGCCGACGAGCCGCGCCTTGAACCGACCTCGGGCCGCCGCCTCGTGGCCTGCTGGATGGCCGAGGATTATCCGTCTCCCGTGACGCGATCGGATTGACATGTCCAGACCACTGCTCGAAGTCCAGGACCTCAAGAAGCACTTCCCGATCACCCGCGGGGTATTCTCCCGGACCGTCGGCTACGTCAAAGCCGTAGACGGCGTCTCCTTTACCATGCAACGGGGAGAAACGCTGGGTCTGGTGGGGGAATCCGGATGCGGCAAGACAACCGCGGGCAGGAGCATCCTGAGGCTGATCGAGGCCACCGCGGGCCGCGTGCTGTTCAACGGCACGGACGTCTTCGGCCTGAACCGCTCCGAACTCAGGGCCGTTCGGCGGCGCATGCAGATTATCTTCCAGGACCCCTACAGTTCGCTGAATCCCCGCATGACAGTGGGAGGCATGCTGGCCGAGGCACTGAGAATCCACAAGCTCACGGAAGGGAGCGATACGCGGGAACGCGTGGCCGAACTCCTGGATACCGTGGGCCTCCGGCCGGAATACGCCCGCAGGTATCCCCACGAGTTCAGCGGGGGGCAGCGCCAGCGCATCGGCATCTCCCGGGCCCTGGCCGTAAATCCCGATTTCATCGTCGCGGACGAACCCGTTTCCGCCCTGGATGTGTCGATTCAGGCCCAGATCATCAATCTGCTTCAGGACCTTCAGGTCCGGTTCGGCCTCACCTTTCTCTTTGTCGCGCACGACTTGAGCGTTGTCAAACACATCTCCAACCGCATCGCGGTGATGTACCTCGGACGCATCGTGGAAATCGCGGAGAGCAGCACCCTCTGCAGCAATCCCCGGCACCCTTATACCCGCGCCCTGCTCTCGGCCGTTCCGGAGCCGGACCCGCGCGTACGAAAACAACGCACGGTACTGACGGGCGACGTCCCGAGCCCGGCCAACGTCCCACCCGGCTGCCCCTTTCATCCACGCTGCCCCGAACGGGAAGACGCTTGCACGAAGATCGTGCCCGAGCTGCTCGAAATCGACGGAAACCACAGCGTCGCGTGTATTCTCCGGACCGGGCAGCACCTCCCGACGGCCTGAAATTGGAACTGTTCGTTGTCTTCGCAAGTCTAATTATTTACTTTTATAGCCGAATCGCGGCCGAAACGGGCCAGACGGGACTGTGGACCTGCGCCCAGGCGCGCCCCGCAGGCTCCCGGCGGCCGCCCATTCCAACCCCCGAAGTCCAGGAGAAGCACGTGAACCGATCCACGAACCTGTCCGTCATCCTAATCAGCGCGGTAATAATCGCCGTTTCGACCGGTGCGCCGTTCTCTTCCAGCGCCCAGCAGTTCCCCAGAAAGTACAAACACGGCCCCACCGTTGACATCGCCGACGTGCCGTTGAACCGCACCATGCCCGATTACACCTGGGAGCGTCACGAGCGTCACTTCTTCCCCGCCCTGCTCGGCCTGCACGTGCCCGGAGCACGTGCAATCCGCACGAAGTATTTCGCCATCTATTACGCGGAAGCGGAGAATACGGCGCGGCGAATCGCGGAAATCGCGGACGACACATTCGAGAAGATTTCCCGCCACTATCCGGGTTCCATCGAACGCTACGCCCCGGTTCACGTGGTCGTTTCGGACATCGACATCCTGGGCAACGCCTTCTCGTTCTACCTTGGAAATCTCATCTCGTTCGGCGCCACGCCCCTCAACTGGGACTCGCGGGGCACACACGACTGGGTGCGCGACGTCTTTACCCACGAGCTCACCCACCACATCACGCTCAAAGCTTCCCACAACAGCATGCCGTTCGTATTCGGCCTTCTCGGCAGCAGCCGCTCCAACCAGAATCCGGACTTCGGCTTCTTTCTGCCGATCTACCACTCCGCCATGCCGAACTGGTACGCCGAGGGTATCGCCCAGTTTGAATCGGAGAAGTACGGTGGAGACATCTGGGACACCCACCGGGATATGATCCTCCGGATGGCCGCGCTCGAAGACGACCTGCTCTCATATACCGACATGAACGTCTTCGGCAAGGATGGCTTCAAGTCGGAACAGGTCTACAACCAGGGTTATGCGTTTCTGAACTACCTGGCCGACACCTACGGTCCGGACTCGGTGCGCGCCATGTCCCGCGACAGGCCGATCGTCAACTTCAAATCCGCCGTAAAAAAGGGTACGGGGATCTCGGCGCCCGTTCTCTATAACGACTGGACCGCGCATCTCGATCGCAAATACGGCGCCCTTGCGGACTCCATCCGGGCCGCAGGAGAGCGTGAAGGCGAACTGCTCTCCGACCGCGGCGACGTGGAACACTTCCCCACGTACTCGCCCGACGGCACGAAAATGGCGTTCATCAGTAACGAGGGAAGCGACTACGCGATCATGGAAATGCTCGTGATGGATCTGGCCACGCGAAAACTGACAAAGGTGGCCAGAAGCAGGAAGTACGGGAAATTCGTCAATCTGCCCTTCTCCTGGACACCCGACGGCAACAGCCTGGTCTACAGCAAATCCGTCGGGGGCAACTGGGATATATTCATCTTCGATCTCACCATGCGCAAGGAACGCCGGGTCACGGTCGGCCTGCGTGGGAGAGACCCCGCCGTGTCTCCGGACGGCACGGAAATCGCCTTCGTCGGGAACCGGGACGGGACATCCAACCTCGGCATCGTGAACATCGACGGCACGGACATACGATATCTGACCAACAACAACAACGGGACGCAATATTACACGCCCCGGTGGTCGGAAGGAGGCAGCAGGCTGCTGTTCGGCATCTTTCGAGGGGAAGACCGGGACATTGCCGTAATCAACGCGGACGCCACGCCCCGGCCGAAGAAAACCGATACGAAGAAAACCGCGAAAGAAGAGCTGGCCGAACGCATCGCTGAAAGGAAGAAAGCCGAAACCGAAGTGGACAGCGCCCAGGCCGAGGCCGACAGCCTCGCGCTGGCGGAAGCCGCACGTCGCGACAGCATGGTCGCCTTCCCCGACAGCCTGGCCTTTGCCAACAACGCGGGCTTTGAAGTGATTATCAATACCAGGGCCGATGAACGCGACGCGGCATGGCTGCCCGGCGGCGGCGGTATCGTATTCGCTTCCGACCGGACCGGCATCTTCAACATCTATACCCTCGACCTGGCAACGGGAAGACAGGAACAGCTCACGAACGTCATCGGCGGCGCCTTTTCGCCCTCGGTATCGCCCGACGGCGACGAAATCCTCTACTCGGGCTACCACGCCGCGAATTACAACATATACCGCATCCGGAAGTCCGGCGTTGCGGAGGCCGCGAAGGCCGATTCCCTGGTGCGGGACTACAGCAGCATCTACAAGGGCAAGAAAATCGGCGACCTGTTCAACACCGGCCGGTACGCCCCCCGCCTGGCCTCCATCGGCGTGGTGCCCATCCTGGTGCTGGGGCCGACCTTTATCGGCAACCGGTTCGGCCTGGATCAACTGAGCGCGGGCGCGGAAGCCGCCTGGGGAGACCTCCTTGGAAGCGACAATATCTACGCCGGCTTTACCATTGGCAAGAACCTGAAAAAAGGCGTGGACCTGAACTCGAATTTTTCCGCGTTCTACACGAAGGGGCTGCCGGCGGTCCACACCGAAGACCGGACGTACGCGCCGCGGTTCTTCATTGGCGCCAGCCAACAGACCATAAACAGCCAGATCGATCGAGGTATTGTGGATTCCCGGAGGGATACCACGTCGGGCACGTTGCAGATCGTGATCGACGACACGCTTCGGCTGGTGCCGGGGGTGACCAGTTTCACGAATCTATCGCTCACCCAGGAAGACAAGTACAAAAACATCTTCAATGATTTTGTGGTTGGCGTCGAAGCCAGCATCGGAAGGCGTCAGGTGCTTTCAATGACCTGGGGCCACAGGAGGTACAAGGAAAGCACCCACACGAAACAGGTTATACTGGACAGCACGAGGCTGGTCCAGAACAGAGCCGGCGTGATATCCGACATAACCGACCAGATTCCGGGCCTGGGCGAAGACGAGGTTGTTTTCGACGATTTCCTGTATCGCGACCTCAGCTTTTTCAAGAGCAACGATGTAACAGTGGGATGGCGATACTTCAATTTCCTGCCCGCAAAGGATACATTCGTGAACCCGTCCCGGGGCAGGGCGATCACCCTGAGGTACCGGCGCATCAACGCCTCCGTTACCGACTCGCTCTTCAGGTCCCAGCTGAATCAGGACGGCGTTGCCACTCCGACGTTCCTGTCGGACCCGACCAAGCTCGGAATCAACGAGTACATCTTCTCCTGGAACGAATTCATCGGTCTGCCCGGAAGAGCCACGCTGGCCCTGCAGGGATTCCTCGCTTACAAGGACAAGCCCATCAAGGACGTACAGGAAAACACCTCCGCCGCAGAGGGCGTATTCTACTATCCCCTGAGGTACTACCTGGGCGGGCTCGGCACGCTTAGAGGGTATCCGTATTTCTCCACGTCAGGCGGAAAAGCCCTGCTCGCGAGAGCCAGCCTGACGTTTCCAATCTTCAAGCATGCTGCCAAAGAGCTGCCGCCCTTCCATTTTGACAAGGTCTACGGGACTCTCTTTGTGGAAACCGGCGCGACAGGGAACTTCGAGAGCCTTCGCGCATGGCTTGATTCAGAAGACAGGTTCAAACGCTCCGCATTCCTTACTGACTGGGGTTTCGAGCTCCGAATGCAGATGTTCACGCACTACCGACTCCCTCTATACGGTTATTTCCAGATCGCCTTTCCCACCCGCGATACCATTCAGGGCCGCGATATTGACAATAGCCGGATCTACTTCGGTCTGACCATCTGAAGAGCGTAGTCTGTGTTCCGATCGGGGATCGATCTGCCGCAGATTCGATCCCCGTTTTCGCGCCGTTTCGTAAGAAGCTGTCTTAAAATTCCCAGCGGTCTTCGCACGGCTGCAAAAGCGCCGGTCGACGTTGGTCAAACCCACCCGTATAGACAAATATGGGCGGGTTTTCCCGCCTTGTCCGCCACTTTTTCGCTCGCGCTCGGGAACTCACCGGTAATTTTAAAACAGCTTCTAAGGAATTGATTTCACCCGCGGATTATTCACAGTCACGCTTTACGAAACTACGAATGAGCGGGAACACATCATTTGTCTTCTGGCTTTCTGGTTTTCTCGCCTTTTCGTATTCTCGTAGTCTCGTAGTCTCGCCTCTTCGCAGTCTCGTAGTCTCGTAGTTTCGTTTATTCGCGTTATTCGCAGTTTCGCCTTTCGTCTTTCGCCTTTTCGTAGTCTCGTAGTCTCGCCTTTTCGTATTTTCGTTTCTTCGTATTTTCGTATTCTCGTATTTTCGTCTTCTCGTCTTCTTGTTTATTCGCGTTTATTCGGGTTATTCGTAGTTTGGCTTTCGCTTCCTGGTTTTTAGTCGTTTCGTAGTTTCGTCTTCTCGTATTCTCGTATTCTCTATGCTTCCTCTCATTCGATCCCTCCGGCCGAACCAGTGGATAAAGAGCGTGTTCGTACTCGCCCCGCTGGTCTTCTCAGCCCACCTGCTCGACGGCCGCTATCTGTTGCGCAGCGGCGCCGCATTCGTACTCTTCTGCCTCATTTCGAGCGCGGTCTACCTTCTGAATGACATTCGAGACATCGAATCCGATCGCCGTCACCCCGAGAAGCGCAACCGGCCGATTGCTTCGGGGCTGTTGAGTCCTGGCGCGGCGTCCGCCGCCGCAATCGTGATCGCCCTCCTGGTATTTCCGCCGGCCTTTCTGCTGAGTACCTCATTTGGATGGGTCCTGCTGGCCTACGGGCTGATGAATGTTGCCTATTCTCTCT
The DNA here is from genome assembly GCA_964551635.1 of uncultured bacterium. Classification (GTDB taxonomy): domain Bacteria; phylum Latescibacterota; class UBA2968; order UBA2968; genus JAAXHE01. The sequence goes on along the minus strand of CAZKDZ010000036.1, from coordinate 3,958 downwards.
ATCTGAAACACGTCGTCATCCTGGACGTGATGATCATCGCCACAGGATACCTGTTGCGAGCCATCGCGGGCGCACTGGTCATCAGCGTGGAGATTTCCTCGTGGCTCATCCTGTGTACCGTATTGCTGGCGCTGTTCATGGGGTTCGTCAAACGCCGTCAGGAACTGATCCTCCTGGAATCCGGGGCGGGAGGGCACCGCCGCATTCTGGATGAATACACGCCGCGGTTCCTGGACCAGATGATCGCAGTCGTCACCGCTGGCGCCCTCGTTTCCTATGCGCTCTACACCATGTCGCCCGACGTCGCACAGAAGCTCGGAACGCCGCATCTCAATCTCACCATACCCTTCGTGATCTACGGGCTTCTGCGCTACCTCTATCTCGTTTATGCCAAAGACCAGGGCGGTAATCCATCTTCAACCATTCTGGGCGATCCATCGCTGCTGATCAACGGCGGCCTCTGGTTTCTTGCCGTGTTTGCCCTGCTCTACTTCAAGTAACCCGGACTCCTTAGCAGCCCGTTGATAAAGTCCATCCTGTTTCCACGTTCGCCACCGCTCGAAAGCACCTGTTATGCAGAGCCGGGTCGCCATCCTGAAAACCAGACCTGCAACAGTCTTGAAGGACTACCACAGGCTCCTGAACCTGGCAGGGTACCAGGACGTCCTGGACAGGAAGCTCGATACCGCCCTGAAAGTCAATATTTCCTGGCATTTCTTCTACCCGGGCAGTTCCACGACCCCCTGGCAGCTCGAAGGCGTGATCCGCGCAATGGCAAGGGACGGCTATCGCAAGGACCTGATCCACGCCTGCCACAACCGGACGGTGGTCATCGATGCCCGGCTGGGCGAAAGGGAGAATAAACAGGTCAACGTCGTCAACGCCCACGGCCTGCGTAATATCCACCTGTACGAAGGCGAGGAGTGGATCCACATACGCGATGCCGTGGGCGATCTCGCGGACGGATTCCTCTGCCTGAACCAGGTCTACCCCGACGGCTTCCACATTCCCCGGCGCCTGATCGGCGAAAACATCGTCCACCTGCCCACCGTAAAGACCCACGTATTTACAACCACAACCGGCGCCATGAAAAATGCCTTCGGCGGTCTCCTCAACGAACGGCGCCACTGGACCCATCCGGTCATTCACGAGACCCTCGTGGACCTCCTGACGATCCAGAAGAAAATCCATCCCGGCGTATTCGCGGTGATGGACGGCACATTCGCCGGGGACGGGCCCGGTCCCCGATGCATGATACCCTATACCAAAAACGTCATCCTTGCCAGCGCGGACCAGGTCGCCATCGATGCGGTAGCCGCCAGGATGATGGGGATGGATCCGCTTTCGATCAAATACATCCGTCTCGCCCACGACCGGGGCCTGGGCTGCGGCGACCCGCGCGAGATTCAGATTCTGGGAGATACTTCCGCGGCCGAAGAAAACTGGCGATTCGCGGGCCCCTTCCGCAGGATGACGTTCGCATCCAGGATGCAGCACAAGATCTATTGGGGGCCACTCAAAAAGCCCGTGGAGTGGTCTCTCAAGACCTTTCTTGCGCCGTGGTCCTACCTGGCCAGCGTCCTGTACCACGACACCTTCTGGTATCCGCTTCTGGCCCGAAAACGGATGCGGGACGTGCTGGAAAGCGACTGGGGCCGGCTTTTCAGGAACTGGGAGCTTCTGGCCCCGTCGGACGACGGATTCGACGCGGTGGGAGATGCCGCCGCCGAGATCCGCCGGACCGGATTCAACGCCTTCAGGCGATCGCTCCGCATCCTTGTCTCCTGTATTCGAGAAGCGCCGGAATTCCTCACGCTGCGAAAGCGCCAGATAAAGCACAAATAAGACTTTCTCCAACGTTCCATGCGCGCGCCTTCCTCAGAACCGACGATCGAGGCCATCAGGCGGATCGCCCCCACCGCCGTTCGCAATGGGCCCACGGTTGACGAAATCCAGACCATCCCGGGTCACCCGAACGTCTGGAAAGTCGTCCTCGGCGACGGTTCAATCGTCGTTGCCAAGCAGCATGTTTTCGCTCCCCTTGTACGGGGAGAACCTCACGATCTGTTGGCGGTTGAACAGCTTGTGCACGCAAGGCTCTCAGGGGCGCCTGTCCCGAAGCTCCATGCCGCCGACACCGAACACGACCTGGTCTGTTTCGAATGGTGCGGCGACCACACGCTCGACGACGTCTGTCAGGAGGGCGCCGCGGGAGCGTACGGCCGTCTGGTCGTCGATGGCTTCTCCCGGATTCAGTCCATCTTTTGCGCAGAGGCTGACGCTTTCGCTCCACTGACGTTTCCGGGCTGTTACACGCCGGACCTGCGCCGGACGTGGCGGCGAACAACCGGAGGTCTTACCGGGGCCCTGCCGCAACTTTGCAGCCGGCTCTCAGGATCAGCGAATGGAAAACGGATCGCTGCAACGTCAGGCACGTTTTCCGAACTTCTTCGGTTCCTCGAACAGGCGGCGCCGCTACCCGGTCCAACCGACTACCACGCCCGCAACATCGTCATCAACCCGGCCACGCAGTCGCTCCGTTTCATCGAATTCTCCAGAATCGGCTGGGACTGGCCCGAACGGCGGCTCACGCAGTATACAACCTCTCACGGCGCCGGACGGCCGGTAGGCGGGTCCTGCAGCGTGCTGACACCCGCACTGACCGCTCGTTACGCCGCGCTTGCATCGGAATACCGAAAGGAGCCACCCGCGGAGATTTCGGCCATGCTGGACGGGCACCATTTCGTCTTCCATCTCCTGGCCGCGCAATCGCTCCTCGACGCCATGTCCGATCCCCGTCATCCGCTGCTGGAACGGTGGCGGAACCCCGAATCGCGTCTGGAGCAGCTGCGACGAATCCTCTCAGTACCCCTCTGCGACGATCCCCGAACGACGGAGCTCCGGTCCAGCTTCGAATTCTGAACCTGTACGGGGTCGGCCGCCGCGCGGCAATGCATCGTCCGTTCCACCTGCACCCGATCCCGGCTGCAAATCGCGTTATGAACGCCCAAAATGGTTGACAACCCCCCGCAATTGGCCTATCGTAATTTCCGGTTGATCGCGCAACTCTGTTTCCTGTCATCTCATACAACTCACGGACATGTGTGCTTTCCTGCCACCCGGCAAACTCCCGCTGGAAATGCTATCCGGCCTGCTGCGCGACTGCGGCACCGAAGACGAGCGCATTCTCGTAGGGCCGCAGGTGGGTGAGGACGCCGCCGTTATTGACTTTGGTGAGACCTGCCTGGTGGTAAAGACCGACCCCATCACCTTCGCCACGGACGAAATCGGCCACTACGCGGTCCACGTCAACGCCAACGACATCGCCACGATGGGGGCCGTTCCCCGCTGGTTCCTGGCCACCCTTCTCCTGCCGGAAGGCCGGACGAGCGAAGCGCTGGTACGGAGCATCTTCGACTCGCTCCGGCGCGCCGCGGGTGAAATCGGCGTCTCGCTGTGCGGCGGCCACACCGAAGTCACCGCCGGTCTGGACCGGCCGATCGTCGCCGGCCAGATGCTGGGCGAAGTCTCCCGGGAGCGCCTCGTGCGGTCCAGCGGACTGCAGACGGGTGACCGTATTCTGCTGACAAAAGGGCTGGGAATCGAAGCCACCGCCATTCTGGCTCGGGAGAAAAAAGACGAACTGCGGGATCGAGGGTTCGATCCCGTTCTCCTGTGTGCAGCGCGCGAATACCTGCACACACCCGGGATCAGTATCCTCGAGGAGGCGCGCATCGCCTGCGAAACCGCACCGGTGCACGCGATGCACGACCCCACCGAAGGCGGCGTTGCCACCGCGCTTCGGGAACTGGCCGCTGCTTCGGACTGCGGCCTCTCCGTGGAAGCGGGAGCGCTGTTCGCTTCGGAAGAAACGCGACTGCTCTGCGATGCATTCAATCTGGATCCGCTGGGTGTCATCTCCTCCGGCGCGCTGTTGATCGGCCTGGCGCCGGAAGAC
>CAZKDZ010000035.1:0-14456 GCA_964551635.1 uncultured bacterium | reverse complement strand
TTCCGGGACAGGACACTAACAGCCCGTTGAGAAAGCCCATCCGGGCTGCGGCCGGCTCTCGTGGGCGACCGGCAGCGGAAAATGAGCATCCCCCAGGCCGGAGAATGTGCAACTCGCGCCAAGTTTTACTTTCGCGTAACGGATTCGTAGCCTATATTCCGGTTTTTGTTTTGCGCGTTGTGTCGGACGGAAACGTCCCACCCGCCTGTCATTTCCATGGAAGGTCGACTATGCATTCATCTGAACCGCAGCGACACACCCTGAAGAACGGGATTGAAGTCGTGGCTGAGTCCTTGCCCGGCGCCCAGTCCGTTGTGGTTGCCTTCCGGTTCGGCTTCGGGGCGTGTGACGACCCTGCCGACCGGCTCGGATTGGCCTGGGTTGCCGAAGAGACGCTCCTCAAGGGAACGCCGAATCGTGACGCACGCTCTATTTACGACGCTTTCGATTCCCTGGGTGCGCGACGCGGCTCTGCGACAGCCGTGGAATTCACAGAGTTCCAGGTGCAGCTCCTGCCCAGGCATTTTCCGAGGGGTTTGCGACTCTACGCCGAGGTGTTTTGCGGAGCATCCTTTCCGGACGAGCAGGTCGAGGTGGCGAAAACGCTTGCGCTGGAGGAACTCAAGCGCCTGGAAGACAATCCGACCCACCAGGTTGTGTTTATGGCCTATCAGGCCGGGTTGGGGGATCCGATGGGGCGCAATCCGCTGGGAGAGGCCCCAACCATCGCGGCGATCGAACCGGGCGACGTGCGCGGGTTCTGGCGGCGGCTATGCAGCCCGCAGCGTCTTCTGATATCCGTGGCCGGCGGCCTCGGAACGGAAGAGATGTTCCGTGCCGTCGAAGAGGCGTTCGGCGGCTGGGAGGGGTCCGGGCCGCCGCCCCGGGATCCGCTGCCGATTTCCGTGGCGGACCGGACGGCACACCACACCAAAGAGTCCGAACAGGCGCACATCTGTCTGCTCTTCGGCGCCGCGCCGAGGGGACACGCGCTCTATTATCCGACCCAGCTCGCGGTTGCGGTACTCTCCGGCAGCGGGTCCAGCAGGCTGTTCACCGAGGTTCGGGAGAAGCGGGGGCTGGCGTACAGTGTCTCGGCCTCGTATCGCGCCCGCCGTGGAGGGGGTTTGATTGCGCTGTACGCCGGTACCACGGCTGACCGTGCCGACGAAACCCTGTCCGTATGCCGGAAAGAGGTGGGGCGGATCGCGGAGGATGTGACGCAGGCCGAGCTCGACAGGGCAAAAACCGTCCTGAAGGGTCAGCTGTTCACAACCGGTGATTTGCCGGAAGGTCGCGTGGGCAGTATGATGGACGGTCTGTTTATCGATGGGCGTCCGCGCTCTTTGCAGCAGATCGCCGCAGGTATAGACGGCGTGACATTGGACCGGATACCAGCCAGTCTGGAGGCCTTTCCACCGTCTCCTTCCACGATTGTGACACTTGGGCCGCGGGCCCTGGGGTCATAGCAGGACCTGTCAGGACTTACGGGAGATATGCATGCAGTCACCGTTTTCCACCCATACGCTCGACAACGGGCTTCAGCTGGTGTTCGAGTCGATTCCCAGGATCAACTCCGCGGCGATCGGATTCTATGTGCATACCGGCTCGCGGGACGAACCGGCAGAACTTGCCGGCGTGTCGCACTTTCTCGAACATATGTGTTTCAAGGGCACGGCCAGCCGCGACTGGCGCCAGCTGAGTCTCGACGTGGACGATCTCGGCGCGATGTGGAACGCGTATACCTGGTGGGAGGGTACCGCCTATTTTCACTGGGTGCAAAGCGAACGGGCAGGAAGCTCGGCCGAGATCCTTGCAGACATGATGCGGTCCACGCTTCCGGAAGACCAGTTCGACATGGAGAAGAAGGTCATCCTGGAAGAGATCGCGATGTATCGTGACCGGCCGGACGCGCTGATTATTGACGAACTGATCCAGGAGGCATTTGCGGGGCATCCGCTCGGGCAGAGCGTTCTGGGGACCGAGGACACGATCGGGCCGATCACCAGGGAGCAGATGGCGGACTATTTCAACAGGCGATACGCGCCGGACAATATGACGCTCGTCGTCACCGGCAGATTCGATCGGGACGCGATGATTCGAACGGCTGAAACGCATTGTGGCGGATGGGAACCGGGGAAGGCCGTTCGGGAGCAGATAGAGCCCTCATTCCATTCGACCAGACGGGTGCTGGAGCGTCCGAACGTGATCCGCGAGCATATCGCAATGGCGTTTCCGGCACCCTGCGACTCGGATGACTGGGCGACGACCGCGGACCTGCTCGCCCACTATCTCGGCGCGTCCAGCAACAGTCGTCTTTACTGGTCGGTTGTACAGAAGGGGCTCGCCGACGAGGCCTCGGCGGATTTCTACGGTTTCAGCGATACCGGTCTCTTTTACACGTATGTCTCCGTCGATCCGGAAAACGTCCCGCAGGTGCTTGATATTGTACAGAAAGAAATCGACGGTCTGAAAAAGGGAATCGACGGAGAAGCCCTCGCCAGATCCAGGACCAAACAGGCGACTTCCCTGGTTGTCGGTGGCGAACACGGACTCCGGCGTTTTTCACAGATCGTTGGAAGTCTGAGTACGGATACGCCGCTGAGGACGCTGGAAGAAGAGTTGGCCGAGATCGACGCCGTTACGCCGGAGCGGGTGGCCGAATACCTGGAGCGTTACCCGCTGGACAGCGACCCGGCGGTGGTGGCGCTTGGGCCGCTGGCGTCCATCTGACTGACGATGTTGCGGTTGGACGACGCCCGTCTGGAGCCGATCGCGTGCCCCGGGAAGGTCCGTATTCGCGCCGGCCCAAAGCCGGGTGACCGGGACCGGCGGCTCAGGCGTAGCTGGCGAGGACGTCGTCGAGGGATCGGGTGGGTTCGAAAAAGGAGAGTACGCGCAGAAGCACGTCATCGACAATGGCATCGGGGCACGAAGCACCGGACGTCAGCGCCACGCTCAGGGGGCGTTTGTCCGGCAGCCAGTCCGTTGTATGGGCGGCTTTTTTTGTTTCCAGGCTGAAGTGGCGGATCAGGGTTTCCGAACGGATTTCATCCGCGCCCTTGATAAAATAGGTGGGCATCTGCTCGAGACAGAGTTCGACGATGTGCGACGTATTGGACGAGTTGTATCCGCCCACGACCAGAGCCAGGTCCGCATCCTGTTCGACGAGGACATACGTCGCGTTCTGGTTTTCATTGGTTGCGTAGCACAGGGTGTCCGAAGTGTCGGCGTAGTGCTTCCGGATGTTTTCCTCACCGTAACGGTCCGCCAGCGCGTCCCGGAGGACTCTTGCGATGTGCCGCGTTTCGGTTGCAAGCATGGTCGTCTGATTGACGATTCCGATGCGATGGAGGTGATCGTCCGGGTCAAAGCCCTCCGAGCATTTGTGGCCGAAGCGTTCGTAAAAGACGCTGCGATCCGCCTTGCCCCTGATGACGTCTGCAAGCTCGTGCGCCTCTTCCATGTCCAGTACCACGACCGTGGGCGCGTTTCGGACGCTGTGAGAGAAAGTGGCGCGGGTCTCCTGGTGGGTGTCGTTGCCGTGTACGACCACGGAGAATCCCGACTCACCCAGTTTGGCGCTTCGGTTCCAGACCCGCTCCACAAAGGGGCAGGTTGTGTTGTACGTGTAGGCGTCGATGCCGCGGGACGCAAGCGCTTCCTGGATTTCAACCGTCGTACCGAACGCGGGAACCACGACGATATCTTCCGGCGCAAGGTAATTCCACGGGATGAGCTGCATTCCGTGCGGGTCGAATATGAACTCGACGCCCCTGTCCTTCAGGTCGTTGTTGACATTCGGATTGTGGATCATTTCGTTGAGAAAATAGATGCGCCGGTCCGGGTGTTCCTCGAGCGTGCGGTATGCGATTTCAATGGCGTTTTCCACGCCGAAACAGAACCCGAAATGACGGGCCAGGAGAAATCGGACCGGGCCGAAGTCGAGTACCGAGGGCGAAAGATCCCGTTTGCGCATGTCCTGCATCTGCCTGTACGCCTTCACGCGCGATATGACGGGACTCTTGTAGAATTCAGGAATGTCGAATTTGCGTGCCATGTCTGGTGAACTCCGCGCCCGGTAACGCGTCCGGATCTTTTTTTGGTTGCTCCTGCTCCTCATTCCTGACCGGTGCTGCCGAACCCGCCTCGATCGGGCGCGCCGGTTTGTTCCGTTTCATCCCAGTCGGCCTGGACGATGCGTACGAATATCCCCTGCGCGAGCCGTTCACGCCGCCGGACACTCACCGGGCCGTCTGTAAAGTTGTAAACCTGGACGTGGATTTCGTCATTGGGTCCGCGGTAGTCCTGATCGACAATGCCCACACCATTCGGCACCATCAGGCCCTTTCTGTGCGGCAGGCTGCTTCGGGCGGCAAGCAGAAGCATGTATCCTGGAGGAACGGCAACGATGAGATTGGCCGGGACAAGACGGATTTCGCCCGGCGGGACCACGATGTCCTTCCTGCAGAGCAGATCGAATCCGACCGAGCCGGGAGTCTGGTGGCGCGGCAGTGGGAGCGACGGGTCCACCCGCCTGATCCGGATTTTCTTTACGTGCTCGCCCAGCGTCGCGCTTCCTTTATCAACGGCCTGTCGGCAGCGGGTCTATCAATGAAACCATATTAACCATCTGCTCGATTGCTGTCAACAGTTTTCCTGAAAATGGCGCGGCAAACCGTCGATGCGGACTGCCGTTATAGCTTGACTTTCCGGTACCCCGTTGCAATCATATACAGCGTAAATCCGATGCGCACCGAAGCCCGCGGACGCCAACGCGTCAGCGTGTAAAACGCAGTGTCGGCGCGGCCGAAACCAATCTGTGGACTGGATGAGAGATGGAAGATCGTTTCGAGCAATGGAAGCGTTTTCTGCTGCCGCTTCCACATGAGATCACATTCGAGGGGGACGTTGAATGTCGCCCGGCGGCGGTTTCGGTTGAGGTGAGACCGGGAGCGGAACCGGCCGAGAAGAACGCGGCAACGATGCTGGAAGCGCTGTGCCTGCACGCAGCGCAGGACGCTGGGCAGGCAGGCGCCGCAGAGGCGGGGGACCCAACTCCGGGCGGCGCATTTGTGATTGCGATCGGTCTGGTGGACGGCGGGGCGGATGCCGACAGGCTGAGAAGGTTGCCGAATTGCGAGCAGGCATATACGATCCGTCCGGAGGGGCGGCGTCTGGTGCTGGCCGCGCTGTCCGGACGCGGGATCACGTATGCGGCCCGTACCCTTCACCAACTCCTTGAACCGGGTGTGTCGCCCGGCAGGATCCGTATACCGCTCGTTTCGGTGACCGATTGGCCGGACCTGGAAGAACGGGGCATGTGGAACTTTCCCACGCCGGAGGAATGGATCCCCTGGATGGCATCGATGAAGCTGAACTACGGCAAGATGGACTCCACGGAGCTGTCGATGGTGGAGCGCGGGAAACCCAACCACGCCCGGATCGATCGTGCGCTTATGGAAAAGGCGCGACTGCTCGGATTCAACTACGTACCGCTGATCACCCATCTGAACTTTCTGCACGACCGCGGCCTGTTCCGCGCCTATCCCGAACTGGCGGGCAAGGGCGACGGCGCGCTGGCGGGACGGTATTTCGCCCACAAGAAAGGCAACCGGCACCGGGCGCCGTGCGCGTCCAAACCCGTGTTGGTGGATATTCTGGAAGAATGGATGGCGGACATCGCATCGCAGGGCGCGTCCGAGGTGGGATGCTGGCTGACCGAGCGGCCCGCCCAGTGTGGTTGCGACGACTGTACAGCCGTCGGGCAGTTTGTCCTCGAATCCCGGGCGTTCGTAAACGCCTGGAAGCGGATTCGACCGCGGTTTCCCGACTTCGACCTCCGCATTTTTCTGTCTACGACGACGTCTGAGCGGGATTACCGCGTCCTGGCGGAGTTGCCTCCGGAGGTGAAAGTCGGGCGGGCATGCGCTACCGAAATGGAACGCGTGCTGCATCTGCCCAGGGATCTAACGGCCAATCCCCTGCTGGATTACCACGCTTCGCAGGGACGATGGATCGCGAGCTACGACGTGCCGGTCAATGCCAACGGACGGGTGGAAACCCCCGAATTCAAGGTGCCGCAGTCCTCGCCGCACCGGATCAGGGACTACGTGGGCCATCTGATTCGACGGCAATACAGCGGAGCCTTCGGGATGATGGCGTGGGTGACCATGGGCAGGGAGACGTGCGGAACCAACGTCGCGGCCCTGGCGGAATATGCATGGAACCTGAAAGGGCGCACCGAAAGGGAGTTCGCCATCGCATGGGCCACGAGAGAAGGGTTCGCCGACGTCGAGGCGTTCGCGGACTGGTCGGAACTGTCAGGGCCCGTTGCATTCGACGTCTACGACTCGGACTTTCCGGTCTGTTATTCGTGGGGGAAGGCCGTTGAGATGGTTCGCCGGAAACAACGACCCTATCTCGGCGAAGGGATGTTCCGGTACTACGTAAATGAGGCGTCCTTCGAAGAAAAGGTCGACGCGTGCCGCCGGGCGATTCAGATCGCTTCCGAATTCGAGAGCCCGGACTGCGTCAATGAGACCCGCGTCGTCATGTCTTACGTGGAGCTTGCCCGGCGCGTCTATCACGTTGCGGAGAGCGTGGCGACGCGCGACCTGGCCGACCCGGACGTTCAGACGGTACTTCAGGCGGCGATCGAGTCGCTCGAGGCCGCCGGGGAGGCGAACATCGCCGCGATCCGGCACTGGCGGGGGACGCTTGGGCCCGAGCCGTGGCACAATCGGGTCCACGACGCGATTCGAGGCACGGAGGCAACCGTTCGCGAGATTGCAAGGTATCTGCGGGAACGGTACATCAATTAGGCGAGTGCGGACAACACGATTCGGGGAAAGTCGATGCCAATCATCTCACACCTCAATCTGAGACAGTGCGGATACGCGATATTCGAGGCCGCCGGACTCCCGGAAGATCAGGCGCGGATCGTAACGGACCACCTGGTGGACGCGAACCTGGTGGGGCACGACTCCCACGGAATCCACAGGATGCCGGGCTACGCGCGCGGCCTTAAAGAAGGTGTAATCAAGGCCGCCGGAAACCACAAAGTGGTTCGTGAGACGCCGGTTTCCGTGACCATCGACGCGGGCGGAGGAATCGGCATCGTGGTGGCCAATCTGGCCATGCGTATGGCGGTCGACCGGGCCCTTCAACACACACTTGGGGCGGTCGCTGTCCATCGTTCAGGCCATATCGGCCGGCTGGGCGAATTCCCCTCGATCGCTGCGGAGCGGGATTGTATCGGGATACTGATGTTGAACGGAGGAGGACGGTTCGCGGCGCCGTTCGGCGGCACGGGCCAACGGTTGCCTCCCAACCCGATCGCGATCGGCGTCCCTACGGGAGACGGACCGCCGATGACGCTCGATATTACCACCTGCATCGTGGCGGGCGGCAAAGTCGACATCTGCCGTTTACGGGGGCAACCCATGCCCGAAGACTGGATGGTAGACCAGGACGGAAACACCGTAACCGATCCCGAGGAATTATACACCGGAAATGCGGCCATGTTGCCTCTCGGCGGCGCCTATGGTCACAAGGGATACGGCCTGGCGATGATGATCGACGCCATCGCGGGCGGTCTGTCCTGGGCAGGGTGCAGCGCGGAGGCGCCCACGCGGGGCGGGAGCGGATATCTGGCGCTCGCAATCAAGATCGAGAGTTTCGCCGACGTGGGCGACTTTAAGGCAGAGGTGAGGAAACTGATCGACTGGGTGAAATCGTCACCGACGATGCCGGGCGTGGAACGGATATACGTACCGGGAGAGATTGAGTCCGAGACTCGAAGGCGGCGGGAGACGGAGGGTGTGTCCCTGGAGGAGGCCACGTGGTCGGAGATCCGCTCCGTGGCAGAGGAACTTGGCGTCGCGCTGTTGGAAACGGGCGCCGTGGCGTAAATTTCACAATGGAGATTTCGTATGCCGGATCGGCCTGATTCGGTCATCAACTTCTGTAAAGCGGTGTTGCCGCTGCTGCACGCGAGTACGGACGGCAATCGGGTTATGGAGGATGTGCGCGCCGTGGTGGCGACGGACCGATGGAACTCGTTCGACCGGTTCCGGGAAACCACCGAATATCTGGTGCGCCGCTTCGAAGAATCAGGCGCGCAGGCGGAAGTACATACCATGCGCACCGGCGGGTCCATCGGATCGGGCCGATGGATCATCCATAGAGCCGCGGACGTGCGCTCGGCGACGATGGACGTGATTCATCCGGTAAAAAAGCGTATTCTGGACTATAACGAGAATCCCTGGCACGTGATTCAATGGAGCGGCGCCACGCCGCCCGGCGGGATGGAGAGCGAACTGGCTGTCGTGGATTCCAGGGAGGCTCTGAGTCGAGTTTCCCGGGGCGGGCTGTCCGGAAAGGTGGTCCTCACGCGAATGGACCCGCGCGGAATGTTGCGGTCTTTCGCGGAAGCCGGCGCGGCGGCGGTGGTTACGGATCACCCGGTACCGAATCTGCCCAATGCGACCGCATGGACGAAATTCGGATGGGGAGGCGTGCCGATTCAGGACGCGGCGGTTCAGATGGTGGGCCTGGTGTTGTCCGAAAACCTGGGCAAACGGCTGCGCGGGCTGCTTGGCAGGCACGGCTCGCTGACGGTCCGGACAGACGTGGATATTCGGCATTACGCCGGCACTCACGATCAGGTGAGCGGGGTTGTGCCGGGAGCGGCCGATCCGCAGGATGAAGTATGGGCGCTTGCGCACAGTGCGGAGCCGGGGGCGATCGACAACGCATCCGGCGTGGCGCTGTGCCTCGAGATCGCACGCGTGCTCGAACAGTTGATCGCAGCCGGCAAGCTGCCGCGGCCCCGGCGAACCATCCGTCTGCTGAATGCGTACGAATGTCACGGGTTTTTCAAGTACCTCGAGGACACGCAGCGTCTGCAAACCCCTCTTGCGGGCGTCGTGATCGATTCGGTGGGAAGCAAACCGTCTGTCTGCGGCGGCCGGATCGAGTGGCACGCCACGATTCCGATGTCGGCCGGCTTCGTGGACAGGCTGGGCGAGACGATTCTGACGGAAACGCTCCGGCTGCGGAATCCCGGATATCGTCTCTATATGGAGCCGTTTCAACCCACGTCCGACACGCTGATCGGCGATCCGAAGTACGGGTTTCCGTGTCCATGGCTCACCACGCATCACCACAAGCCCGGGCGGGGATTCGACGCCTATCACTCATCCGCGGACACGCCGAATCTGCTGAGTACAAGAGGGCTGGCTTCCTGCGCGACGGCCATGGCGGGTTATCTGTACTGGCTGGCGGATGCGGGCACAGAGGAGATTGAGGACGTTGCCGCCGTGGAAACCGCGCGGACGGTCGGGCGGTTGACAAGGGGGAACCCATCGGTCGCACAGGCCGAATACGAACGCGAGCAGCACCGGGTCATCCTGGAGAAACTTGAACGCTGGATGTGGGGCGGGGAAAGACGGGAGATCCTGGAACGGTTCGCCGGCCACGAGCGGGAGGTGAGGGAAGCCGGCCGGGCCGCGTCAAGAGGCAAACGAAGACGGCGTCTCCGACGCGTCGAAGGAGGGGACCGGATACCGCGGCGTACCCGTTTGCTCTCGCCCATTGGTGAGAATACGCCGCCGGAGATCGCCGGCCGGATCAACCGGAAAGGGCTTTCCGCCTGGGCCCTGTTCTGGGCGGACGGCAACCGGACGCTCCACGAAATTTCGCAGGCCGTGGCGTGCGAGACCGGGAACACGGTCAGGATCGAGCACGTAATTGAATATTTCGAGGCCCACAGTGAATTGGGATACGTGGAACTTATCGACAAAACGGAACGGGTGACGCGCGAGGGCCTGATGAAGGACCTCGCCGCGCTGGGGCTGGCCAGGGGAATGGACGTCATGGTACACAGTTCCCTGTCATCAATCGGACACGTGGAGGGCGGCGCGGAAACAGTTATCGAGTCTCTGCTGGCGGTGATCGGAAAGCGCGGCACCATGATGATGCCGTCGTTTAATCACAGGGCCGCACAGGTGTACAATCCGATGACAACGCCGACGACCAACGGCGCGATCCCTGATGCGTTCTGGCGGCGTCCGGACGCGGTCAGAAGCGACCATCCCACACACGCTGTGGCGGCCGTGGGGCCGCGGGCCGAAGCCTATTGCAGGGACCACGGCAAAAAGGGACTCTGGACGCCTGACAGCCCGATCGGCCAGCTCGTGCACGGAAACGGACACATCGTTCTGCTCGGTGTGGACCACAACGCCACTACCGCTTACCACGTGGCGGAGTTGTCCGTGCCCTGCGGCTGCATCGACCCGTTCGGGAATTCCTATCGAGTCGTTTCGGCCGATGGCAACGTGCGCAGGGTCCCGGGGCTGGCGTTCAGATCGGCGCTGTGTCCGGTGCCGCCGGGAAAACTGAACATGGCGCTGGATCGCAGGGGGAGGCAACGCCGCGGAAAGGTGGGTAAGGCCGATTCGATCTTCGTCCCGGCAATAGAAGTCTGGAAGGCGCGGCGGGACCATCTCCGGCGCGTTTGTCCGACGTGTGACATCAAGCCCGCAATCGTGGCGACACAGGCGTCGATGCCGGCAACCGAAGAGGATTGACCGCGATGAATTCGGCGCGATCCACGGCGCTTTTCGATGAGAGCTCCCGTTACCTTGCGATGGGTGTGTCTTCCGGGATGAGGCGCGCCGTGACCTCGCCGCCGCTGTTCTTCGAGCGGGCCGAGGGGCCCTATTACTACGACGTGGACGGGAACCGGCTGCTGGACTACACACTGGCGTGGGGGCCGTTGATCCTGGGGTCGAACCACCCGGAGCTGAACGCGGCGGTGACGGCGGCGGTCCGGAAGTCATACACCCTGGGCGCCCAGCATCCTGGCGAAGTCGCATTCGCGAAACTTCTGGTGGAAGCGCTCCCCGGCGTGGACCAGGTGATTTTCTCCAATACGGGTTCCGAAGCCGTTCAGGCGGCGCTGCGGCTTGCCCGCGCGGCCACCGGACGGGCAAAATTCGTCAAGTTCGAGGGGCACTATCACGGCTGGTTGAACAATATCCTGGTGAGTTACCACGAATCCGACGAAGCACTTGGCCCTCCGGAGGCTCCCCGGGTCGTGGCCGCGTGCGGCGGACAGCCTGCGGCGGAGTTCGCGGAGACGGTAACGCTTCCCTGGAACCGTTTCGACCTGCTGGAAAACCTGTTCGCAAGGCGGGGCGGGGAAATCGCGGCTGTGATCACCGAGCCGGTGCTGGCCAACTCCGGATCGATCATGCCCGGGGAAGGGTTTCTGAAGGGAATGGTCGACCTGTGCCGGAGCTATGGCGCGGTTTCGATATTCGACGAAGTCATCACGGGCTTCCGTCTTGCCCTCGGCGGCGCGCGGGAATACTTCAACGTGATCCCGGATCTGTCGGTCTACGCAAAGGCCCTCGCCGGCGGCTTCACACTTTCCGCCGTTGCGGGCTCACGGAGCATGTTCGACGCACTCAGAGACGGCGGGACGATCCACGCGGGAACGTACAACGGCAGCACGGTCAATCTGGCCGCAGGGCTTGCCACCGTGAAGATTCTCGGCGCAAATCCCCTTGCCTTCCGGCGGATGCATGGGCATGGTTACGTGATTCGGCAAGCGATAGAATCGGCTGCGGTTTGCCGGGGAATACCGGTGTGTACCTCGGGAGCAGGTACCGTCTTCAACGTTCACTTTGGCGTTCAGTCTCCGCCCGCGCACTATCGGGAACTGAAGAGGACGGACATGGCGCTTTACAACCGGTTCCGGGCCGGCATGCTGGAGGAGGGTATACAGTTGTTGCCCGATGGCCGCTGGTACGTGGGCCTGACTCATGGCGACGAAGAATTGAACCTGGTGCGTGCGGCGGTCCGGTCGGTTGTCGCGGCGCTCTAGTGTTCCGCCAGCAGTATCTGTACGGTCAAAATCCTTGACAACGTCGGGGTGTTATGGTAAAATCACAAAGGATCCCGGAATACCCGTTCGTTTCGAAGTTCAGGCGGGAGTCTGGAGGAAAGTGTATATGGGTATGGATGACATTCAGCCGCTTCTGGACAGTTGGCCGTTCGAGCCCGACAAACTCTGTGTGAGGCGAATCAAGGGGACGGACGGCAGGGAGAAAATCCAGCTCCGTGTTGAGATGGGGATCCTGCAGATGGAGGTCGCAGGGCGCCCTGACGGACAGCGTCCTCACGGATGTGAATCTCTGCTCCACTACTACAAGGAAAAAGCGGGCACGGCGTTGCGGGACTCGAAGGCGTTCAATCTCGATCCCGATGTCTGCCTTACGCTACAGGTTGAAGGGCTTCAGTATTACCACCGGCGGATCAGCTTTCTGGAACTCGGCGAATATCGGCTTGCGCAGGAAGATGCTCAGCGAAACCTCGACATGTTCGACTTTGTCAAGGAATTCGCGCGGGAAGAAGAAGACAGCATGGTTCTCGAGCAGTACAGACCCTTTGTAATCGGGCATCGGGTTCGCGCGGTGGTACTTCAGGAACTTGAAGCTGAGAATTTCGATCGGGCGCTTCTGGAAATCAACAACGGCATCGACGAGATCCAGGGCTTTTACAAAGACTACGACCGGCCCGACCTGGTTGAAGACAGCGAAGAGGTGGTATTCCTGAAAGAGTGGGCGGAGGAGATCCGAAAGGATCGGCCAAGGCCCCTGTTCCAGGACCTCAGGGAACAACTCAGCGAGGCGGTCGCCATTGAAGATTTCGAACGGGCCGCGCAGCTTCGGGATCAGCTCCAGGCGCTTTCTCCCAGGGCGGAGCGACAGCCCGGAACCCGCAAATAGAGTCCGGCGCCAGGCGCACCTCTGAATGCCGGGGAGGAGAACCTTCAATTGGGAGTGCATGAAGGCTTCACCAGGAAGGAGTCGGAACGCGCGATTCTGGTGGGGATGGCGCTTCCGGGAAAATCATCCCGGGACGCAAACGACACCTTGAACGAGCTTGCGTTGCTCGCGGATACCGCGGGAGCGCAGGTTGTGGACCGGATCGTGCAGGAGCGGGAGAGCATCGATCCGGCTTTTTTTATCGGTCGGGGCAAGGCTGAAGAACTTGCGCTCCGTGTGAAGCAACTCAGCGCGCAACTGGTGATTTTCGACGATGACCTGTCGCCCGCCCAGTCCAAGAACCTGGAAGAACTCGCGGGAGTCAATGTAATCGACAGGAGCCGGCTGATTCTGGACATTTTCGCCGGCAGGGCGAAGACCCGCGAGGCACAGACGCAGGTGGAGTTGGCGCAGCTCAACTATCTGCTGCCGCGTCTGACGCGCCGGTGGACCCATCTGTCGCGCCAGGCCGGCCACGGTGGCACAACAGGCGGAATCGGGACACGGGGGCCGGGCGAGACCCAGCTGGAAGTGGACCGGCGGGCGCTGCGGAGTCGTATTGGAGTACTGACCAGAGCGCTGAACAGAATCTCCCGTCGCCGCGTCCTCGGACGCAAACAGCGCACGGACGTGTTTCGCGTCTCCCTGGTGGGCTATACGAATGCTGGAAAATCAACGCTGATGCGCGCACTTTCCGGCGCCGACGTTCTGGTGGAAGACCGCTTGTTCGCAACGCTGGATTCCACAACCCGCCGGGTATATCTGGGTTACAATCGTGAGGTCCTTCTGACCGATACGGTCGGTTTCATTCGAAAGCTTCCTCATCACCTTGTCGCATCGTTCAGGAGTACCCTGGAGGAGGCCGTGGATGCGGACCTGTTGCTTCATGTTGTCGACGTCAGTCATCCCAGGTGCGAGGACCAGATCGCGTCGGTGTACGAAACCCTTCAGGGTCTGGGCATCGCGGAGTATCCCACCCTGATGGCTTTCAACAAGATCGACAGATTTGGCGACCCAGGGATGCAGCGTCGCCTGCGTTCCGCGTTTCCCGATGGCATCTGGGTATCCGCGCAGGAAGCCCGGGGCCTGGACGAACTGCGATGGGCGATTTATGACCGGCTGGAAGGCCAGCGGACGGTGATGAATCTGCGCGTGCCACAGGCGGAAGGAAAGCTGCTCTCGGAACTGTATCGGGTGGGCGAAATACTGAATACAGCCTATGAAGGAAACGACGTGCTGCTGGAAGTTAAACTGAGCCGGCAGAATACCCGGCGGCTTCTGCCGGATGGGAGGTTTCGGATCAAGCGCTAACAGTCCGTTGATAAAGTCGCTCTGCAGGCGAGGCCGAGCCATTGTGGTCGAAGACAAGGCGCGCAACCGAGTCCCATCCTGCGATTCGGCAAGGGCGCGCAACGCAGTATTCGACCGCAAGGGCCGGCCGTAGCCCGGATGGACTTTTTCAACGGACTGCTAAGCAGGGGGTCGGATGGCGAGGGATTTTTGGGACAGGACACCTGGGTAAAATGAAAAAGGCGTTTGCGGCAGGGAACCGCAAACGTCTTTTTCTGTTGTTCGGACGCGTGTTATATTCAGGGAGATGCCCCTTCCGGCTCGCCGGCT
>CAZKDZ010000034.1:0-57570 GCA_964551635.1 uncultured bacterium | reverse complement strand
CAATAAAGACCGTGTTGTCCTGATCAACTTCTGGGCGACCTGGTGCGTACCGTGCCTGTACGAATTGCCGCATATACAGAAGTTGTACGAACGGTACCGCAAAAGGGGCCTGACGGTACTTGCCATCAGCTCCGATTTCGATCGGGCGCGTGTGGCGCCGTTTGTGAGAAAAAACGGCTACACCTTTCCGGTCCTGTTCGCCGATCCAGGCGTTCAATCCGACTACGACGTCCGGAGCATTCCAACCACCTATCTGGTTGACAGGAAGGGCCGCCTCAGGTTCATGCAAATGGGCTACGGCCCCGATACGGAAGCGGAACTCGACTGGGCCGTCGAACAGCTGCTTGGAAGGTAGACTTCGAAGGGAATTCGTCCGGGGTGCGGTGAGGAAACAGTAACCTGGGAATGTGCGGGGGAATGAGTGGTTTGGGTATGCGCGGAACAGTTCAGGTCCAGGAATGCATCGCGACCCGGTTGCCCTCGCAGTCTTCGAAATGGGCGACAAATCCGTATTTGCCGATGTTCCGTTACGGCGCGACAGGCCGTTCCCATGGCTCGGTCGGCCCGGGGATCACAACGAATAACGGATGCGGAAGTGGGGTTCGCGCCGATTCGAGCCTCCCGAGCGCGTCCGGATCGCGTTGCTGGAGCTTTGCGGCCAGATGGGATCGTTCGAAACGCAACTGTCCATCGGTCACTCGAATCGACGGTGAAGTGGAACCCGGCGCGCCAATCAGACTCCTGTTGAATCGATAGCCTCGTCTGCAGGCTTCAATATAAACGCCGTGCAGATACGATGCGATTGCGGCGGCCGGGTCAGGATGAGCGCGAAACCGCTCGAGTTGCGGATGATTGCGGTATCCCCGCGTGGCGCCCGCGAGCACCTTCCGTGCCAGCAGCCCCTCCCGCCAGAGGGCAACGAGTCCTCTGGAATCCAGATAGCAGGGATGCAGTGACCAGAGTCGCATCGGTTTGGCGAATGGCTCGATCGGCAGGCGTTTGCAACACTTCTACGGTGCCGGCGTGGATGGTGGAAGAATTACCACCACTGCGTCCGCGGTCTCTTCGACACGATCGAAGAGGTCTACCGCCTGCTGCCGGTTCATCTGAAAGTCGATGGTGACCGTTTCCGTGGGCATGAACGCGCCCTGCGCGAAAACCGACACGCGTTTGTCGTTCACGGGATTCCAGATTTCGACGACCCTGCCTTCGAACTCGCTCCCGTAGGCCGTGTACGCCACGTTGCTTCGAGGTCTGTTTCCGCTGGGAACGCCGATCCGGACCCGTTTGCCAAGATACTGAAACGGAGACTGTAATCCGCGCGCCCGGCCGCGAAGGTCCGCGATCAGCGGATTCTCCGCAATCGCAGCTTCAAGTCGCGCTTTTCGCTCTTCAATGTTTTCGCTCCCGCCCTGAGGCGCATCCGGCATTGCTTCCGCCAGGCGTCCGGCAATTGCGCTGTTGCGGTAGTGATAGACGTCCTTGCCGGTCAACCATCCCAGCGTCGCTTCTCTGGCGAAGTCCCTGCTCCAGATGGAGTCCAGAACGGCGTCGTGCGCCACCATTTTGTCTTCGATTCGCATTTGGATGGCCTGTTCGGCGTCGTAGTTGATGGTGACGTTGATTGGAGCGATGTACGCGATGTAGGCCAGGTACGCGCATCCCGCCGCCAGGACAATCTCAATGACTGTACGGATGTGTGAACTCGACATCTTTTCCCTCCTCTTTCCAACGATTCGCCGTCAGTTCAGACGACTGTGGTTCTAGCGCCAGCCATCAAGATATTTCCGCAAGCGCCAGGAACAACGGTATTCATTGGTTTCAACGCTCCTTTCTCCGACGGGCTGCCGTCAGCAATTATTGGATCAGGTTGTTTCCTGCCGTTCCATGTCAACTGTGTTCATTCTCTTCCGGTATACGCCCGCCCTGCCTGCGCCACGGCCTCCCTGCCTCCGGAGCAGATCATCACGCCTTCGTCGATCATCTCGGTGATGTTTTCCGTGGTCGCGCCGTTCAGAAAGAAGAGTCCGGCGTCGAGGCAGGCCGCCATCACGCGAGCCCGGGCGGCCCGGATTTCAGGCGGGTACGGCGGATCGTGCCGATCGGCGTGCCCAAACGACATACCCATATCCCCGGGTCCCCATTCGCCGAACGCGAGCCCCTGTACCTTTGCCGTGGCTTCCGCGTTGGCCAGCGCGCGTTTGTTCTCGATCTTCACGCCCAGCATCAACTCGCCGCCAGGACTCAGCGGCCACGGGTCGGCCTTCTCCAGGTACTCAGCTGCGGACACTCCCCAGATCTGAGCGGCCCAGCCCTGGCCCCCGGCGCCGCGCCGCCCGTCGCCGTGCCCCTCGGCCGGCTTCCGGAACGGATATCTGCAACTTTCCACGAAGGCGCGGACGCCCTCCGGGTCTTCGGCATGGCACAGGAGTATCCCATGCACGCCCCGCGCCAGGGCCTGCTTGAACATCCATGCATTGGCGCGGACCGCCGCTTCGCTCGTGCCCTCCACCGGCAGATCCACAATGACGGCGGGCGTCCGATGCCCGCTGGCCGTGGGACCGCCGTCGACCAGTCCCCGCATGAAGTCACCCAGGCCAGGCAAATCGAATGGACCGTGCTCAATACTGGCGTTGATATAGTCGGCCCATGTCCCGGCCATGTCCCGTCCCGATTCGTACGATAGCTCGGAGACGCCGACATAATATATCGGCTGTCCCTGTTCCAGGAGTTCGATAGCCTTGTTGATCCGTTTCGGCAACCTTTACCTCTGATTTGAAAAGACCGATGCGACGTAACGCGCTAAAATAAAGCGGCCATTTGGAAATAGCAATGGTTCATGAAGCCGGCATTCATGCGCCCGGATTCGTTGGCTCCATCTGCCCACGGCGTCAGGCTGATCGCGTTTGGCGTGTTCGGATGGGCATTGAACGACGCGGCCGATGCATCTTGACTCCGCTCCGTAGCGCTCTTATTTTTTCCCGTAGGTGGTCCTTACATGGGCGCAGTACCCATTCGGGCCGATCCGGAACGGCGTTACTGAACATTCAACCCGTTACTGAGGTGAAACCGGCAAGCGCCATTCAAAGGCCTGAACATCATGTCGCAGGAAAGTCGAAAGGGAGAAGCCATGCTCGGCGTTGCGATCCAGGGCGCTGGAAACGTCTCAACCGAACACATCAAGGCGTACCTGAACAACCCCCACACCCGATTGGTCGCAATCGGAAGCCGCACGCTCGAGAGCGCCCGGCGAAAAGCGGTGGAACTGGGCGTTGAGTGCGACCTTTACGACAACTACGACAGGCTCCTCGAGCATCCGGATGTCGACGTCGTTTCCATCTGTACCCCGCCGGACCGCCACGCCGGGGAAGCCATTGCCGCCGCCGCCGCGGGCAAACACCTGCTGATCGAGAAGCCGGTTGCCACGAGTCACGAGGAACTGGACGAGATGCGCCGGGCCGTGAAGAGCGCGGGCGTAAAATCGGTGATCGGCTTCGTGCTTCGATGGAATCCCCTCATTATATCCATGAAACAGGCGATCGAGAAGGGCTGGGTCGGCGTTCCGTTGCTCGTTCAGGCCGACTACTGGCATGGCCCCACAAACGCCAGCCCCAGGAAATTCAGTCGTGCCGGCTGGAACCGGATGGTCAACGGCGCCATCGTGCACGGCGGCTGCCATGCCCTCGACGCCGCCCGTTACATCCTGGACAACGACGAGGTCACCCGTGTGACGGGTGTCTCTCCAGGACATCGCACCCACGAGAACGACTACCGGTCCACAACGATCGCCACGGTGGAGTTCGCGGGAGGCGCCGCGGGAAAGTTCTCGGGTTCCACGGCTTTTTTCATGCCCTACGTCTTCAACATCGAGGTCTTCGGCACCGAAGGCGTGATGCGGAACAACCAGTTCTACACCCGCCAGCTTTCCGGCCAGGACGCCTTTGGCAGTTTTCCCACGGTCTTGCCCGACAGCGGCGCGGTTTCCCACCATCCCTTCCAGGAGATGATCGACCACCTTGTGGAATGCATCCTGGACGACGTGGAATCGCACGATAATCTGGAGGTCGCCGTAAACACCCACGCCGCGTGTTTCGCCGCTGAGGAATCGGCCGAAAACGGCTCCACGCCGATTCTGTTGTGACGAGACTCATTGTTGTACGGGAAATCAGAAGAGGAGAATCTCTCTTCGCGGACCCTCATAAGCAGTGAGAGGGGAGACGGAAGAGGGGAGAGATCGTCTGTCTTGTAATGTTTCAACTCAGGCCGCAGGCAAGTAGGACGAACAGATCGACAAGGAATTCCTCTACCGTCTTACCTCTCCCGTCTCCCCACATCTAATCTGCAGTCTACCGTCTCCCCGCGTATTGGCGACCTCTCCACCTGGTCCCCTCGGAGCGAGCTATCAGCCGTCAGTTGCCAACAAAAGACAAGAACCAAATCAGGTATACGCAATGGCAGAGCTTTTGAGAGTGGCGTTGGCCGGTTGCGGCGGGCTGGGCCGCGCCCACGCCAGAAACGTGGAAGCAGCGGATGGTGTGAGGCTCGTCGCCGTTTGCGACGCGGTCCGGGAGTCCGCGGTTCGGCTTGCCGCGCAGCTTGAGTCCGGCCCGAAACCCTACGCGGACCACCGCGCCATGCTGGCCGCCGAGAATCCGGACGCCGTGCTGGTGGTCACGCCCAACCACACGCACAGCCGCATCAGTACGGACGCGGCACTGTCGGGCGCCCACGTCTTCTGCGAGAAACCGATGGCGCTGACCGTTGGCGACTGCGATGCGATGATACAGGCCGCGGCACAGTCCGGCGTATTTCTGATGATAGGCTATGTCCGCCGTTTTCAGGCCGCTTATCAGGAACTGAAGCGCCGTGTGGACTGCGGGGGCATTGGTGAAGTCACGCTGGCGCACGCCGTTCGACTGGGCACGGGCGCCCCGGGCGGGGTTGGAGGGTGGCAAACGCGGAAGGAACAGTACGGCGGGATGTTTTCAATGTACAGCCACGAACTGGATCAACTGGCCTGGCTGGCCGGCGAAATCCGCGCCGTCAACGCCGTGATTAAATTTGGCGGGGACCCCGCGAACGAAATCGAAGAAAGCATCTTTATAGGCATCGAATTCGCTTCGGGCGCCATCGGCTCTCTGAGCAGCAGCCGGGTCTACCCGGTCAACAGCTACGAACTGGGCGTTGCCGGAACGGAGGGCGCTATGAAGCTCGAGGGTCCGGCCGGCCCCATCCTGTTCGCACGGCACGGCGGGAAGTCCGCCGCCATAGAGGTGCCCGGAAACAACGGCCTGACGGACGAGATCGCTCACTTTTTCGATTGCATTCAACGTGGCGAATCGCCGCGATCGGACGGCAGGGACGGGCGGCGTGTGGTCGCCGTCGCCATGGCCGCCCACGAATCCGCCCGGACCGGGAAACGCGTGGAAGTTCCGATGATGACGTGAGGAAGCGTGTCTAGCATTTTCCCTGTGCCGGACGCATATCTTTCAGGACGAGCTGCACCTGAGTCCGGCCGTTCCACGTGTTGGCTTCGAGCGCGCATGCCACGTCCACGCGATCCCCCCGGCGAAGTCGACCGGCCAGTTCGCCCTGCCCCCACCAGACAGCGTCACAAGACCGCGGGCTCCGCCGCGCTGAGCCGTCCGCCCGGCCGGCGGAAGACGCCGTGTCCAGATTCATCTTGAGGTGCGCCCCTTTTCCAACGGCAATGGCCCGCTCAACCGTGCAATCCCGCGCCATAAAGAGCGGCGATTCGTTTCCCGAACCGAAAGGCGCAAGGGCCGACAACGCCGAGACCGTTTCCAGCGAGATCTCCTCTGGACGCAGCGCCGCATCCAGCTCCAGCCTGGTTCTCAGGTCTTCCTCTGAAATCCGCTCCGCCGCATCCTCCTCCATCCGGGTTTTGAACGCTTCGAAATTCCCGAGCGGGCCCGTAAAGCCGCCCGCGTCCGCGTGCCCGCCGTATTCGGTCAGCAAATCCGCACATCTGAAAATCGCTTCCGCCATGTTGTAGCCCGCTCCCGAACGCGCCGATCCCGTAAAACTCCCGTCCCCGCGAACCTCGCTGCAGGCGATGGCCGGCCTGGCATACCGCTCCGCCAGGCGACCGGCAATCAACCCCACCACGCCCAGGTGCCAGCTTTCGCCCTTTGTGACGAGAATCCGTTGCCTGTCCAGCGCCATTGTTTCCACCTGTTCCCCGGCCTGTTCGACGCCAGCGAGTTCGAATTCCCGCCGCTGCCGGTTGAGCGCATTCAATTGTTCCGCCAAACGGGCCGCTTCGCCGGTCTCCGCGGAGCGCAGCAGGTCCAGCGCCAGGTCCGCGGAGGCCAGCCGCCCGGCGCTGTTGATTCGCGGCCCGAGGAAGAATCCGATCGTCGTCGTATCCACCGGACGTGTATCGGCGCCGGCGACACCCTTCAGGGCCTGAAGCCCGGGACGCGGCGTACGGTCCAGAATCTGCATTCCCCTGCGTGTGAGCAGTCGGTTCTCGCCCAGCATCGGCGCGATATCCGCCACCGTGCCCATTGCGACCAGGTCCAGCAGCGAATTGAGATACGCCCGGCGCTCCGATTCATCGATCAGCGTGTCCGAAAGGGCCTGCACGGCTTTGAAGGCCACGCCCACAGCCGCGAGCCCCTTGAACCCGTATCCGCAATCCGGGCGGTTGGGATTGACCACCGCGAAAGCGTCGGGCAGACGGCCGTGAGGCTCGTGGTGATCGGTCACCAGAACGTCGATGCCCGCGGCGTTCGCCGCCTCAACCGCCTTGAAGGAGGAGATACCGTTGTCGGCCGTCACGATAACGCGCGCGCCCACGTCGACCGCCTGCTGAACGCCGGCGGGTTTCATGCCGTATCCGTCCCGGTAGCGGTCCGGCAGGATGGACACGGCGTCCGCTCCCACCCTGCCGAGAAAATCCATAAAGACGGCTGTGCTCGTCACGCCGTCCACGTCATAGTCGCCGAAAACGACGATACGCTCGCCAGAGCGGACCGCTTTCACGATACGTTCGGTAAGCCGGTCCATATCCTTCATCGAAAACGGATCCCCGAGAACTTCGTGAGAATCCTCGATATCCTCGGCCGTCAAACCGCGATTCGCCAGCACCACGTCGATGAGCGGTTCGGGCGAACCGTCCGTGGCGGAATCCGAAGCCCTTTCGTGTTTGAGCGTCCAGACAGGGTATTTCTGCATTGGAACCTCAAGGAAGGTATTGGTTTCCAAATGGGAGCGTCGATTAATATATCATGAGTTTTCGCGCCGGGCAAAAGACATGTGGCGATCAGCTGTCAGCCAAAGGCAGAAAACCTGCGGCATCGTGATTTCGAGATGCAATATCCGTGCCGAGAAACCTCACCCCACCGCCCAGACCACTCTCCCCGGCCCTCTCTCCCACCGGGAGAGAGGGAGCAAGACTGAACGCGGCCTTGCCGGTCATCCGAAAATCCATGTTCGATGGGGCAACGCTGTTCCGGCAATATTGCATACCCTGTACATCCGCACATCACCGTTCCCCCTTCCTTCAGGAAGGGGGCCAGGGGGTAGGTCAGGCGGACGAAAATGCCTTTCACTGAAATATTATTCTTGGTGCATAGGGCGTTTTCCGTATATTTGTCACTTGGACGTGCGACCTGGATTCAACCCGAAATTGAGACGGTTCCCGGTTTGCCCAGAATTCTCCTCGCGGAAGACGGTCCAACGGCCATGAGCCTTGCCGGTGGGCTGTTCGATCACCAGAACGTCGAACTGGACGTGGTTACCGACGGGCGCAGCGCCCTGGAGAAGCTCGCGGCAAATCCCAAGGCGTACGCCCTCGTCATTCTCGCATACGATTTGCCGGAAATCAGCGGGCCGGATTGCATTCGTTTCATTCGAAAAATGCTCGCCCGCCTTCCAATGCTGGTACTTGTCGAAGACCGGGCTCCGGAGCGCCTGGAGGAACTCGCCGCTCTGGGAATCCCTCGCGGCCACATCATGGAAAAACCCGCGACCCCCATATCCCTGGCCGTACGGGTGGGGAAGTTGCTCGGTCTCTGAGACAGCCGAGAATTTTGAAACCAAACACACCCTTGAGAATCAAATATTCACTATGAGCGGGCAGTTCCTGTCACCGCTATTACAAAAGGAGTGTTCATGTCGCGGCATTTTGAAACCGTAAAGGCCTTTCTTCAGGACCTGGAACTGGTCGTTGAAGAGGAAGATTCCGACGAGGAACTGGTGGTCGTCACCGACGAAGACCGGGGGATCCACCGGCTTATCGTCGATTGTGAGGATCCCATTCTCATCCTCGAGCAGGCCATCATGCCGATCCCCGGGAGCCCGGGCGACCTCTACAAGCGCCTGCTGGAATTGAATCGGACGCTCATCCACGGCGCATTCGCCATAGACGAGGAGACCGGAACCGTTCTGTTCCGGGATACGCTCCTTCTGGATACGCTGGACAGGGCGGAAATCGAAGGCGCCGTCAACGCGCTGGGCCTGGCCCTGGGCGAAAATGCTGAGGAGCTCTTGAGCTACAGCAGACAATCGTGAAAACAGGGATCAGATCCGGGGAGATGCAGTCCGTTACGGTCCCCGATCTCCGGCCTCTGGGTCCCGCATCTGACAGGAGCGCACCATGGGTATTTTTCAACGCATCTTTCGCGTCGGTCAAGCTGAAGTTCACGCGGCCATAGACAAATTCGAAGATCCTATCCGGCTGACGGAACAGGGCATACGGGACCTCAAGAAAGATCTGAGTAACGCGATGACCAGCCTTGCCGAAGTCAAGGGACAGGGCATCCGCCTTCGAAAACAGGCATCGGACAGCAAGAAGGCCGCGGAGGACTACGAACGCAAGGCCATGGCGCTGCTTCAGAGGGCCCAGAAAGACCAGATCGATACGACCGAAGCCGACCGCCTGGCCGGGGAAGCGCTTGCCCGCAAGGAAGAGAACGTGAACCGGGCCGCCACACTCAGCGAGAACGCCCGCAAGCAGGAGGAGATGGCCGCGCAGCTCCAGACCCAGGTGGACAAGCTCAAGTCCTCCATCGCCGGTTATGAAAACGACCTTGTGACGCTGCGCGCCCGCGCCCGTACCGCCGCGGCGACGAAGAAAATCAACAAGCAACTGGCGAAAGTGGACTCCAATGGAACGCTCGCCATGCTCGAACGCATGAAGGAGCGGGTGGAAGAAGACGAGTCCCTGTCCGAGGCCTACGGTGAAGTGGCGGATGCATCCAAGAGCGTGGACGAGGAGATCGACGCCGCGCTTCAGGAAAAGAACCCTGGCGCGGACAAGCTGGCCGAACTCAAGAGCAAGATGGGAATCCAGGCGTAGAACCGGCGCGCCACGGTCCGGGAAAATGGATCACGGCGCCGCGGGGGCAAACCCATGAACTGGAATCCGTTCAGGAAAAAGACCGATGAAGTCGACCCCGTAGTCGACTTCACGCTTTCCGACCTCAAGCCCGGATACGTGGTTGACTATGACCTGAAGACCTGGAAGGTGACGGCGCAGAACCATTACGATTTCGATGGAGACCGCGTGGACGAATGGGAATTGACCTGCGCCGATGAAGTGATGTACCTGGACCGCGAGGAGGACGACGGTCTTTGCTGGACCCTTTCGCGCAAGGTCCCCGTGTCCCGGATCGACGGCAACCTGAGATCGCACATCGTGGAAAACGAAGACCCGCCCGAAGAGGTGACCTGTGACGGCGTGACCTATTATGCGGAATCTTCCGATGCGGGTGAATTCTATAGAAACGGCGAAGAACCCCCGCGGGAACTGATCACCTGGGAGTACCTGGACGATTCCGAACGCAAAACGCTCACGATCGAACAGTGGGGCGAGGACGACTTCGAAGCCTCCATCGGCGAAATCGTCGAAGAGTACCAGTTTTCGGATATTCTGCCGACGGAGTAGCAATCTCGACACCCGGAAAACTCAAGGGCTTTCGACATTTGTCGGAAGCCCTTGTTTCGTCACTACAGCTTGGTTTAGGCCACGGCTGTCCGAAAACAAAGTGACTCTTCCAATGGCCAAAATTGTCCTCATTCGGTCCGACAGAACCTGCGGAGCCGACAGTTTAGAAAACCAGGGACGTACAGTAGAGGGGCTGTTTCGCGGTTCATTCACGATCACGATCACTTCACAGAGATTGTCAATTAGGTCCACTGGATTCCTATGGAGGCGGGGTTGCGCACCGAACCTGAAGATTTGCAATGGAGCGGTTGTCCCGATCGGCGTTCCCGGGAGCGAGGGCATCCTGCCCTCGACGGTTGATTCGCAAGGCTCTGGCGCCGTCATTTCCAATGCGATTTCGGACGCAAGAGAAACAATAGGCCCATGATTCCGGATTGATGGGTCACACGAAGTTCGAGGGCAGGATGCCCTCGCTCCGGGTATTGGTGGACCCTGCAGTGAAAGAAGGCAGATTGCCTTCAGTCACAGGAAGCTCGTGTCCGGAGTGGCGATTACGAGGTTTTACCAGATTCTGCGGCGATCCGTAATGAGAAGATTCAAGGTCCAATATGAAATAACTCGGCAACGACGATTTTGGACAGGTGCGAGTTTAAACCACAAATAACATTCTGCTCATCAATTTCCCTATCGAAGTGTGTTTCGAACAAGGTACCCAATTGATGAATACCGAACCCAAAGAAATCTCCGCATTTCGCATCTTTCGCGATATCCATTTGGAACATTGCGAGCACTTTGAAAAGCGATGTCCTCCGGAACCCGACATTCTTGCCGTCGTCGCGGGAAAGAGAATTTCATACGAAATGACGGAGGCGATCGATCCGGCATCGGCACGCAAACATTCCGACACAGACAAGACTACCAAAGAGGTTACAAGATCATTCGAGTCGCTTCCGCCGACAAAGAAAAGACTGTTGGAAGCAAACCACAATGGCAAGATGATCAACCTTTGTTTTCGAGACGGAGTCTCGCTGCGAGGCCGTAAACAGTTACTGGCGGAGATTTTCGATTATGTGATATCTATTCCTCCTGACTTCGGATCGCGGGAGTTGGAAGGCAAAAGACAACCTTTCAACATGCTTGATAGTATTATGATGAAACAAATCGGATATATGGGAATTCGGTGGGAATGTAGTGGAACGATAAGCTGGATTGACCCGGAAGAAGACTTGCGCAAACGAATTGTCGACAAGATGGAACATAAGCACTACCAGACACGTCATCCGATCGAGCTTATCGTCTATCTGGATCGACAGGCCGATCCCCCGCCAAATACCGGGTGGCAGGATAGACTCTCCGAAGTTGCATCTAAACGCCTCGCTGACAGCCCGTTTCGAGCGGTGTGGCTTCTGAATTCGAGGTCCAACTCAGTCTGCATATTGGCCGGTAGCGGCTGATTGATTTCGACGCTGTCTTACCGCTTAAACCAGAAACTGCAATTTACTTTCCCGGCCTGCTCGTATTCTGGCGCAGTGATCCTCGAGATTCAGCATATCGATCAGACTCCGGCCTCTCTCCATCTCCGCGAGCAGTCGCGCTTCTTTCCTCTGGACCTCTTCCGCTACGGGTATCACCTCCGATATCTCTTCCTGAGACGCCACGATCAAGCCGTCGTCGTCGCCAAAGACGATCTCGCCGGGATGAACGCGCATGCCGCCGCATGTAACGGGGACCTGTGTCTCGAAGAGCCTGTCCGTCGTACCGGCAACCGGATTGACCGAACGGGCATAATAGGGAAGCCGTTGTTGTCGGATCGCAGCCGTATCCCTGCAGGGTCCGTCGTTCACGATTCCGGCCAGCCCCTTGCGACGCGCCTCGGTTGGAAACAGCTCCCCGGTCAGCGCCTTGCGACTTCCCTGAGAGTCAATCACCAGGACTTCCCCGGGCAAGGCGTCGCGCAGGGCGACGATCACGGTCAGAAAGTCCTCGTGGCAGGTCAGGGTATGCGCGCGTCCGATCAGCCTCAATCCTGGCGTGACGGGCCGGATTGCGGAGTCGACAGCCCTGACGGGCCGGTCGAGCGCCTTGTATCCATCGCATACGCACGCGGTATCCAGCCGGGACAGGCGTTGTCTGATTTCGTCGAAGTCCATCGTTGAAACCTTTCAGAATCAAATGAGCTGTCAGCGATCAGCGGTCAGTGACCTCTCCCCCCGGCCCCCTCTCCTAAAGGAACGGGGGAGAGAAGTGACGCAGTGCTTTGACGTCTTACCGTATAAACTCTCGTAGACGGGAGAACGCCATCTACGTCTGTTCTCAAGGACAAGACAACTAGAATCCCGGTTCCCCCTTCCTTCAGGAAGGGGGTTAGGGGGTAGGTCTCGTGAGGAAACACGACGAAATGCTGAACATTGCGGTAGTGGGAGCGGGAAACATCGCACAGCAGCACCTGAAAGTACTCGCCGACCTGCGCGAGGGGCGTGTGACGACGCTTGTGGACAGCAACCCCCGCGTGCTGGAGGAGACCGGTGCGCGGTTCGGCGTGTCGAATCGCCTGAATTCCCACGTGGGCCTGCTTGAAGGGGGCCGGCCGGACGCCGTTTTCGTTCTCGTGAGCGTCCTCCAGGTCGCCCCGGTCGCGGCGGACTTCATTCGGGCCGGTATCCCCACCTTTCTGGAGAAGCCTCCCGGCCTCTATACGTCTCAGACGCGTGAGCTGGCGGATCTGGCGCGAGCGGTGGGTACGCAGGCGATGGTGGGCGTAAATCGTCGGTTCTATTCCACGCTTCTCGAGGGCAGGGAACGGGTGCTCGAATCCGGTCCGGTACGAAGCGTCACTGTGGACGCCCACGAAGATATCCGGCGGGTCCGGGAAAACCCGAAATTTCCGGAAGAAGTCATGAAACGCTGGAGCGCGGCAAACGGCATCCACGCGCTGGACCTGCTGCGTTTCTTCGGGGGTGACGTGGCGAGCGTCCGGACGATGCACCGCACGGTGGAGGGTCCCATGCCGGACTGCTGTTCGGCGATGTTGACCTTCGCGGGCGGGGCGGTCGGGCGTGCGTCGATGGACTGGTTCGCTCCGGGAGGGCACCGCGTTGAAGTGCGCGGCAATGGGGTTACCTTCACGTCCGCTCCCGGGCAGGCCGCCACCCTGCGGCGAAGGGGCGGACAGCCGGAGAACGTGGAAGCGGATGACGTCGATCGCCGCTACAAGGCGGGCTTCTGTCGGCAGGATCGCACGTTTCTGAGATGGGTCCTGAATGGGGGTGCGCTTCCGTTCCCGGCCTGTAGTCTGGACGATGCGGTGAAGACGATGGAGATGATCGACGCCATCTCGGGGAGTTCGTCGTTCAACCCGCGGAGCTGCCGTCAACCGTTTCCTGCAGAAGCCGAACAGCCGTCTGAATGAGAAAGTCGCCGGCTTCGTCGGTACCCTGGCCCGCGCCTGTTTCGTACCCGCCTCTGGCCTTTTCACCGGGAAGTCCAACGTAACTCACCCCGCGTCCATTGGCATAGCCGATGACTAGCGTGTGCGGGAGGGGTGAACGCGCCTGAATCTCGCGCGCGAGCCCGTTGAGGGGTTCTCCGGGCAGCACAGCCAGGCCGAAGGGTCCGCAGACAACCACCTGGATTTCGACCGGCCGGATGTCCGCGCCTGCCTGTTTTCGCGCTTCGGATACGAGTGGCAGACCGGCAATCCCGGTTGAGATCCTCAGAGGTGATGACGGCAGGCGGCGGGAATTCCGAGCCGCAGCGATGGCCCGTTCCGCGAAGAAACGGGCCATTTCCGTGCGCGCCTCCTCTCCTCGCGCTGCCGGGACGATGTCGCCCGTGCAGCCCTGCAGGAAGAAGGTTTCGCCGCCCAGGATCTTCGAAATCCGCTCATTGGCCGGCCCTGGCCAGTCGGCTGAAACGCCGCGATGGAAGGGGTAGATGGAAACGGAGTGGCAGGGCAGGCTGTAAATGGTGGCGACGCTGGTGTTGTCCGCGTCCTGAAAGGTAAGCACGGTCAGGGTGGGGTCCACCGTTCCGAAACGCAGTCCGTCGGGCAGCGTATGCGGATCTTTGGGCCGAAACATCGTTACGACGTTGCCGTGGGGATCCAGCGGCCGCCGGTTGAAAAGCCATTCCGAGACGTTCGCACGTCCTATGTTCAACGTAACGGGCTGCAGTCGGTTCTGCGCTCGTTTCAGCACCTCCGCGCATTGTCCGGGCAGACCCCGGCTCCAGGCCTCGAAGACGGGATCGTCCAGTATGGCTCTCAGCCGTTCGCTCTTTCGGCCGGGAAACGTGGACGGGGCGAACGGGGACCGTGGCGAGGAGTGGGTGTGCGAGGCGGCCACGAGGACGTGCGTTTCGGGAATGCCCGTTGCGCTGCGAACGGCCCGGCGCACGTCGATAACGCATTCCTCCGTGGCGTCAATGAGATCCCAGCAGATCAGCGCGAACTCGGTTTCGCCGTCCGAAAGGACGAGCCCTCGCAGGGCGAGCGGATCCAGGATCCCGTCGTAGGGGTTTCCGTCCACCCAGTTCGTCATCGCCGGATCGGGCGTGACGTCGGTCCTGGCCGCGCCGGCCGAAAGTTCGACTTCAGCGGCTGAGACACGCGATCTCGTTATGTGCAGTACCGCGGCAATGAGTAGCAGAATCACAAATGTCGACATAGGCGTCGCTTTTTCCCTCGAGGCAGGGGTTGTTGGACCTATGGCCTATCGCGGCTTCGCGATTGTCAGCCGCAACCAATTTGGTGGCAGGAATAGCGTGCTCCGGTTTGACGGACCAATCACTCCCCCCTTGAGGGGAGTCGCAGAAGCCGAGCCGTCCCCTGAGCCTTTGGTCCTTGAGCTTGAAGGAGGGTCGGCGACGGCTGATGCGGTGGGGGGATTCCAACACCATACCGAGTACAAGCAGCAAGGTCAAACATGTACGCATCCTGCGCTGAAGTCTTACTCACGTATCGATTCGGCCAGGTCCAGGGCTTCTTTTACGAGCAGTTCACCACAGCCCGGGGCGTAGGGAGATACGCGGGATTCATAGCCGCCCTCGCGGTACGCCCGGCGAACCGGAATGTATCCTGCACTGTCGTTGCTCAGGCTGACGACCAGGGCCGGAGAGGCATCCAGGGCTTTCTTGATACGAAGCCCGAGTTCGACGAAGGCTTCCCCCGGCAGCCCTATGACCGGGTTGTCGCCAAGCCAGAACACCTGGATTTCCGTGGAGCGCGTCCTGCGGCCTCGGGCCCGACCATTGCGCAGGGGCAGGTCAATTGTCCTTCTTGCCGCACGGATGCTGACCCGGTCCGACGTCTGAATCCACTGCAGCTCCTTGAGCGCACAGCCGCCAAGCGACAGGCCAACCTGGCGTTTGGACCTGCCCTGGCGTTGGATGGGTACGATATTGCCCGCGCAGCCCAGGGCGAACAGGCAGATACCGCCTTCCACGGATTCGATCAGGTCCATGGCGTATCCCGGATAATCTGCGGTAATCTCATACGTGTGGTCCGTGCTGGACACGGGATGACAGGCGAAGTTGACAAGCGTGGCGATGGTGTCGCCGTCGGCTTCTCCTTCAATCTTCAGAAGGCCGACCTCCGGATCCACCGGGCCGAACTTCAATCCCTCGTAGGGCGGTGGCAGCGTAAGGCTCATTTCCACCTTTCCGTCGTCCCGGATGAGCCGCCGGTTGTAGCTGATGCCTTCGGCGCGAATGGAGCCCGCGCCAAGGCGCGCAGGTCGAAGCCGGTCGTGCGCAAGCTTGACGGCCGTGGTCAGTTTCGCCGCAAGCACGTCCGCATACGACCGGTCATACGGATCCGCTTCGTCGTCCTCCGTCCCGCCCGGGCTGACCGCGGGACCGAAATGGGTGTGGGACCCGGTCATCCACACCCGGTCGGCCTCAAGTCCGACACGCTCTTCCACAAGCCTGCGGACGTGCGCCGCGAGTTCCCGGTGGATGCCGATGAGGTCGGAGGTAATCAGCGCGACACCGGTATTGCCGTCATCCAGAACCATCGCCTTCGCATGGAGTTCGTCGTGGATGCTCTCGCTTCCCCGGTCGCGCGCCGAGTAGCCGGCCATCGGACCGCCCAGAAACGGGGTGATGTTGACTTTTGAGGCGCCTGCCTTGAGCATGGTTATTCTCCAATATAAGCCGGCGACCGGGTTCGATGCCCGACCTTGGCGGGTCCAGGCCGCGATTCGGACCGCAGGTTCTACGCGTCCGCGATCTCCTCCGCGGTGAGTGCCCGGCGGTAGAGACGAAGGTCCCTGAGGCGCCCGTTGAAGGAGTCCACACCTCCGGCGCCGATCTTGAGGGGTTTGTCGTTCGTAAGGTCGAATTCCGATGCATCGAAAGTCGAAGAGGCGGCAACCTGCTCGCCGTCGACGTAGAGAAGGAGGCGGCGGTTCCGGCGAACCGCCGCCAGATGCCGCCAACCCGGCGCGAGTTCGTGATCGTGACTCACGTTGGCGCCGGCCTCCATCGCGTAGACGCGGCCGGAAGGCAGCGTGCCCCCGAACAGTCTTCCCCGGTAGACGGCCATGGACCAGACCCGGCGGTATCTGACGTCCGGGGTCGTATCGAGCTGGCCGGTCAGGGTCCACGTGTCACCCCCGTCGTACCGGTAGACCTGGCCAAGGGGCAATGTGCCGGCGTATAGTTTGCCGTTGTAGACGGCCATCGCCATGACTTCCATCTCTTCTCCCAGGCGACCGGCGCACGTCCATGGATCGTTGCCGTCGTCCCGGAAGACCTTGCCCTCCGGCCACGTGCCCACGTGGAGTCTGCCGTTGTGGGCGGCAAAGGAATAGACCTGCGTCACGCCCTCCTGACCGCCGGCGTGCGCCCAACCGGTCCCGCCGTCGTACTGGAAGACGCCGCCGGCTTGATTCCCTTCATTTCCCGCGCCGTACAGATGACCGTTGAAGACGCCGAGGGACATCATGCGTCGACCCGGGGTGCCGCAGTGACTCCAGACGTCATCGCCATCATAACGGAAAACGCCCTGGCTGTAGAGGGGGATTGCGTAGAGTTCGCCCCTGTAGACGGCCATTCCGGCGCAGGAGTCGGCGCCTTCCATGCGGCCGATGGGTGTCCAGTCCGAACCGCCCTCGTACCTGAACATGTTGCCTCCCGGGTTCTGGTTCTCGGACTCCGGGAGAGCGGAACCTCCGGCCTTGTACCGGGACGAGCCCGCGTACAGCGTGCCGTTGAACACGCAGAGCGACGCCATGGTATTGCACCTGTCCGGATGCCCGCAGTCGATCCATCCCGAGTCCCCATCGTACCGGTAGACGCCTCCTGACTCGTCGGCGCCCGTCTCGAAGGTGCCCGCGTACAGGTCGCCCTCGAATACGCAGAGAGAGTAGACGCGCAGGTTGTTTCCGGGCCGGCCGCAGTCGATCCATTCGCCGGTATGACCGCTGTCGATGCCGAAATGAAGGTGGCGGTAGTTGGCCTGGGCCGCCGTCACGCCGGCGTTGTTCGCCAGTCCCAGGTTTATGCCTGTGCGCGTGTCGGGATCGTACTTGCTGAGGATATCCCCGGGTATGTCATCCAGGATGTCGTCGGTATGTATGTGGACGGATACGGAGAAGTCATCCGCGCCGAGATCGAGCGGCCGGGCGGAGGGCACCAGGATGTGGGCGCCTCGGCCGTCGAACCGTGCCCCGTCGGGTGAAAAGGCCACGCCGTGATTCTCGCCGTGGCTGACGCCCGCGTGGTCGCGGCAGTCGCCGTCCAGCTTCCAGTGGGCGATCAAGGCTGAATCATCGTTCATCGGGGTCTCCTCGCAGTCCGTTGAGAAAGTCGCTCTGCAGGCAAGGCCGAGCAACGCAGTATTTCGACCGCAATGGCCGGCCGCAGCCCGGATGGACTTTTTCAACGGGCTGCTAAGTTGATACGTCTGTCCGCCCCCGTTCGCGTTTCAGGGGAAGTCTGCAATACGTGAAATCGGGGGTTGTCGCGCCAGCGGTCGATGCCCGTCAGGCGAAGTTGAAGCGTGTCGCCCGCGTTCACGGGCCATGGCGCGTGGACCCGGGTCTTGACGGGAAACGCTTCGAGTTCGACGAGGGCGCCGTTGCGAGCAGGATGGAGCACGACAGCGGGAAACGTCCGGTCCGCCGATGCCTCGAGCAGGTTCAACGTCATGAAACGCTCGCGACGGAAGCGGAGCTTCGCATGGCGCGCGTTTTCCTCGTGTGCGCGATACCGGACGGGATCGAGTTCAGCAGCGGTGTAAAGTGGATCGCCGGTTTTCAGATGATGCACGATCTGTCTCTGGATCAACAGGTCCACGTAACGGTCTCCGGGAGCGACGGCGGCGCAGCGTGCGTGAACCCCAAGACCGTAATGTGCGGCGGGCTCGGCGCTGTATGCCGGATAGGGGCTCCGGCGGCGGACTTCGTGACGCCGCACGACGGGATGCCGGATTTCCTCGAGTTCGCGGCGGTCCTCGACGGCGTCCTGGACAATGAAGACGGCGGGGATCTTGTGATGCACACACCACTTTCCTGTTTCGACGGCGGCAAGCAGGGTCATTTCATCGTGAATTCCGGTTGCGAGGTCGGCCGGGTCCGTGTGGTGGACGACGATCCCGCTGCTTCCGGTCCTGACCTGAACGCGGCCGAAATTTTCAAACGCCCCGTTACGGCTGCGTTTTTCACGGTGGGCTTCGGCGACGCCGCCAAGGATTCGCACGGATTCCGAGAGTGAATGTTGCTGCCCGTCAGCTATCCTCTCGACCTCATCGGAGGAGAGGCGGGCCCGCAGCCGGATCGCCGAGCGGACGATGCGGAGGTCTCCCGGTTTCAGATTTCGATCGAGCCTCCATAGCAGGCTCAGCGCCGGTCGTTGCTGGTGCACACTGAATCTGCCGATTTCGTCTGTCAATCGCGGTGGCAGCATGGTCAATGACAGGTCGGGCAGCCGGAGCGTCGCGAGCCGGTCGGACGCATTTCTGTCCAGTGCGGATCCCGCGGGTACGCAGGCGGCAATATCCGGGACGTGGATACCGAGTTCGTATCCTCCCAGCCACCGGCGTCTGAGCGAGAAAGCGAGTTCAGGCTGATCATCGGAACCTGTCCGAAACGCGAAAAACGCGCGACGGAGCCTTCGACGGCCTTTCAGTGCTCGCGAGAGGTTGAATTCGTCGGCCTCTTTCAGGGCGTCGGCCGGGAATTCAACTGTGAGGTCCGAACGGAGGAGATCCAGGTTTTCATCAGGGTCCCAGATGCGTTTCCGGACCATAAGCTCGAGCGCGTACTGTTGAAGGTTTCCTTTCGCGGCAGCTGTTTTACGGAGGATTTCCCGAATGCGCCCGCCCGCGTCCGCCTCGGTTCCCCACAGCGCGAAACGTTTGATTTGTTCAAGCCAGTCGCGCTGTCTGCCAGTAAACGTCTCCGGGTCGTAGCCTTCCTCGTCGCGCCCAAGCCAGTATAGAAATTCCGCCAGTTCCTGAGAGACGGTCTCTCTTGCTGCGAGTTGGACACTTCGGTTCTTGACTTCGTTCGCTTCGAGCGGACGACAGACATCCAATCGGGTCCGTACGAAGTAAGGGCATGCGGAATCCAGGTGAATATAGAGCGCAAGCCAGCATGAGGGATCGGGATCGTCGCCCCAGTAGAGCGCGCCGATGTCGGCGATTTCGATTACTGAGTGGTCGTCTTTGAATGCGTTCCATATTTCCCCGAGATCGATGTGCTTCGCCAGCTCGCGTACCGACGCCACATAGGTTCGAAGGAAGTCGCTATCGTCCATGATGCCGATGCCGGTCAGGAAGACCAGGGAGTTTCTTCGAATGTTCAGATGCCTCCCGTCCTCCGAGACGACACATATCCGGCTTCCCCAGATCCGATGAGAATAGGTTCCCAGCATCATGCGCTTGCGATACAGGAAGAGTAAGACCTCTCCGCGGGCGATTTCGTCGAAGTCCGGCTTTCCCGACGGCGGCGCCGGAGGACGCAGTTCGCGCCGTCTCCGCCGGAGCGCGGGACGGGATGCCTTCCGGCCGCTACGGGGACGTACCGGTCCCCCGGTTTCCTTCATTCGCCCCACGTAGTGTTCTTCGGGAACGTTGCGGCCGTCCCGGCGCAGAACATAGCCGTAGAATCGTTCCATGAAGTTGGCGTAATAATATATAAACCTGTTTGCAACCGTGATTTCCTTCGGCGGAGTTTTCACGATGGACCTCACACGAGAGATGATTCCGGAAGGTTAAGTGAGCGCCAACAGGCTGCCAATGGCGCGGCATCGTTGTCAGAGCAACCCTTTCAGCCGACTGCTGCGGGTTATCGGTGCGCCTGCAGGCGTTTCTTCAGGAGGGCCAGGAATTCCTTCTGGCTGTCGAGGTTGCGTTTCGCCGCTTCTACCGTCGTCTTCTGGAGAACCATGCGTTGGTTTTCAATCGACGCGGCAGTGGTTGAATCCAGGTTCAGGGCGATGTTGCGCCGGATGTTGATTTCGAGGCTGTCCTTCAGCGTTTCCAGGCGCTTCTGTTCGGATTGATAGATCGCCCGTGCCCGGGCGACTTTCTTGTCCTGTGCGGCGATTTCAGTCTGCAGGCGCCCGGCGTCCCTGCCGCAGGCCGCGAGGGTCAACAGCGCAGCGAGGAGGAAATAGTGGGTTCTCAACGGTTGACTCCAGCGGTGTCCTTGCGGACGACAATGAAAAGGGGTCGACGGGAACATCGGCCGCGCATGCGGCGCGGTTGGGGACTTCAGGCTATTCGATGATCTGTTCGCCCGACGATTCGGCCCGGGTGATGTGACGCCGGATCAGGCGCCGGGCGCGGTAGGTCTTTACGTAGCGAAGCCAGTTGCGTTTAATCTGCTGATGGGGCGCAGTATCTATTTCAATGGTATCGCCCCAGTTCAGAACCGAAAAGCGCGATGCGGGCTTTCCGTTGACCCGCCCGCCATTGCAGCGGAGGCCAAGGTCCGTATGTACGGCAAAAGCGAAATCCGTGAGCGTGGCGCCCTCGGGCAGGATGATGGGATCGCCATCGGGTGTGAAAACGGCCATTTCATGGACGAAGAGCATGCGTTTGACTTCGTCCAGGAAGTGGACCCCCGCTCCTCCGTGCTCATGCCATTCGGCAAGTTCCTGAAGCCAACGGGTCCTCCGCTCTTCCTGGAGTTCGCCGCCGCGCAGTGTCGCAACCCCCAATTCACCCATTCTGTACATGGATGGCGTCTGGACCGCGACTTCAAAACGCTGCCCTTTGTGGATGACCGTTGTCTGCAGCGCCTGATAGCCGTTCCGCTTCGGCAGGGCGATAAAGTCTTTTATTCCATCCATTAAGGGAGTGAAGTTGTGATGGATTATACCCAGCGTCCTGTAACAGGTGTACCGGTTGGAGGTGATGACCACGACAGTGTACCGGTCGTGGACGTCTTCCATCGGGAGGTGTGCGGCTCCTGAACCTGCGTCTCTGGCTTTTCCGTAGATACTCCTGAGGCTCTTTGTCTGGAGGCGTATGCGTGTGCGTATGCCGCTGTCCGTGACAATATTGCGCATCTCGTTCTGAAAATCCAGATAGGATTGCGGCGGCCCACCCTGCATGAGGCGGACAAGCTGCTCGTGGACTCTGGGGTGCAGGCAGCCGAAGCTGCGGTCTTCCAGTTCCCTGCGAATGCGGTCCATGCCCAGCAGACGGGAGAGCGGCGCGTAGACGTCAATGGTTTCCTGCGCGATCCGGTGTTGTCGTTTGGTGTCCTTGATGCCAGCGATGCTGCGCATGTTGTGTACCCGGTCGGCCAGTTTCAGAATGAGTACCCGCGGATCGCTGTGTGCGGCCGTGAAGAGACGCTGGAGCGTAGCGGACCGGCGGGCGGATCGACTGCGCGTGCCGGGTTCGTCCACTTTCGTTACGCCCTTCACCAGTTCGGTTACACGGGCGCCGAACGTGGGAAGGATGTCCTCGTCGGGCGTCAGTACGGAATCTTCCGCCGCATCGTGGAGCAGGGCGGCGGATATCATGTCCGTGTCTCTTGCAAAACCCAGTTCAGACGCCAGGATAAGCGCCACGGCGATGGGATGGGTGATGAACGGCTGGCCCTCGTCCCGGTGCTGCCCTTCGTGGCTGGCATTGGCGAGGTGGTACGCATGGCCGATCAGCGGATGGTTTATCTGGGGCACCTGCGCAAGCAGCTTCGCCAGGGGCTCCTTGATGGATGTGAGGCCCTGAGGATTCAATGGTTCGTTCCGTTCATATCTTCAAACCAGTCGGCGATGGCGCCAATCATCTCTTCCTGAGAGTTGAACGCGTGATGTCCAACCGGAAGGGCCTCCAGAAACGCCCTGCCGTACCGGGTACTCAGCACCCTGCTGTCCAGAACGACGACCGCGCCCCGGTCGGTCTTGTTGCGAATGAGCCGTCCGAAGCCCTGCCGGAATTTCAGGATGGCTTCAGGCACGGAATAATTCAGGAACGGATTTTTACCCTGTTTTTCCAGTTCCTCGATATGCGCCGCTACAAGGGGTTCGGAAGGCACGGCGAACGGGAGACGCACGATGCCCAGGACCTGCAGCGCGTTTCCGGGTACGTCAATGCCTTCCCAGAAGCTGTCGGTTCCCAGAAGCATGGCGGTTTCTTCGAGTTTGAACCGGTCGGTGATATTCGTTCGGGAGCCGTCAATCCCCTGTCCGAGTACGAGTACGCCGTTGGAGTGCAGGTCCGGCTTGATGGCGTCGTATGTCCGGTTCAGCATGCCGTGGGACGTGAACAGGGCCAGAGTGCCCCGTTTGGTCTTCAACATCAGTTGATGCAGCAGCGTGGCCACGGCTTCCTGGTATTCCGCGGATTTGGGCGACGGCATAAAGCGCGGCGTACACACGAGGGCCTGTTTCCCATAGTCGAAAGGGGAGCCCAGGCAAAGGGTCTGAAGCCGGGTTTCGGGCATGGATTCCAGGCCCATGCGACGGAGGAAATAGGTCAACTTGCCCCGGATGCCCAGCGTGGCGGACGTGAATACGATCGAGGACTTGCCCTCGTACAGTCCGCCGTTCAACATTTCCGAAACATCCAGCGGCGCGGAAAAGAGGCGGGTGTCGGCGCTTTTTTCCGTTGCTGGTAATTCCAGCCAGTAGACGGAGTTCTCATCGCCGGCGGAGACGAGGTCATTCAGATCCTCCAGAACGGCCTGGGCGTTCTCGATGCA
The DNA here is from genome assembly GCA_964551635.1 of uncultured bacterium. Classification (GTDB taxonomy): domain Bacteria; phylum Latescibacterota; class UBA2968; order UBA2968; genus JAAXHE01. The sequence goes on along the minus strand of CAZKDZ010000034.1, from coordinate 34,500 downwards.
TCCGCCAAGTTCATTGGAGATCTCGTCCTGGTTGACAAACATGTCCCCGGACAGGCCTCGAAGCCAGTCCGAGAGGTCCCTGAGGCGGCTGCAGAGGGCGCCCAGGGCCTGGCGGAACGGGTCAAGCGACTCGGTCAGGCCGTCGAACGTGGATTCGCCCGGTCGATAGCGGATTTTCTCTCTGTACGCGCCTCCCGGCCGCCCCGCCTTCAGAACGAGTTGCCGCGAAAGGTCCTCAAAAAACGTCCTGGCCCGCTGCCACAGGTCCTGAGCCGCGGCCGTCGCGGACTTGATGCCGGCGTCAAAGGCTCTGACCGTTTCCGGATCCGGATCCGCGGCCGCGATCCAGTGTCTCAGGGCCGGTAGCGTGCCCGCGTCCGACGAACCCGATCCGCACAACGGGTCGGTGATGTTCCTGACCCTCCAGATGCTGAGTTCCCTGCCCAGGTAGTGCGCTGCGACCTTCTCGAGGTTGTGCGCTTCGTCCAGGACCAGGTGCGAGTAATCACCGAGGATCGCGTTCTCGGTAACCAGATCGGAGAAGAGCAGTGAATGGTTGATCACCACCAGATGCGCTTTCGCTGAGGTCCTGCGGATGTTGTTGGCAAAACACCGCCCGTTATTGCGGCAACGCTGGCTGCGGCAAAAACCCGGATCGGAGCAGATTTTGGCCCACAGGCCTGCATGGCGCGCAGGGTTGAATCCGGAGTTCTCGGTGATGTCCCCCGAGCGGGTTGTTTCCGCCCACAGCACCAGGGGCAGCGCGCCGGCGCGTTCGTTCGGAGTAAGGCTGGCGTCCGGGTTGTTCAGTACGGACTCCCATCTGTTCAGACAGAGGTAATTGTTCCTGCCCTTGAGCAGGGCGTATCGGAACGGCACATCCAGGATGGACGCCAGGGTGGGCAGGTCATTGAAGAAAAGCTGTTCCTGGAGATTCTTGGTATTGGTCGATACGATGAACCGGACATTGTTCCGTACCGCATAGAGTACGGACGGCGCGAGGTATGCAATGGATTTTCCAACGCCGGTACCGGCCTCCACCGCCAGGTGCCGGCCGTTGTTGATGGCGTCGGTTACTGCCCGCGCCATTTCGGCTTGCTGGGGCCGGTATTCATACCCGGAGATACCGTCCTCGAAGCAGCCGCCGGGTTCCAGCATGCGGCTGACCGCCTTTACGTCAAGCGGCTGATCCGATGGCTCGCCCCGGGTCTGGGGCGCCTCGCCGCCGGCATTGAACAGCGTCCCCTCCGGTAGCCGGCCGCCCGGTTTCGAACTCAGGAACTCCTTTCTCGCGGCTTCGCTCGCCAATTCCACAAGGACGGGAAGCAGCCCCGATCCGGAGCCCTGCAGCAACCGAAGCATCTGCTGTTTGCAATGCAGGGATACGGATCTGAGCAGTTCCACGAGATTGAGATAGATCCCCGCCAGGGTTTCCGCGTCGGTCAGCGCTTTATGGGGCGTGTCGCCATGTACGGAGAAGTGTGCGGCCAGGCTCTCAACGCGATGATCGTGGAGGGTGGGGAGGGCGGCGCGGGAGAGTTCGCGGACGCTATGCACCGAATTCTCTATCGGGGAATCGCCGGCAGCGTCGAGAAAGCGGGATTCAAAGCGGCCGTGGTGGGCGATGAGCGGCATGTCGGCCGCGAAACTACGGAAACGACCGATGACGCGGTCGATCGGGGGCGCATCCCGGACGGTCTCCAGCGTTATCCCCGTGAGGCGGACGGACTCGTCCGGGATGTCGCCGGCGGGTTTGACGTACGTCTGGAAGCGGTCGACGATCCGGCCGCTTTCCACCCGTACCGCTCCGATTTCCAGGATTTCGGCGTACTGGGGTTCGAGTCCGGAGGTTTCGAGATCGATGGCGATGAAGGAGTCAAGTATGGGCATGAATTCGGGAGCCTGCGATCAGGATTCCGCCTGATGTCGCCGGAGACTGCCGGGGACCGTACGGTCCGGCGTAAACGGGTGCGTGAAGATGAATCCTCATTGACAATACACCTTTGAAACCCTATCATGAATAATTGAAAATGCAGGGATTTTCAGGTCTACACGGTGGAATCTGACATCAGAGGGAGGTGCCGGCGTGTTCAAGGATAAACAGACCTTCGAGATCTCGCTTGAAACACACCAGAAGGCGTTTCTGGACGAAGTCGCGGCCCGATACCGCCTGGAGGACGCTTCCAAGGCCGTGCGCTGCCTGGTTAATTTTGCGATTGACGAGCCGGATGAGCTGGACCGGATTTTCGACGAAGTTCGATGTCTGGATTGCGGCTGAAAACCGGTACAACCGGATCAGCCGACCGGTAACACCCGGTCGGCCGCGATGTGGATTTGATTATACATTATCCGATCTTTAAATTCAAGGGCAATTCGCGCGGAACGCACGTCGTTTTCGCGTGATTTCACGAATGCCGCAGGCGAGTCGGAGGGACAAATCGGCACGGGCTTCTTCTCCCGTCCCACCTCTACCGTCTCCCCGCATTCAGGCTTTCTGCGGCCAATTCAGCGCTTATCCATTTTCGAATTGGAACTGATATAAAAGGAGCGGATTATGGAAGCCGTTGTCAAGACCAAACGGGGCGTTGGGTTTCTGGAATTGCGGGACGTGCCGGAGCCCGAGATTACGGACGACGAGGTTCTCATCGAAATAAAGGCGGCAGGCATCTGCGGTACGGATGTTCACGTGAAACACGATACGTTTCCATACTGGCCGCCAGTGATCCTGGGCCATGAATTTTCGGGTGAAATCGTGGAGGCCGGAAAATCGGTATCGGATTGGAAGGTGGGCGACCGCGTGGTTGGCGAGCCGCATACGTTGCATTGCGGCAAGTGTTTTCTCTGTCGAAAGGGACACATTCAGAATTGTCTCGAAAAACGGTCTCCCGGATGGGGAATCGATGGCGCGTTTACGAGATATCTGAAATACCCCACCAATCTGTTGCACCGTATTCCGGACCATATGAGTTTCGAGCAGGGCGCACTGGTTGAACCGGCAGCCAATACGGTGACGGATATCATCGATCGCCAGGCAATTGAGGTGGGCGATTTCGTCGTGGTGCTTGGGCCCGGACCCATCGGCCTTCTGGCCGCCCAGGTCGCCCGGGTGGCGGGGGCCCGGGAAGTGATGATCGTAGGCGCGCCGGCGGACGAGGAATTGCGCCTGGAGACGGCGCGTAGGCTGGGCGTCGAGCACGTGGTGAATCTTGCGGAAGTGGATCCGGTGGAACGGTGCCTGGAACTGACCGGCGGTAAGGGGGCGGACCTGGTGATCGAGTGTTCGGGTGCGCCTCCGGCAATCGCCCAGGCGGTCGATCTGGTGTGCAAATGGGGCCGGATATGCGCCATCGGCCTTACCGGCAAACGGCCGGTCCAACTGGACTGGGACGCGGCAATGACCAAGGTTGTAACGCTCTTTTTCAACATGTCCACCGAATACGCGAGTTGGGACAAAACCATCTGGATGATTGCCGATGGCAAGATCGGCGTGGATCCGATCATTACCCACCGACTGCCCCTCCGAGATTGGGAGAAGGGGTTCGCCGCGGCCGAGAATATGGAGGCGTTAAAGGTCGTTTTCACGCCGTAGCTTTATCGCCAATGCCGGCCAGAAGACGTGAAACCGCCCGCCGCCTCGGTGTGGCGTGTTTCACGTTTTTTTTCGGCGATCGCAGCATCTGCGGATCCGGTCGGGCATCCGGTACTTCCGGAAAGCGGCAATCGATCGGCTCAGAACGGTCGCCTGGGGGGTTCCGGATCTCCTCTCGGGCTGCAATACCTTGACGTCCGTTCGAGATTTCTGTAAGTTTTCACCTCTCTGAAAGGTCGTCGACATGAGCGAGTTTTCCGGCTTCGGGAGGGTCCTGATGATTGTTGGGATTCTTCTGTTTTCAGTGGGCTTTGTACTCTGGATCGGAGACAGGATTCCATTTGCGGGACGGTTGCCGGGAGATATCGTCGTTCGCCGGGAGGGTTTCAGGCTCTACTTTCCGATTGTGACGTGCATCGTGGTCAGCATCGTCCTTACACTCGCGCTGAATCTGATTTCACGGCGATGACCTGAAACGAAGAATCCACCTGCCATGGACACCCCCCGAAACCCCGCCATGCGCGACGAAACAGCTGCCAGGCAATCCTGTCCGGGCATTCCGGATTTCAGACATCGGGTTTAACAGCCCGTTGAAAGAGTCCATCCGGGCTGCGGCCGGCCCTTGCGGTCGAAATACTGCGTTGCGCTCCCTCGCCGAATCGGGCGATTCGACTCGGTCGCGCGTCTTGTCTTCGGCCACAATGGCTCGGCCTCGCCTGCAGAGCGACTTTTTCAACGGACTGTTAATGAACGTCGCCGACTTCGAATATGATCTTCCCGAGGAATTGATCGCCCAGCGCCCGGCATCCGAGCGGGACGCCTCCCGGCTGATGGTTCTGGACCGGGAGACAGGGCGGATAGACCACACGGTGTTCAGGTCATTTCCGGACTTTCTGCGTCCCGGAGATTGTCTGGTCGTCAACGAGACCCGCGTCTTCCCCGCCCGCCTCAACGGGTACCGTCCCGGCACGGGCGGGGCCGTTGAATTGTTGCTGGTTCGTTGCGATGGAGACTGCTGGGAAGTGCTCGCGCGTCCCGGTCGCAGGCTTCGGGAGGGCGCGGAGGTGGCCTTTCCGGACGTGGATCTTGTCGCCGAAGTGACCGGGATCCTGCCCTCGGGACGACGCATGGTCAGGTTCAGGGGCAGTTCATCGCTTGCGGAGGTACTGGAAAGCCGGGGACGCATCCCCCTTCCGCCATATATCAGGCGTGAAGAGGAACCGGCGGATCGGGAACGATATCAGTCGGTCTACGCACGAACCCGGGGGGCCGTGGCGGCGCCTACTGCAGGACTGCATTTTACGTCGGATCTGCTGGACAGTATCCGTGTTTCCGGGGTGGAAATCGTCCCTGTTCTGCTCCACGTGGGCCCCGGGACGTTCAAACCCGTGGACGTGACAGACCCGCGCCGGCACGAAATGGACGCGGAGTACTTTGAGATTGGCCCTTCCGCCGCTGAAAAAGTAAACGAAAGCCGGAGGAATGGAAGGCGCGTTGTCGCGGTTGGAACGACAACCGTGCGTGCGCTGGAGTCGTCGGCCTCGCGGTCGCGCGGCAGCTGGACGCTGAAACCCGGTTCGGGATGGACCCGGTTGTTTGTCTATCCTCCGTACCGGTTCAGGCTGATAGACGCGCTGGTGACGAATTTTCATCTTCCCCGTTCAACGTTGCTGATGCTTGTTTCCGCGTTCGCGGATCGGGCGTTCATTCTGAAGGCGTACGAAGAGGCTGTACGGACGCGGTATCGGTTCTACAGCTACGGCGACGCGATGTTGATCCAATAGGCGGGTTAGCAGCCCGTTGAAAAAGTCCATCCGGGCTGCGGCCGGCCCTTGAGGTCGAAATACGGCGTTGCGCTCCCTCGCCGAATCGAGGGATGGGACTCGGTCGCGCGCCTTGTCTTCGGCCACAATGGCTCGGCCTCGCCTGCAGAGCGACTTTATCAACGGACTGTTAGGAAATCGTCAGTCGTTATGGTTTACGCCATTTTGCTTGCCGCCGGCCGCGGTCTGCGGATGGGTGGCGGTCCGCCCAAGCAATTCAGGAGCCTGGCCGGACAGCCGCTGCTTTTTCTGTCGTTGACGGCATTCGAACGCGCGGAAAAGGTCGATCGCGTGGTGCTTGTCGCGCCGGCGGACCGTGTGGGCCGATGCCGGGACGATATCCGCTCGTGGGGTGTGGGAAAGGTGACCTCCGTCGTCGCCGGGGGGGAAAGGCGCCAGGATTCCGTTGCGGAAGGACTTGGGGCGGTACCGGTCAACGCCAGCGTCATTGCGGTCCATGACGGGGCGCGTCCATTGATTCTGCCCGAACAGATCGACGCTGTCGTCGACCTTGCCCGCGAGAAGGGCTCGGCGGTACTTGGAACTCCGGTAACGGATACGGTCAAGGAGATCGAAGACGGGCGTGTTCTGCACACGCTGGACCGGTCGCGAATGTGGCGGGTTCAGACCCCGCAGGCGTTTCGCGCGCCGTTATTGCGTGATGCGCATGATGAGGCCGCGCGGAGGGGGTATACCGGCACGGACGACACGTCGCTTGTTGAACAGCTGAACGCTCCGGTATACGTGGTGCCGGGCCGGGAGGATAATCTGAAAATCACCGCGCCGGAGGATCTGGCAATGGCGGAATCGATCCTGAGATCCAGAACCGGGAGTGTCCCGTCGAATCTGCGCGTGGGGCACGGTTACGACGTGCACCGGCTGGTCGCAGGCCGTCCATTGATCCTGGGCGGGGTGGCCGTTCCGTTTGACCGGGGTCTGCAGGGGCATTCCGACGCCGACGTGCTTTCCCACGCGGTTGCCGATGCCGTTCTGGGTGCGATGAGTCTGGGTGATATCGGCACGCATTTCCCGGATGCCGATCCGGCGTACAGCGGTATTTCAAGCCTGATTCTGCTGGACCGGGTGTCGAAACTGGCAAGCGATGCCGGTGGCGGGATTGTCAACGTGGACGCAACGGTGATTGCGCAGCGTCCGAAGCTTGCGCCGTACATCTCCGATATGCAGGGAAAAATGGCCGGGGCGCTCGGAATCGCGACGGAACTGTTGTCGGTGAAGGCAACGACGACCGAGGGCCTGGGATTCGCGGGAACGGAACAGGGAATCGCCGCCCAGGCCGTCGCCCTGGTCGCGCTGGATGCAGGGCGCCCGGACGCGGCGAGAGGAAACGCTGGATAAGAAGCTGTTTTAAAATTGCCGGTGAGTTCCCGAGCGCGAGCGAAAAAGTGGCGGTCAAGGCGGGAAAACCCGCCCATATTTGTCTATACGGGCGGGTTTGACCAACGCCGACCGGCGCTTGTGCAGCCGTGCGAAGACCGCTGGGAATTTTAAGACAGCTTCCAAGGAGGGCTGGTTGGAACTTCCGCTCGATCTTTCGTTCCTGTCGCAGGCATGGGAGCAGTTTCTGCTGATGCTGGACGATCAGCCCCCTGAATTGATCTGTTTTTTCCTGTTTCTTGGCGCCTTTCTGGAAAATCTGATACCGCCCATTCCCGGCGATACCCTGATCGTATTCGGCGCATATCTGGCCGGGATGGGGATCGTCAGCCTGGTGCCGGCGTACCTTGCGATGTGGTTGGGCAGCACAATGGGGTGCCTGCTGGTCTACGCCGTGGCGTACTGGAAGGGACGGGAGTTTTTTCTGGGATTCAGGTCCAGGGTTTTTTCGGAAAAGAACCTGGATCGGGTTGAGGCGGGTTTTTCGCGCTACGGCGATCGGATCGTCATTTTCAACCGGTTCCTTCCCACCGTGCGCGCCTTTGTCGGTATCGTGGCCGGCATCAGCCGGATCCACCCGGTTCGAATGTGCCTCTATGTAGTCCTGGGTACACTGCTTTGGAACAGCCTGCTGGTGTATTTCGGATTGAAAGTGGGCGAAAACTGGGGACTGGTTGTCGATGCGCTGCGGACCTATAACCGGGTGATACTCGTACTGATGGCCGCCGGCGGCATCGGGTTCTGGTTGTGGCGACGAAAAAAGCGCCGGGGAAGATCAAGTGAATCAGTAGATCCGACGCCACCGGACACCGGGGCCTCCTGAACGCCTGCCGCACTTCGTGTGGCAATTGATTTCAGCCGCGGAAATACGAGAATACGAATAAACGAGAATACGAATAAACGAGAAAACCTGAAAACGGATGATATATTCCCGCTCTTTCGTAGTTTCGCCGTTTCGTTTTTCGTAGTCTCGCCGTTTCGCCTTTCGTAGTCTCGTTTATTCGTAGTTTCTGATTTTGTTTTCCACGCAGCTCCTTACCGGATCCGGGCAGGACAGACGTCAATACACGCTTGAGGAATTGCCGATGAGCGAAAAGATCCGCGTCGGCGTGCTATTCGGCGGAAAATCCGCCGAGCACGAAGTGTCGCTGGAGTCCGCCAAAAACGTCGTAGAGGCAATTGACAACAGCAAATACGAGGTGGTACTGATCGGAATCGACCGCGGAGGAACGTGGCGCCTGAGTACGCCCTCCCGCCTTTACGTCGAGGCCGCCGGCTCCACCCTCCCGGCGCTGACGGCAGGAGACACGGATGACGGTGTAACGCTGGTGCCGAAGGACGCCGGAGGCGCGCAGCTCGTTCGTTCATCCGATAATCAGCGGCTCGACGTGCTGGACGTCGTGTTTCCCGTTCTGCACGGACCATTCGGAGAGGACGGCACCGTCCAGGGGATGTTGAAACTGGCCGATATTCCCTTTGTTGGCGCGGGTGTCCTGGGTTCGGCAGTGGCCATGGACAAAGACGTTATGAAACGCCTGCTGCGCGAGGCCGGCATTCCCACCCCTGATTTTCTGGCGATTTCACGGTCCGGTGGGGAAATCGAAACCGATGCCGTCGTGGACCGGCTGGGGCTGCCCGTATTCGTAAAACCGGCCAATATGGGGTCGTCGGTGGGGGTGAGCCGTGTTGACGATCGGGGAATGTTCGAAGATGCCGTCGAGCTTGCCTTTCAGTACGACCACAAGATTCTGATAGAGGCGGACGCGGCAGGCAGAGAGATCGAAGTTTCCGTGCTGGGCAACGACGACCCGGTCGCGTCGGTTCCAGGAGAGATCATACCGAGTCACGAGTTCTACACCTACGACGCGAAGTATATCGACGAACACGGCGCCGGACTGGTGATTCCGGCGGATCTTCCCGAGGCGGTGGTCCACAGAGTACAGGCGCTGGCAATTCATGCATTCAAGGCGCTGTGCTGCGAGGGAATGGCGCGCGTTGACTGTTTTTTGCGCGGCGAAGACGAGGTGCTTGTCAACGAAATCAACACCATTCCGGGCTTCACACGGATCAGCATGTATCCGAAACTGTGGGAAGCGAGCGGGATATCCTACACGGAACTGGTCGACCGCCTGATTCAGTTCGCGTTCGAACGACACCGGCGGGAGCAGCGCCTGAAGACGTCCGTTTAGCAGTCCGTTGAGAAAGACGCTCTGCAGGCGAGGCCGAGCCAATGTGGTCGAAGACAAGGCGCGCGACCGAGTCCCATCCTGTGATTCGGCGAGGGAGCGCAACGCAGTATTTCGACCGCAAGGGCCGGCCGCAGCCCGGATGGACTTTTTCAATGGGCTGATAGCCGCACGCAGCGGATCGCCGGAACACGGCAGCGAGGAACCGTCCATGTCCATCCGGTTTTACAATAGTCTGACCCGGAAGAAAGAGGAATTCAACGAGATTGAGCCGGGCAGGGTCACGTTCTACAGTTGTGGTCCTACGGTTCACGACTATTCCCATATCGGGAATTTCAAGACCTTTATCGTCTTCGACCTGATAAAGCGCTATCTGACGTACCGCGGATATCGGGTTGATCACGTGATGAACATCACCGACGTGGACGACAACATCATCGGGAAAGTCCGCGACCGGAAGACGACGCTGAAAGCGCTCACCGATCGCTATGCGGCAGCCTTCTTCGAGGACATGGCGACGCTGAATATGCTGCCCGCCGATCGTTATCCGCGTGCGACGGATCACATCCCGGAAATGGTGGAGATGATCACGGGGATGATTGATGACGGGCATGCGTACGTGCATGAGGGGTCCGTCTATTTTTCGATACGGAGCTTTCCCTCATACGGGGAACTCGCCCAGCTGGATGTTTCCGGGTTACAGACCGGTGCCAGCGGCGTGGATACGGATAAATACGACAAGGAAGACGCGAGAGACTTCGTGCTGTGGAAGGCGTGGAAACCGGAAGACGGAGACGTTTTCTGGAAAACGGATCTGGGAACGGGAAGGCCGGGCTGGCACATGGAGTGCTCGTGCATGTCCATCAAGTACCTGGGGGAAACCATCGACATCCATGCCGGCGCAGTGGATTTGATCTTCCCGCACCATCAGAATGAAATCGCGCAAAGCGAGGCGGTCACGGGCAAGCGCTTCGTCAATTACTGGCTGCACGGCGCGCACATCAACGTCGACGACGAGAAGATGTCCAAGAGCCTGGGAAATTTCCTGACGGTCCGCGATATCGTGAGTACGCCCGCCGACGCGCGCGCCTTCCGGTACCTTGTGGTGAGCAACCATTACCGTACCGCGTTCAATTTTTCAAAGGAAGTGCTGGACGCCGCCCGGAGTACGATGCGAAGGTTGGACAATTTCCGGCGAAGGCTGGGCGAGGTCACGAAATCAGGCGGCGGGGAAGACCCGGGGCCCTTGCTCGAAACGGCGCGCGAAGGATTTGTCAGGCACATGGACGACGATCTGAACACGCCCCGTGCGATGAGCGCCGTTTTTGGTATGGTGAATGCCGTGGAGGATCTGATCCGTGAGGGACGGGTGGACCGGGACGGCGCCCGCAGCATCGACAGCTTTCTGGATGAGATCGATCAGGTGCTGGGGGTGTTCTTTGCAACACCCGGGGATGCCGGTGAGGAGGAGCTTCCGGACGAACTCGCGGCGTTGATCGCGGAACGCGAACGGGCGAGGAAGGAGCGGAATTGGGCGCGGGCAGACGAGATTCGGGACCGGTTCGCGGAAATGGGCTTTATGCTCGAGGACACACCGGAGGGGACGGTGTGGAAACGGTCCTGACGGACGGCGACCGCCTTCCGGGCCGCATGCAGCGTCCCTGCCTCTTTAACAGCCCGTTGAAAAAGTCCATCCGGGCTACGGCCGGCCCTTGCGGTCGAACTACTGCGTTGCGCTCCCTCGCCGAATCAAGGGATGGGACTCGGTCGCGCGCCTTGTCTTCGTCCACAATGGCTCGGCCTCGCCAGCAGAGCGACTTTATCAACGGACTGTTCAGACACGGAATATCAGTTGGTGAACCCGAGCCGCCCTAGCTCAGCGGTAGAGCAACGGATTTGTAATCCGTAGGTCGGGGGTTCGAACCCCCCGGGCGGCTCCATTTTTTCGAACGCAAACGTCCCTCCGCTGCCGGCAATGCGGGTCGCGCGCTGCACGGGTCTGCCGGGCTAAACCGGGTCGCCGGTCACCATATGAATCCGCTGTCCCTCCGCGAACGTGACCGGAGGCTTGTCCACAGTTTCGCCCGCGATCATTTTGTCCAGCACGTCCGCCACACCCGCAACCGCGTGTCCGATCAGCAATTCGCCTTTTTCCCTGGTTCCCAGCTTCGCAGCCTCATTGACCATGAGCGCCGTGTGTACGCGTTCCGGCGCAAGCGCCAACATCGTCGAGGTCTCGAATTCACAGGCGTGACCGGGAAGACGATTGGCTTCCATGACTGAAAAGACGAGCGCCGGATCGCACACGTCCCAGTACGACTGAAACCGCAGATTCAGACCCAGGCGTTCCCGGTACTCGTCTATGCGGCGCATCACCGGTTTCACGTTCCCGCCATGGCCGTTCAGAATCAGAATATTTCCGATACCCGCCCGCCTGAGTGAATCGCACACGTCGTAAACGTACTCGCAGAAGATCTCGGGCCGCACCGTCAGCGTCCCGATATGCGCCATCCATTGCTCAGATACGCCGATGCTTACGGGAGACGCCACCACGACCCGGGGATGAAGACGTCTGGCCGCCTGTTCCGCAACGTGGGTGACGTGAAACGCATCGTGAATCATCGCCAGATGTTCATTGTGCTGTTCGGTGGCGCCGACCGGCACGATCGCCGCCTCGATCTCACCCGATTCCATACGCTGCCGAAATTCCGTCCGGGTCAGGTCCCCTACGAATACACGCTTGTCAGCCATTGGGAAAACTCCTTGAGAGTATCCTTCTTACTGTGTGTAGTTGCGCCTCCAGTTCCAGCTGTCGCTGCCGGAGATGAGCGGTCGCACTGCTTCCGGCAGGGTCGCGACGAATTCAGGGCTCACTTCGTTTCCCATCCACTCCCGAATCATCGGCGGCGTGTATCCGGCAACCAGAATCACCCGCTCCCTGTCGCTTCGAATCGCGGTGGTGCTGTGGATCAGCGACTCGCCGAACAGGAGTACCGAACCGGCCGCGGCTTCGACCTGGTGGATCAGACGCTCGTCGTCCATGGCCGCCTGAATCATCTCTTCGCGCGGCCACGTCAGCCGGTGGCTGCCCGGAATCAGACACGTGCCTCCGTCGTCCGGTCCCACGTCCATCAGGTAGGCGAGCGTTTTCACGAAGATACAGTGATACCGGTCCTGCTCCGTATAGCAACCCCACGTTGCGGTTGTACCCCTGTGAAACCCCGTTGGATTGGTGCGGCGTTTGTGAAGTTGATCCAGGTCCGCATCCGGATCCCGCCGGTTGATGATCGCCTCCGTCTCCTCCAGCCGCACCGCGCCCCCCACCACCTCTTCCACGAGCGGAACCAGGCCCGGATGGACCGCATATTCCAGAAGGGCGGGATCGAATTCCACCAGGTTTCCAAAAAGCACATGATGATCGCCTCGTGGACGAATATAAACGTGCGGCGCGGCCGCGGGGTTGGCCTTGAGCCGGTAGAGCGCCGCCTTCATGCGTTCCACCTGATCCTCCGTCAATGCGTTTTCCAGCAGGACGTAACCGTACGTATCGAAATGAAACCGCTGGGACAGCGTCAGGGCTGGCGTCTCGGCCATGGCTCACTCCTTCCAGTCCAATAAATCCCCGGCATTGGCTTTCACCTTCTCGATCGCCGTCACGATATCGTTCATCCCGTCGGGTTCATCCAGCAACATGGATTGGGATATATTGAAGACGCCGTCCCGGCACGCCCACTCGCTCACCGGACAGGGCATCACGCGAAACATACCCTGTGCTCCGGCAACCGCGCCGGTCTCCCTGTCAAACATTGGGTTTTCATATAGAGGATAGGTATACCCTCCGTTCGGGATTCCCTCTGCATCGAGCGCCCTGCGGAACGTCTCCCCGGACAGCCCGTCGAATGCGTCACCATTATAGGTCATCGCAAACACGTGCCAGCCGTGCCGTGTGACATCGGGAGACACATACGGAGGACCGATTCCTTCAACCTCGGTCAGTCCTCGAATCAGCAGCCTGGCATTCTCCTCGCGTTTCCGGCTCTGTTCGTCCAGCCGTTCGAACTGCGCCTGCAGGATGGCGCCCTGAAACTCCGTCAGCGGATCGGAAAACCCCAGGTGGTGATGTTCGTACCAGGGCCGGCCCTTCTTCCTGCCGAACGTGGAAAGTGTATACTTCAGAAAGTCCGCGATCCCTTCGTCGTTCGTGGTTACGATCCCTCCCTCGCCGCACGTCAGATTCTTGGCGTGGTTGAAACTGTATACCGCCACGTCCCCCAGACCGCCCAGCATCCTGCCGCGCCACCCGGACGTGTGCGCATGGGCCGCGTCCCATACAACCTTCAACCCGTGCCGGTCCGCCAGCGACCGGATTCCTTCCACGTCCGCGGCGTGCCCTGCGAAATGTACGGGAATCACCGCCTTTGTGCGCGAGGATATCGCTCCCTCAATCGTCTCCGGCGTCGCGCATAACGTCCGGGGATCGATGTCCACGAAAACAATATCCGCTCCGATCGCAAGGGGCGCCAGCGCCGTTGCGATGAACGTGTATGCGGGGACGATCACCTCGTCTCCCGGACCGACGCCGAATGCCCTGAGGGACAACTCCAGCCCGGCCGTGCAACTGCCCATCCCCACGCCGTGCCGCGCATCCGAAAACTTCGCGAATGCATCGCAGAACGCGGTCACCCTCGGGCCATGAATGGTGCCGCCCCACAGGTTGGTTTCCAGGACTTCGCGCAATTGATCCAGATCGCGTCCGTCCGACTGCGGCCAGGATGGAAACGGTTCGGACCGGACGGGTGTCCCGCCCAGAAGCGCCGCCTTATCCATCAACACCTCCTTTGACTTGATCAGAGGACCAGCTGTCAGCTATCAGCCGTCAGCTAAACCCGGATAACGATACGGCCAGGCGATACGAATTCTTCTCTATCGTCGCAATGCGTTCCGGTACGGGGCGAGTATTTTGCCCAGCAACTCAGGCGGGCGTCCGAATGCCTCACAAAACGCCTCATAGGTGGGCATCAGTCGCACCTTCACCTTCTCTTCGTGGTGCAGCGCGATATCCTCGAGCCGGTGATCCAGAAAGGGGTTGGCGAACCGCTCCAGGACCTGTTCGGCGAACGGCCCGGCATCCTCTACGGCATGCTCGAGCGTCGGTACGATTTCCTCGAAAACCAGGCGCCTCAGCCACGGTCCGACCGCCGGGTCCCCGACCGCCTCACGGACCGTACGCAGGCCCGATGGAACCGCCTTGCACACCAGCGCCGTATGCGCGCCGTTCAGGATGCGCACCTTCCGCAGCGCATACGGTCGAACGTCTGAAACGTACCGTACACAGGGGTGTTCGAAGAGATCTCCCGCCCGCGCCTCGACCACCCAGAGGGCAAACGGCTCCGCCGCCGTCAGCAGCTTGTCCGAGGTCAGAAGCGAATGCGCTTCCGGCCTGCCGCTGACGATTCGATCCACCAGCGTGTTCACCCATCGTACGTCCCGGCGAATCCAGTCCTGAAGCCCCGCATCCAGACGCCAGGCTTCGGCCTGACCGAGCACCAGTTCCCGAAGCAGTTCGCCATTCGGCTCTACCAGTTCACAGGGCAACACCGACAGACCCGGAAGGCCGGCACGGTACCGGGCTTTGAGAACGCAAAGCAGCCGGGCCGGGAACGAAAGGGGTGTTTCGGGATCATCGTTGTCAATGAGCGAGTACCCCGCTTCGGTTGTATTGGAGATGACCATGCGCAGAGCCGGCAACCGCGCGACACGAAGCACCTCTGACCATTCTGATTTCGCAGTCAGCGCCCGGCTGATACTCCGGACCGCGAGCGTTCTGTCGATTTCCACCCCATCCGCCGTTCCCCTGAAGACCACGTGGTACTTCCCGCCCTGCGCGTTCAGCAGCGTCGCGCGGTTGCCCTCCGTGGACTGCACGACAACGATCCGCCCGACACATACTCCCGCCGCATTCGCCTCGTGAACGAACACATCGGCGAACGCCCGGAGAAAACTGCCTCCGCCGAACTGCAGAATCGTCTCGGGCAATTGCTCCACCGCAATCCCCTCTCGTAGAGTCTGCCGGCGCCGGGGTCGCACCTGGACGATCACCCGGTGCGGAGCGCCTCCCAATCCCGATATGGCAGGGACGAATGCATCTGCACGAATCGCCAGCACCCGCGCTCGCGCCGCAGGACGACGGTCCACCGCTCGCCTTCCAGCCTGTAGCGCTGCGTACCCGTTCTGCCTTCGCCATCCCACAGGAATTGGCCCCAGGCCACGTTTCCACGGGTTCTCACCTCGGTATCCCTTCGCTCGATTCGCACGTCACACCAGCGCTCGAAGTGTCTCGACCACGTCGCCAGCACCGCGTCCCTGCCGCGTACCGGTGTGTCTCCTCCGGAGAAAAACGCGCATACGTCTTCTGCCAGGACCTGCTCCAATGCAGCGGGATTTCCCTCCACCACGGCATTTTTCAGTGCATCCAGAAGTACCGCGGCCTCACGGCCGGCATTATCATTCATCCGATATTCCGTGTTTGTTAATCTCCTGTGAGCGAATCCCGATGTACAAGATGCCTTGGGATTTTCTTAACAGGCGAGGCCTGCTCCCTTTCCACCTCCGTCGTGACACTGATAGCTCGCTTTCAGATAGCCATCCGGATATCGAACGCGACGTCTTTCGCGAGCACTCCCAAAGCAGAGCGCGCTGTTCCGTTCCCCTGTGAACTCAGATATCCACCTTTGCTTGCAGGCCAGTGCATCACGTGCGTCCCCAGAGGGTATTCGCGCTGT
Source organism: uncultured bacterium (assembly GCA_964551635.1). Lineage (GTDB taxonomy): Bacteria > Latescibacterota > UBA2968 > UBA2968 > JAAXHE01. Next base: position 18,725 of record CAZKDZ010000034.1, on the reverse strand, counting down.
GCATATCGCAGGCCCCGCGCCCAGCAGCGACTTTTGGTTCCTTTTGGTCGTTTCAAAAGGAACACGCCGTAGGCAGGGAATTTGGGGAAAAGGGGTTCCTAGGTTTTGTATTTGATCAAAGCTGACAACTGAGAGCTGAACGCTGAAAGCTGCGTCTCGCCGTTGAAATTACGGTATCGCATCCAGAACGCGATCGACTTCCTCTTCGGTATTGTAGAAATGCGGCGACAGCCGGATACCTCCTCCCCGTATCGCACAGACGACCCGTGCGTCGGACAGCTTCTGAAAAATCGATTCCGAATCGAACCGGGAGTGATGGAACACGACAATGCCGGACCTTTCGCCGGGAGCCCGTGAACTGACCACCCGGCAGCCCTTATCCTCGAGCCCGGCGCAGAGTTGATCGGTCAGCGACAAGACCCGCGATTCGATGTTTTCGATGCCAATGCGAAGGAGGAGATCGAGACCAGCGCCCAACCCGTGGATGCCCACGGTATTCAACGTGCCGCACTCAAATCGCTGCGAATCGGGCAACAACGTGGTGTCGTAAGACAGGAAATCCCGTGGTTCCACCACGTTCGCCCAGCCCAGGTTCACCACTCGAAGGCGCCGACGGGCACGGCGTGAACAATAGAAGACGCCGATTCCTTCCGGCCCCAGAAGCCATTTGTGAGCGTCGGCCGAAACAAAGTCGATTTCGGCATCCGCCACGTCCAGGGGCAGCGCCCCGAGGCTCTGAATGACGTCCACGAAGAAAAGGACGCCCCGCGACCTGCAGAATCTACCGATTTCCCGGAGGTCGTGGCGGAACCCGCTTGCAAACTCCACCGAGCTTACGGAAAGCACGCGCGTCCGGTCGTCGACGGCATTCAACAGGTCGTCCAGCGGGATGCGGCCGTCAACCTCGGGAACGCGCCGGACCTCGACGCCCTGCGACCGCAGGTTCAGCCACGGATATACATTGGCCGGGAATCCGCGGTCGGGTATGACGACGTTGTCGCCCTGCCGCCACGTCAATCCGTTGGCCGCCATCAGGATTCCTTCGGACGTGTTCTTGACGAAGGCGATCTCCGATGCGTCCGCGCCGATCAGACGTGCGGCCGATTCCCGCGTCCGGGAACATACGTCGTCCCACCCGGGAAGGTTCGTCATGCCATTGCGGGTCACGTCCTGCAGCATGCCGTCCATTGCCCGGTAGACGCTCTGCGAAATTGGCGCGATTCCGGCGTGATTCATATAAATCCAGTTCCGGGTAACCGGAAAACCGTTCCGGATTTCCTCGATATCCATCTGCACCCTCGCCCCTCCGGTCCACACGGGATTCCCATGTAAAACGGCAGATGGAATCGTACCATCTGCCGTGTGCCTGATCGCCGCCTGTATCCTACTCCAGCCGATAGTTGGGCGCCTCTTTCGTAACCGACACGTCGTGTGCGTGGCTCTCCCGGACACCGGCCGACGAAACTTTCACGAATCGACCGTTCCTGCGGAGTTCCGCAATGGTTCTCGTTCCGCAATAGCCCATGCCCGCTCTCAACCCGCCGATGAGTTGATAGATGAATCCTGAGACGGATCCCTTGTAGGGTACCTGCCCTTCAATTCCCTCAGGGACCAGCTTGTTGGCTTCGACGCCTCCCTGGAAGTATCTGTCCCTGCTTCCGCGCTGCATGGCGCCCAGAGAACCCATCCCCCTGTAGACCTTGAAGGTCCGTCCCTGGTAGATTACCGTCTCACCGGGACTCTCGTCCGTACCTGCGAAGAGGAATCCGATCATCACGGAATTCGCTCCGGCCGCGATGGCTTTGGTGATATCTCCCGACTGGGTGATTCCGCCGTCCGCGATTGCCGGGACGCCTGCCCTTTCCGCGACGTCGGCGCAGTCCATGATGGCCGATACCTGCGGCACGCCGGCTCCGGCGATGACCCGGGTGGTGCAACTCGCCGAAGGCCCCATTCCCACCTTGACCGCATCCGCTCCGGCGAGAACCAGGTCCCGAGCCGCTTCGGCCGTTACGATGTTTCCGGCGATCACTTCGGTTTGCGGGAAGGTATTCTTGATGCGTTCCACGGCTTCGAGAACGCCCCGGGAATGGCCGTGCGCCGTATCCACGACAATCACGTCCACGTCCCGGTCCACCAGGGTTCCGACACGAGTTTCCAGATCGCCCCCCACTCCGACCGCGGCGCCCACCCGGAGCCGTCCGAGACTGTCCTTGCATGCGTGCGGGTACTGTATCTTCTTCTCGATATCCTTTACCGTAATCAGGCCCTTTAGGACGCCCTTTTCGTCCACAACGGGCAGCTTTTCGATACGATGTTCCTGGAGAATCTCCTGTGCTTCCTCCAGGGAGATTCCCAACCGGGCCGTCACCAGCCCCTTGTGCGTCATGACCTCGGACACCTTTCTGTGCACGTTTTTCTCGAACCGCAGGTCCCGGTTGGTCAGGATGCCCACAAGTCTCGTGCCGCCGTCGACGATCGGCACTCCGGAAATCCGATACTTGGACATCATCTCGAGCGCTTCCCGTATATAGTTGTCCGGCGAAAGCGTCAGCGGATCGACGATCATACCGCTTTCCGACCGTTTCACCTTGGCCACCTCTTCCGCCTGTTCTTCGATAGACAGATTCCTGTGTACTATCCCGATGCCGCCTTCCTGGGCAAGTGCAATGGCGAGGCGGGCTTCGGTAACCGTATCCATGGCGGCGCTGACGAGCGGGATATTCAACCTGATCCTTCGGGTGAGCTGCGTAGTCAGATCCACCTGATTCGGCAGGACTTCGGATTTCCCGGGAATCAGCAACACATCGTCGTACGTCAGTCCCTCTTTGGCGATCTTGTCCGTGGATCGGTCCATTGATGTCTCCCTGGAGAAATAGAACGGCGCAACTTCGCTATGTCATCAAATCGTATCCGGATACAAGAAACCCCTTGACGCACGTGTCAAGGGGTCTGCACAACTTCCCGTTACAAGTTCGGGCGCAGCAGCCGCGCGCAGGTTATCGCGGGAGGCGAAGACCTGTCCATGACGCCGAGTGTTCCGTTGCGCATGCGAAACTCCGGGTGCGACTGCAGCAAGATTCCATCCGTCCGACGAGTCCTCCAATATACGGGATTGCCCGGGTTGTGTCAATCTGCATTTGCCAGCCATCGAGGAGTGGGAGTTCAGTTGTTGTCCTTTGCCTCGCCGCGTTTTCAATTCGCAGTGGAATCGCAATAAACGGGTATGGATTTTGCCTTGACATCCAATTTCCTATTCGTTAGATTTCTATGTTTCTAAGTGTCAGATGTGTCTATGCGTCTTGGTACCAGCGATTTACGCTGAATCGACAGTGCGGCGCCGCTGTGTCGTCGAGGATTTGCTGTCATGATATTCAGGCTTTCGGACGGCATCGTTATCATTCTCTGCGGCTTTCTGTTCCTGGGCCTGTTTTCACCGGTCGAGGCCAGAAGAAAGTCGAAAAAGCACGAGCACAAGCCGCGCGAGGCCCCCGTGGACTCGGGGGCGATGTCAAGGAAACATGTCTATTTCGGCAAGCGGTATCTGGATAACAAACAATACGAAGACGCCCAGGTTCAGCTGATGAAGTCGTGGAGCTTCAATTCGCGGAATGCGCAAACCGCGTACTATCTGGGCAAGCTGTACAATGAAACGGAAAAATCCCAGGACGCCATTACCTGGTTCAAGAAGGCAATCGAACTGAATCCGGCGGGCCCAAACGCGCGAAACGCGCTTTACTACCTCGGCCAGCTTTACGTACAGGAAGGGATGCTCGAGGAGGCGATTGAGGTATACGAAAAGCTTCTCGCCATTGCGAAGAAATCCGAACAGCAGGTACAGTACCTGCACCAGCTGGTCACGCTGTATATTGAAATCGAAGACTACGATTCGGCGCTGAAGCATACCCGCAGCTGGGGACAGTTGGAACCTGACAATCCCGATGTCCAGGATGCGATCGCAAAGCTCACCCTGCATATGGGTGACGAAGACGAAGCCCTCAAGGAGATGGAGCGGCTGCTGGAGATTAACCCCGAAGATTATACGACGCTCGACAACCTTGCCAGGTTGTACGTCCGCATGGGTATGGTCCAGAAGGCGTTCGACGCATATCAGAAACTCCACGCGCACAACCCGGAAGATTTCCTTTACCTGGACCAGTTGCTTAATCTCGGGAAACAGTTGAACAAATCCAGACGGTTTCAAATCGGCATATTGAGAAAGATGATCAGGCTCCAGCCCGATAATCTGGGCGTCGTGGAACAGCTCGCCGACATGACAGGCGACATCAGCCTGGTCGACAGAGGGCTCAGACTGGATCCGGGAAATGGGAAATTCAACTACATGAGGGGCGAGTTTCATTACAGGAAGTGGAAGAAATCCAATGCCGCGCGGGATTCCGTCAATGCGCTGAAATGGTTCAGGAGGGCAGGAAAGGATCCGCTCTGGGCGGGAAATGCCAAACGGATGATCGATGAAATCAACCCTCCCATGTCCGAGGAGGAGAAGAAGAGACTGGAATTCTTTAAAAAGAAGAAAGAGGAGGAGGTAGATATCGAAGGGAAGAAATAAGACGCGCCGGTCTCCGGGGCAACGACGGCTTTTCTGTTCGTTCGTCCTGTCAATCTTCAAGTTTCCGGGGCTTGCCGGCAGTCCGGAATCCGCATTTCAACCGCGGCCGATCGGCAATGGTCTGCGCTTTTCCATCCGTAACGAACATTCACATCAACTGGGGGATTGAGGCATGGTTGAACTTTATGTAAACGGCGGGCCCTTCATGCACCCGCTTCTGCTTATGCTGCTTTTCGGTATTGCGGTCAGCATTGAGCGTTTCTGGTCGCTTTGGCGGTCTTCCATCGATACGAGGGAGTTTTTCACCGCGGTTCAGGAAGCGCTCAAGCAGCGGGGGCCGGAGGGCGTGGCCGAGGTCTGCGCAAGTCACAGGGGTCCGGTCGCCTCGGTTCTCCATGCCGGCCTTCTCCGCCTGGACCGGGGGATTGAACATGTCGAAAAAGCCATAGAGGAATCCGGCGCCATCGAAATGGCCTTCCTGGAAAAAGGCATGGTCTGGCTGTCCACCGTAGCCAATATCGCTCCGCTGCTCGGGTTCCTCGGGACGGTGAGCGGGATGATCAGCGCCTTCGACGCCATTGCGAAAGCCGGCGACGTCGAGCCCAGTATTGTGGCGGCCGGTATTTCCGAAGCGCTCATCACCACCGCATCCGGACTGGTCATCGCCATTCCAATCCAGGCATTGCACAACCTCTTCGTCTCCAAGATAGACAAGATTATCATCGATATGCAGGAGAGTTCCTCTCAGTTCATCGACGAACTGATCCAGGCCGGCTACGATACGCCAGCGGGAGAATAAGCCATGGCGAACAAGCCACAGTTGGCAAGGCGGAACAAATCCAATCCCGAAATCCCGACTTCGTCGATGGCGGACATCGCCTTTCTGCTGATTGTCTTCTTCCTGGTGACCACCACAATGAACCAGGACAAGGGCATTGGCATGCAGCTTCCGCCCGCCGGAGAAAACAAGAAGATCCAGAAGAAGAATATCTGCAACGTCTGGGTGAATGCCGCCGGTGATATCCTCATCAACCTGGAACAGGAAGTTCCCCTTGGACAGTTGCGGGCCGACATCGAACGTCGGCTGAGTGAAAACGACAAGTTGATCGTTTCCCTCAAGGCGGACGAGGAGACGCCCTATAACGCATTCATAGACGTTCTGGATGAGATCAAGCTTTCAGGCGCAACGCGGATCTCTCTAGCATCCCCGGAAAAGTAGGTTCGTCCGGCAACAGGAGTTCTCAGCATGGCGGATTTTTCAAAAAAATCAGGGGTACATACGTCCATTCCAACCGGTTCAATGGCGGATATCGCCTTTCTCCTCCTGATCTTTTTCATGGTCACCACGGTTTTCGTCCGCTACCGGGTCACCGGGATCGTATTGCCCAGGGCTGAAAAGGTCGAGGAAATCAAGACGCGCCGCCATATTTCCTACGTCTGGATTTCCGCGGACCGAAAGGTCTACATAGACGACAAGATCGCCCAGGTCAACCAGGTTGCTCCCATCTTCTACGAACGCCGCGTACAGAACCCGCGGCTGATCGTCTCACTCAAGTGCGATACGCGTGCGCCATACGGGCTCGTTTCCCAGGTGATCGAGGAACTTCGCAAAGCAGACGCGCTACGCGTCAACTTTGCCACGGATCGAGAGAGGTAACGCAAATGGCCTATATCAAAGGGAAGGACATCGTCCGGCGGAAGTACCCTGAACACGATCTCAGGCAGCGTTATCCAAGAGTCTTCTGGACGTCGGTGGGTATCTCCTGCGCCCTGCACCTGATTATGGCGATCCTTTTTCCCACGTTCGATATACGTGCCTCTGCGGGGAAAAAAGACCAGATCATCATCCAGATGGAGGAGATCCCGGAAACGCGCCAGATTCAGCGGCCGCCCCCGCCTCCAAGGCCGGCCATGCCGGTTGAAACCGAAAGCGACGATGTACCCGACGACGTGACCATCGAAACGACCGACCTCGACCTGGATCAGGCGCCCGTCGACCTGCCGCCCCCGCCTCCAGGCGCCACCGAGGCGCCAATGGAAGAAGAAGTGATGGAGTTCTGGAGCGTGGAGGAAAAACCGGAACTGATCAAGGGGGCCCAGCCCAAATTTCCCGAGATCGCCCGCAAAGCGGGGTTGGAGGGCAATGTTTTCGTCAAGTTCATGGTGCGAAGGGACGGTCGGACGGACAGGGTTCAGGTGTTGAAGGGCCAGGAAATCTTCAGGCAGTCGGCCATCGATGCCGTCAGGCAGTTCGTATTCAAGCCGGCGATCCAGAACGACAAGCCCGTGAATGTCTGGATGACCCAGCGTATCGCTTTCAAGTTGCACGATTGATCCCGGTTAAGGCAGTATGAACTCGGCGGAGGCCATCACACAACCGGTGGTGGCCTTTCCGCATGTCCAGGGCGATTGACATCGTCCCGGGATTTGGTAATATTTACCTTCTGCCAATCACACTTCCGTTCACCTGCATATTCGAGAGGATCACCTGATATGCGTTGTCGACTGTCTCTGCTCCTGCTCCTGGGCCTTCCATTCTGCCAGCCCGCGTGGGCTCAGGTCGCTCCCGAATCGGCGGAAAAATACAACGCCGGTCAGGCCCTTTTCGAGAAAAGGCGTTATCAGCAGGCCCTCCAGGCGTTCGAAGACGCCGTCAAGCTGGATGGGAACAATGCCCAGGCCTACCGGGGCATGGCCAAGACCTACCAGAAGCTCAAGGATTCCGAGAAGGCCATCGCCAATTTCCGAATGGCCACCACGGTAAAGGCGGATTACGTCGAGGCCCATTATGAACTGGGAAACCTCTATTTTAATCTGAAAAAATACAAGGACGCGCAGGCGGCGTTCAAAGCCGTGCTGAATCTCGACGGCGATTTTCAGAACGGCAATGCACGGAATCTCCTGAAAGGGGCCTATTCAAGGCAGGGCAGGGAGCACCTGCTCAGGAAGAACTACAGGAAAGCGATCGAGGAATACGAAAACGCAACCCAGCTCGATCCCACGGATGCCACCAACTACTACAATCTGGGTCTGGCCGCCAGAAACGCGCGCAAGATCAAGCAGGCCGAGGCCGCCTTTGCAACAGCCGTCGAGCTCAATCCCACGTACGCCAAAGCCCATCGGCAATTGGGCGATCTGTTTCGGCTCACCAAGAGAAACAGCCGGGCGATCCGGAGTTACGGGAAGGCAATCGAAAGCGATCCCAATTGCAAAGACAGGAAGAACATCAACGCCTACCGCAGCCTGGCGGTCGTGTACAATCAGACAAAACAACATTCAAAAGCGGTTTCCATTCTGAGAAAGGGCGTCGCGGTGGCGCCCACCAAAAAAGACAAAGTCAGAATCTACACGGCGCTGGGATACTCTCACGCGTTGGGGAAGAACTACAAGAGCGCCGTGTCGGCGTACCAACAGGCGCTCGCGCTGAACTCCAGAGACAGCGAAGCCCAGTACCGTGCGGCGGTCGCCTATTTCGAACTCAAACAATACCAGAACGCCCTCAACTACGCCAGAAGAGCCACGTCGAGCAGTAAATACAAAGTTCCGGCGTACGTAATCATTGGAGACGTATACGATGCCTGGCGGCCTCAGGGCTGGAAGGAAAAGGCCATCAAGAGCTACGAGAGAGGGCTCAGAGATCGCAAATTCAAGAAGTACTGCGAGGACAAGATCGATCGCATCAAGAACCCCGTCGACACCGGAGAATAGGTACATCAGACTGAACACCCCGCGGGCGATCCACCTGCGCGGGCGCACTTCCAGCAGTCCGTTGATAAAGTCGCTCTGAAGGCGAGGCCGAGCAACGCAGTATTTCGACCTCAAGGGCCGGCCGCAGCCCGGATGGGCTTTTTCAACGGGCTGCTAGATTCAATCCCACGCTCTGAACTTTCCGTTTCGCGTCAACTTCGTTCGTCTCATGCAGACCGCCGGCCACGTTGCGACGGAGGTCCTGGCGCCCGTACGAGCGAATTCCTCATTACGATTGTCTTTCTGCTGCGCCGTCCTGCTGTCCACCGGTCCCGAAATCCGCGCCCGGCTTCACCGTCGCCGAAAACGACCTCGCCTTGACGCTCGAGAACTTCACGTTTCTTCTGGCCTTTCTGGGTTACATCGGGCTGTCTGCCAATCTGGTACTTACAGCCAGAGGCACGTACAGCCGCCCGGCCATCGCGCTGGTTGCGCTGGTCGCCGTCGCACATGTCTACCTGGTCTGGGCTTTCAGGTACGATTGGCAGTACGCCATGGCCGTCCGTAACGGCTACGCCGGCTTCTTCATCTTCCACGCGGCGCTTCTGTCTATCATTTCCGCGCCGTTTGTGCCGCCGTCGATCTGCAAACCCCTTATCGTCCTGTCGTTTCTGATTGTTTCCGCGGGCGCATCGGGAGCCGTTTTCAGGTACGAAGTCGTCAGCATTTACCGCATTCCCGTGCTGCTCAACGCGGGACTCGGTCTGGGATTCCTCGTCTACGATCGGTATCGCAGAATCAGGCCCGCCGGGTGATCCACGACCGGACCGTTGGCAGCCGGAGCAAGCCTGCCCGGACCTACATGACCTCGATTGCAGAGATCCGCCGGTGTCTCGCCGGATATCACCCGCGACTGGCATCCGGAGACAGGGCCCGAGCCGCCGTCGCAATGGTGCTGCATCAACAGCAGGATGCGGTTCACCTGCTGTTTATCGAACGGTCGCAGCGCGAAGGCGATCCCTGGTCGGGCCACGTCGCGTTTCCTGGCGGCAGGGTGGAACCCGGCGATGGAAACGCGCGCATGGCCGCAGAGCGCGAGACTCGGGAGGAAATCGGCCTGGACCTCGGAAACGCTGAGTACCTCGGTCGACTGGATGACGTCACTGGCGCTACCCTTCCCATCCTCGTGTCGGGTTTCGTCTACACCGTCGAAATCAGAGATCGGCTCCGACCAAACGACGAAGTCAAGGACGCTTTCTGGGTGCAATTGAACGCCCTCGCGGACTCCGGACGCCATCGTGAGCGGAACTTTCGGATCGACAATGAGGATCGTCGCTTTTCCACGATCGATTTGCCGGGACCGCGACAGCGCGTCCTTTGGGGCATTTCATACCGGCTGGTCTCGCGGTTGGCGGCGCTCGTGGGCCACCCGTTCCGTCCATCGATGCCGGCCCAGGCCGCGCGTGGTTCCAATCCCGGAGCGGAAGGATGAATTCAGCCGATCTTTGCCATCTCCCGGCGGTCGAACTGCGCAGTCTGTACCGGAAGCGGGCGCTGTCGCCCGTTGAGGTAACGAAAGCCGTGCTGCACCGGATTGAACGGTTGAATCCCGATTTCAACCCCTTCGTTACGGTCACTCACGAACGCGCTCTGGAACAGGCCATTCGCGCCGAACGCGCCTATATGGGCGGAGAGCCCGGTATCCTGGCCGGGATCCCGGGTTCACTCAAGGATCTCACCCCCACCAGAGGCATCCGTACCGCCCGGGGATCGCTGCTCTACAGAAACTGGGTGCCCGATTACGATGCGCCGCTTGTGGAACGTCTTGCAGACACCGGCATGGTCCTTGTCGGCAAAACCACGACCCCCGAACTGGGTTGGAAGGGTGACTCGGGAAACCGGGTCAACGGGCCGGTGCACAACCCCTGGATGTACGGCCGTACAGCCGGCGGATCCAGCGGAGGCGCCGCTGCCGCCGTTGCGCTGGGTATGGGACCCGTGGCCCAGGGAACGGACGGAGCAGGGTCCATTCGCATCCCGTGCGGTTTCTGCGGCCTGTACGGACTCAAGCCGTCCTGGGGTCGTGTTCCCCAGTACCCGGCCAGCGTGGTTGAACTGCTCTCCCACGCCGGGCCCGTCACCCGCACCGTGAGGGACGCCGCGCTGATGCTCACAGCCATGGCGGGCGCCCATCCCCTGGATCGCCTTTCGCTGCCCGACTCCACCGATTACCTCCGTGAAATGGAAGGTGATATCGCGGGTCTGCGCATTGCCTGGTCTCCCGATCTGGGTTACGTCCGGGGCGACCCCAAAGTCCTGTCGATTGCGGCGTCGGCGGCTGCACGGTTTCAGGAACTCGGCTGTCGGGTCGAAGAGGCCCATCCCGGACTGCCCGACCCCTGGGATATCGCCAACACAATCTGGTCCGCGTCGTTTGCGGGTGTGTTCGAGGACAACCTGGACGACGTCAGGGATCTCCTGGACACCGGCCTTGTCGGCGTGATTGAAAGCGGGAAATCCGTCTCAGGGTCCCAGCTCGCAACCGCGTACGCGCGTCGCAATGACTACTACCATGGATGGCGTGAATTCATGAGCGTCTACGACCTGTTTCTATGTCCGACACTTCCCGTTACAGCCTTTGCCGCCGGTCACGACCATCCAGGCGAAATCGCGGGCCAGCCAACCAGCTACCTCGGCTGGACCGCTTTCACGTACCCGTTCAACATCACCGGGCAGCCGGCGGCAACGGTTCCGGCGGGGTTTGCGGACGACGGATTGCCGGTTGGCCTGCAGATTGTCGGGCGCTGGCGCGACGACGCGGGCGTACTGCGCGCCTCTGCGGCCTTTGAGTCGCTCGCGCCCTGGAACAAGAAACGACCCCCCGCCGAAACGAAGGAAAGGACCGTCCAATGATTATCAAACCCAGAATCCGGGGATTCATCTGTACGACGGCGCACCCCGTCGGCTGTGCGCACAGTGTACACGAACAGATCGACTGGGTAGAGAAACAGGCGCCGCTTAAGCGCTTCAAGAACGTGCTCGTCGTCGGCGCCTCGACGGGCTACGGGCTGGCCACTCGAATCGCAGCCTGTTTCGGCGGCGGCGCAAGGACCGTGGGGGTCTTCTTTGAAAGGCCGGCCCTGAGGAATCGTACGGCTTCGGCGGGATGGTACAATTCGGTTGCCTTCGAAAAGGCCGCAAAAGAGGCAGGCCATTACTCGAAAAGCATCAACGGCGACGCGTTTTCCGATGAAATCAAGGAACAGACCGTCTCGACCATCAGGGAAGACCTGGGAGACGTGGATCTCGTGGTATATAGCCTGGCGTCGCCACGTCGAACCCATCCACGGACGGGGGTGCAATATACCTCCGTATTGAAAACCGTGGGCGAGCCGTACACGGGAAAGACCGTCGATATCCACACGGGAGTCGTCTCGGAAGTTTGCATCGAGCCGGCCACGGACGGCGAGATCGACAATACCGTCGCCGTCATGGGCGGTGAGGACTGGGACCTGTGGATTCAGGCTCTCGAAGCGGCGGACGTGCTTGCCGAGGGCGCCCGCACGGTCGCGTTTACCTATGTTGGACCGGAGCTGACCCGGCCGGTCTACGGCGACGGCACCATCGGTAGGGCGAAAATCCACCTCGAGGCCACCGCCCGGGAACTGGACGGGCGGCTGAGGAAAAGAAACGGACGCGCCTACATCTCCGCGAACAAGGCCGTGGTCACCCAGTCCAGCGCGGCGGTACCGGTGGTTTCCCTCTATATTTCGCTGTTATACAAGGTCATGAAGGAGAAGGATATTCACGAAGGATGTATAGAACAGATGTACCGGCTTCTGAAGGATCGACTCTATGCCGGACCCACCGTACCCACCGACGAGAACGGGCGCATCCGCATCGATGACCTGGAATTGAGGGAGGACGTGCAGACGCGCATCGACTCCCTCTGGCAGTCCGTTAATACCGAAAACCTGGAGGCGATTTCAGATGTGCGGGTTTTCCGCGAGGAATTCCTCAAGCTCTTCGGTTTCGGCCTGCCATCGGTCGACTATGCGGCGGACGTTGACCCGGACCAGCCGCTCTAGGCGTCCGGCGAAAGGAGCGGGTCCGCGGTCCGGAACGGCTCCTTCAACGCGCCGCGGGTTACAACCGGACCCGGACGGTCAACATATCGTTCAATCCATTCACCTGAATCTGAACATCCCTTTCCCGCCTCGGGCGCCACTGTCCCCGCTTTAAACCCAATCTCTCTTCCATTCAGCAGTCAAGAAGCTGTCTTAAAATCGCCAGCGGTCTTCACGCGGCTGCAAAAGCGCCGGTCGGCGTTGGTCAAACCCACCCGTATAGACAAATATGGGCGGATTTTCCCGTCGGCGCTGCACGCCCTTCGCGCCTCATAACCGCCACTTTTTCGCTCGCGCTCGGGAACTCACCGGTAATTTTAAAACAGCTTCTCAGGTGCATCCCACTCCTCTGGCACGCCCTTTGCAATCTGAGAGTTGGTTGGAATTCATCCAAACCGGACTCCTTGCAGAAAAGCCCGCTTCCGTGGAGTTCAGTCAGATTCCAGACAGACTCCGAGGAGGCCCGTATGATGTCCCGCGTGCTGAGCTGCGCCACCCTGGGTATAGACGCCTACGTTGTACGTATTGAGACCGATCTGGACTATCAACTTCCCGCATTTTCGGTGGTCGGCCTGCCGGACAACGCCGTCAAAGAGAGCCGGGATCGTGTAACCGCAGCAATAAAGAACTCCGGGAGGGCCTTTCCGAATCGCCGTGTAACCGTCAATCTCGCGCCCGCGGATATCCGCAAGGAAGGCTCGGCCTTCGACCTGCCGATTGCGGTGGGCATCCTTGCCGCTTCCGGAGACATCTCGCCCGAGATCCTCTCACAATACATCGTTCTCGGAGAGCTTGCCCTCGACGGCGCCGTCCGGCCGGTCCGCGGCGTCCTGCCGATGGCCGTGGAGGCCCGGCAGGCAGGTTACAAGGGGATGATCCTCCCACGCGAGAATGCCCGCGAGGCAGCCATCGCGGGCGGGATCGACGTGCATCCCGTCGGCGACCTGATGGAGACACTGGACTTTCTCGAGGGCTTCCGGGACGTGCCTTCGTTCCGGGTCGATATCGACCGCATCTTCAGTCAGGCCCTGAACTACCGCATCGATTTCAGGGATGTACGGGGTCAGGTTCACGCCAAGCGCGCACTGGAAGTGGCTGCCAGCGGCGGCCACAACATCATCATGATCGGTCCGCCCGGTTCCGGAAAGACGATGCTCACCCGCCGCCTGCCCACCATCCTGCCCGACCTGACGCTTGACGAAGCCATCGAAGCCACCAAGATTCACTCTGTGGCCGGACTGCTGCCCCCGGAGACCACCCTGGTGGCGGTACGGCCCTTTCGTTCACCGCACCACACCATCTCGGATGCCGGCCTGATCGGCGGCGGTCCCCACCCGCGGCCGGGCGAGGTCTCGCTTGCACACCACGGCGTTCTCTTTCTGGACGAGTTACCCGAATTCAAGAAGCATGTCCTCGAGGTCCTGCGCCAACCGCTCGAGGACGGTTTCGTAACCATTGCCCGGGCCATGGTCTCCCTGACCTATCCCGCACAGTTCATGCTCGCCTGCGCCCTGAATCCATGCCCGTGCGGATACTTCGGCGATCCCAAAAACGAATGCACGTGTTCACCGCCGATCATCCAGCGGTATATGGCCCGGATTTCGGGTCCACTTCTCGACCGCATCGACATTCACATTGAAGTCCCGGGGGTGGAATACACCGAACTCGCCGATGAGCCTGGCGGCGAAACCTCCGATGCCATTCGCGAAGGCGTGAATGCGGCGCGCCAGGTACAACTTCACCGCTTCAGGGAAAAACAACACCTGTTCTGCAACGCCCACATGGGGCCCGCGGAAATTCGCGATTACTGCCGGATCGACGGCAAAGGCGAAGAGCTTCTCAAAATGGCAATCACGAAGCTCGGCCTTTCGGCGCGCGCCTACGACCGTATTCTGAAGGTCAGCCGCACCATAGCGGACCTGGAAGAGGAACAGGAAATCAAACCCCAGCACGTCGGGGAGGCCATTCAGTACCGCAGCCTGGATCGGAATCTCTGGATGTAACTCATGGTTGGCGGCTGCGGAGACGTCCCCGCGAAGCCCGCCCTTGAAGCTCCCTCGGCAGATTGAAGGCCCAACGATGATATCCGGCCGCAGTCGTCAATCATACCATCTACCTGACGCCCCCAAAGACCCTTTCCGTTTGTCTTGTAATCACCCGCCGGCTATATTATCGACGAGCAGTTTTCCGATTTCGACGTCTATCCGGTAATCCGGCGGCTGGAGCGAGAACATGAAGGAACCCATCGTCTATCTCAACGGAGAATTCGTGCCTGCCTCCCAGGCCGCAATCAGGATTTACGACCTGGGCATCATTCTGGGCGCAACGCTCACCGAAATGACCCGAACGTTCGCCCACGCGCCGTTTCGTCTGGACGATCACCTGGACCGGCTCTACCGGTCGTGCAAATACGCGGGAATTCAACCGCCGCTCTCGCAAAGCCGGATGCGCGACAGGACCCTGGAACTCATTCGGGCGAACGGGGAACTGATCGAGCCCGGGGCCGACCTTGGCATCGTACACTTCATCACACCGGGAGAAAACGAGATCTACGCCGGCAGCGCCGCGGGAAGCGCCCGCCTTACACCCACTGTCTGCATTCACTCTTTCCCACTGCCCTTTCGCGTCTGGCGTCACCTCTTCGAAGCCGGCGCGCACGTGGTCACGCCCGCCTTGCGCCACATCCCTCCCCAGTGCCTGGATCCGAAATCCAAGAACCGGTCCCGCCTGCACTGGTGGCTGGCCGATCAGCAGACCCACGCGGTAGACCCTGAAGCGATTACGCTGCTTCTGGACCTGGACGGCAACGTCACGGAATGCGCGGGTTCCAACTTCGTCGTCGTTGTGGGCCGCACTGTCTACTCCCCGACCACGCGCAACATACTCCAGGGCGTCAGCTTACTCACCGTCAGGGAACTTGCGGCCGAACGCGGACTTGACTGGATTGAAAAGGACCTTCAGCCGTACGACGTGGCCAACGCCGACGAGGCCTGGCTGACGACCACGCCATATTGCATCGCCCCGTGTACCCGGTTCAACAACATACCGGTCGGAAGCGGTAAACCGGGCCCGATGTATAAAGAACTGCTGACTGCCTGGAGTGGCCGGGTCGGGCTTGACATTGAGAAACAGATCCTCAGCGACTGAAGCGGGCGGCCCGGTCCAATATGGCAACGAGCGATATCAGCGGATTCATTGCGAACGCCCGATACGACGATTTCCCGGAAGCCGTACGGACGCAGCTGAGCAGGAATCTCCTGGACCTATTCGCCGCAACCATTGCGGGCCTGGACACGTCCGCGGCGAATATTGTGTCGGACTACGCCGTAATTGCATTCGCGGGCAGCGAAGCTACGATTGCCGGAAGAGGCAGGATTGGCAGCGCCCCGGGCGCCGCCCTCGCAAACGCCTGCGCAGCGAACGCGCTGGACGTCGACGACGGCTTCCGCCTGGCGAAAGGCCATCCGGGCGCGGTCGTCATTCCCGCGGCGCTCGCGACGGCTCAGGCCGAAAACGCTTCGGGCGCAGATTTTCTCGCGGCGGTGGTCGTCGGTTACGAAGTGGGGATGCGCGCCGGCGCGATCTGGCACGACCATCCCCACAGAGGGCCCAGTTACCACGGTTCCGGATCCTGGGGCAGCCTCGGCGCGGCGGCTGCATGCGCCCGTCTGGCGGGACTCGGACCCCGGGAGGTGGAACACGCGCTGGCCATCGCCGAATACCACGCACCCCTCGCGCCAATTATGGATTGCGTGCGTCGACCGGCGATGGTCAAGGACGGTATCCACTGGGGCGCGTTTGTGGGCGTCGTTGCCGCTCAGCTCGCGGCCCGCGGATTCACGGGCTCCCCGGCAACGCCTTATGCGGACGAGTACCGCGCGTCGATGGAGACCCTGGGAGCCGAATGGTGGATCGAACGGGTCTATTTCAAATTTCATCCGTGCTGCCGGTGGGCGCAGCCCGCCATCGCTGGCGCCGTCGAGCTCCGTACAAAGCACAATCTGACACCCGATGACATCGCCGCGGTCCGAATCGAAACCTTTGAAGCGGCCACTCAACTTGGCACCCGGCGCCCGACCAATACCGAAGAGGCACAATACAGCCTGCCCTTTCCCGTGGCCTGCGCCTTTGTTCACGGACGGGTTGGCGTTCCTGAAATCACCGGCGACGGTCTGAACGATGAAGCGGTGCTCGCCCTCTCGGACCGAATTGAAATGTCGGTCGATCCGGCCATCGAAGCCCGTTTCCCGGATGACGCGCTGGCGCGGGTGACCGTCACCACCTCAGGCGGACGGACACACGGTACCGGACCGCTACCCGCCCCGGGGGATCCGGACAGCGGCGTCACCTTTGACGATCTCGTCTCCAAAGCACATCGTCTTGTCGATGGTGTCGCGGGCAGATCCCACACCCGGCGTCTGATCGAGACCGTGTCCGGCTGCGCGGATCTGAAAACGGTCGAACCGCTGGCCGAGTGCCTCGTGCGTTTTGGATAGATCCATGAAAATCGCCCTTCTGCTCTCCGGCGGCGTCGACAGTTCCGTGGCACTCAATCTGCTACGCAGCGAGGGGCGCCACGAGATCACCGCATTCTATCTCAAGGTCTGGCTGGAAGACGAACTTGCCTTCCTCGGCGGCTGCCCCTGGGAAGAAGACGTCGAATACGCGCGCGCCGTCTGCGAACAGGCCGGGATACCGCTTCGCGTCATCCCTCTGCAGGCCGAATACCTGGACCGGGTGGTCTCGCGCGCCGTGTCCGAACTCAGGGCCGGCCGTACTCCCAGCCCGGACATAGTCTGCAACCGGCAGATCAAATTCGGAGAGTTCGCGGCCCGTATCGACGGCAGCTTCCACAAAGTCGCATCCGGGCACTATGCACAGATCGAAGAAGCCTGTGGCACCTGCTACCTGAAGCGAGCGCCGGATCCAGTAAAGGACCAGACCTACTTTCTTTCCGGACTCAGCCAGGCGCAACTCAAACGCGCGCTTTTCCCGGTCGGGCACCTCACCAAACAGCAGGTCCGGAAATACGCACGGGATTTCGATCTGCCGAACCAGGAACGCAAAGACAGCCAGGGCATCTGTTTTCTGGGCAAGATCAGCTATCCGGACTTCGTCAGGGCGCACCTGGGAGAAAAGGCCGGGGACATCGTCGACGTGGAAACCGGCGCCCGGCTCGGCCGCCACCGCGGGTACTGGTTCTACACCATCGGACAGCGCGAAGGGCTGGGCCTTGCCGCGGGACCCTGGTACGTTGTCAGGAAAGACACCAGAGACAACATCGTCCTCGTGTCCCACAGGAGACGCCGCGCCGAACGGGCGTTGAGCCGCTTCCGGGTCTCAAGTCCGCACTGGATCTCGGGAGTCCCCGAGCGGCGCGACCTTCTAGTCAAAATCCGGCACGGCCCCCGGCTCGTGGGGTGCCGCATCGAATCCGGCGGCAATGCCGGACTGGAAGTTCAGATGGCGGAAGCCGACCCGGGCGTGGCCCCGGGACAATCAGCCGTCTTCTACGATGGCGAGATCTGCCTGGGGGGCGGTGAAATTTCGCGGGCGTAATTCAGTGCGTCCTGATGTCGTTTCCGTCTTTGAAGCCGAGTGCAGGTCCTTCATGAAAAGAGGAAGAGGGGCAAGGATTCCTCGCCCCTCTTCCTCAGGGTTTACCATTTGCCATGAACCGGAATGCCGAATACTGGATCTCGGAATTGAACCTCAGAGAGCACCCGGAAGGCGGATACTATCGGGAAATATACCGCTCCTGCGAGACCGTCCAGGCGCGGGCTCTTCCAAAGCGGTTCAACGGTCCCAGAACATTCTCAACCGCGATCTACTACCTGCTCGAAGGCAATGACTATTCCGCCCTTCACCGCATCAGGTCCGACGAGATCTGGCACTTCTATGCCGGATCGCCCGTCACCATCCATACGATTGATCAAAGCGGTGTATACGAACGCGCCCTGCTTGGCAACAACCCTGAAAACGACGAGTCCTTGACGGCAGTCATTACCGCCGGCTGCTGGTACGGCGCTACGCTGAATGAGCCCCGCTCATTCGCCCTCATGGGCGGCACTGTCGCTCCCGGTTTCGAATTCGAGGACTTTGAGCTGGCGAATCGCACGGACCTCATGCGGAGCTTTCCCGGTCACCGCTGCGTCATCGAACGGTTGACCCGCTGAAGCGGACGGTCGCCCGGCGGAGGCTGTCTTCATGCCGGTTCGGGAGAGCATTTCTGCATATACCGGATGCCCTCCTCGATCTCCTCTTTCTTCACGGTGTCGCACGAAACCGCGCGGCCTATCGCCTCGGGCAGGACGAACCGGATCACCCCATCCCGCGCTTTC